>NZ_JAHOPB010000002.1:343724-687448 GCF_019039055.1 Reyranella humidisoli
ATTCGGCGACCTTCACGGCCACGCCGCGGCCGGTCGTCGACTTCTTTTGCATTCAGGTCGATATCCATCCCTATCGTAGCGTTCCCAATGGAGTGTGGCTGACACGCCGCATGGGATTGCGCATCTGACACGTCTCCTGCAGGAGCGGCGCTCGGCTGCTATGGTGTCGCCATGTCAGCCAGTGCCTCCAGCGACCTCGACGCGGCCTGCGCCGCCTTTGCCGAACAGGAACGGATTCCGGGTCTCGCCGCCGGCATCGTCCAGGAGGGCCGCCTCGTCCACGTGACGGCGCTTGGCGTCGCCGACCGCGAAGCCGGCCGGCGTGTGGAGGCAGGGACGGCCTTCCGGATCGCCTCGATGACCAAGAACATGACCGCTCTGGCGATCCTGTCGCTGCGCGACCGGGGCAAGCTGCAGCTCGACGCGCCGCTGGAGCAGTACGTGCCGCAGTTCGCCGCGGTGAAGCCCGCGACACGGGATAGCGCGCCGGTCACGCTCCGCCACCTGCTCACCCATACGGCGGGCTTCGTGACGGACGATCCTTGGGGCGATCGCGTGCTGGGCATGAGCTCGGCCGAGCTCGACCGGGTGATCGCGACCGGCCATCTGTTCGCCCGGCCGCCCGGCCTCGCCTTCGAGTACAGCAACCTGGGCTATGCGCTGCTGGGCCGGGTTCTGACGAACGTGAGCGGCGAGCCCTACCAGGCCTATATGCGCCGCACCTTCCTCGAGCCGCTCGGCATGGTCGGCACGACTTTCGACGCGCCCGCGGCGGCCAAGGGTGACTATGCATGGGGCTATCGGCTGGATGGCGACGTGTGGTCACGCGAGCGCATCGAGCCGGACGGGGAGGTCGGAGCGATGGGCGGCCTCGCGACCACCGTGCCCGACTATGCGCGCTACGTGTCGTTCCTGCTCGACGCCTGGCCGGCGCGCGACGATCCGGAGACCGGGCCGGCCCGCCGGTCGAGTATCCGCGAGATGGTGCTGTGGCACGCGCCGCCCTTCGTGGCCGACCCGCTGCCCGGCGCGCGCACCCCGCAGCCGAGCGCCTACGGCTACGGTCTCACCCATTCCAGCGACGCGCTGCTCGGCATGCGGATTCATCATGCCGGGGGCCTGCCCGGCTATGGCTCGCATGTGCTGATGCTGCCGGAACGCGGCTGGGGCGTCTTCGCCTTCGGCAATCGCACCTACGCGCCGATGTCGAGGCTCACCCTGCAGATCGCCGAAATGCTGCACGAAGCGTCGCCACCGCTCCCTGTCGCACCACCATCGCCGGCGCTGGTGCGTGCCATCGATGCGGTCGTCGCGGCCTACGCGTCGGGTCGCATCGAAGGAGGCGACCGGCCGTTCGCGGTGAACTTCCTGCTCGACACCCCGGCCCGCCTGCGCGACGCCGAGCTTGCGTCCCTGAGGGCGCGCCTGGGCGAGGGACGTCTCGAGCGGATCGAGCCTGTCCATGCGCTGGCCGGCCGCTTCGTCCTTGCCTGCGCGAAGGGCCGCCTGAACGGCACGATCGCGCTGTCGCCGGAAGCCGATTCCGGGATCCAGAAGCTGATCCTGTCTCCTGCGGGCGCCGATTAAGAGCGGATGAGCGGCAGGAATTCGAGGAGCTGCAGGCCGCCGACGCCGCCGAGCGGCACCAGCACGGCGCGGACGAGAGGCTGCTCGAAGAACGGCGCGAAGGCCCCGCGGCGCAGCTCCTCGACCTGCTTGATGAGCGACGGGAACTGTTCGGCCAGGGCCACGTCATCGGGATTTGAGGACCCCTTCAGCCACAGCAGGTCGAGGCGCAGGATCTCCAGCGCCCGGCGGCGGGCAATTTCCGCGCCGATGTTCAGCGCGGTCGCCACGCCGACCATCCAGAACAGGAAGACCACGAGCACGATTATGACGACATTGTTGGCCGACCAGTTGTCGAAGATCTGCAGCCGGGCAACGAACAGCAGCCCGAGCAGGATCAGTGGAAAGAAAATCAGCCTCGAGATTCCCTCCGTGTGATCGGCCAGGAGATTGGCGTCTATCCAGGGATCGAGGATGGAGTTCCGGCCGGGCCGGCTCACGTCCTTGCGGTCGCGAGGCCGGGCGGAAATGATCTGGTCGGCGCGTATGGAAAGCTTCGAACCTAGGTCTGCCGCGAAGCGCTGCACGGTGTCGATCGGATAGACCGTGCGCTTGTCGCGAAGCACCTGGATGAACCGCCATGTCAGGATCGTCGCATCGCTCACGAGGATCATGAGGACGATCGTGGCTGTCACCGACAGCCATATCGTCAGCAGGAAAAGCGCACGGTCGCCCTCCCCGCGGGCGGGAACATCCGGCGGCTCCCCACCAGCCAGCTTCATGATGGTATTGATGACGATGAAGGTGATGGCGAGCCACAGAACCAAACGGAGGAAGCGGGGACCGTCGGCCAGCAGGCCGAGGTAGTTCCGCCACACTTGGCTGCCGTCGATCCCACCGTCTTCGCGCTGGTCATTGGGCGGGGTCAGGACGTCCTTTCCTGCAATCAACGCCTTCGATCCGATCCAGATCTTCGCGTCGCGCTGCAGACGTTTCCAGAACGACTCGCGGCCGAGGTCCTGGGATTGCGTGCCTGGAAAGTAGCGTTTGCCGATCTTCGCAGTGGCCACCGACGTGCCTCTCCACGTGCGGTCGAGGAACCAGCCGAACAGGAGCACGGCCAGGGCGCGCAGCAGTTCGGACGGCCAGCTGCTCACTCCGGCGAAGATGGAGAAGGGTTCGAACGTGCCAGCAGCCAACCGGTGCGGGACGAAGCCAAGCAGGCATGCCACGCCGGCAGGGACTAGCAGGACCAAGGCAAGCCGCAGCTTGTAGCGCCGTGACCTGGAGGTTTGCGACGCCTCGCCTTCCGATGAAGCCGGACGGGGCCAGAACGCAAGCCAGAAGACCGCCGTCGCGAGAGCGGCAATTCCCAGCACGCCCCAGACCCCGATTCGACCCGGTCTGGCGAGTTCCGTAACGACGCCCACTGCGAAGCCCCAGGAGGCGACGACCACACCGGCGATGAGCATCGTCGGGAAACTGCACGGTCCCTTGCGGCGAACGACTTTGCGAAGCGCCGGGCTCGGCATGAAGACAAGCGCCACCACGCCGAAGATCGCCAGCATGACGGACAGGACAATGGCGAATCGAAGTCGGGCAACGACCTGATCGCTCCAGATGCCGGCCAGTGTACCGGCTGGCATTGCGAGAGCGACGACGCCCTGATCCTGACGGCCGACTTCGTGGAGATAGGACACTTCCAGTTGTTTTGCCAACTCCGTGCGGAAGGCGGCTCGTTCCTTGCGAGCCTGCTCGGAGTCCGACCCATCCATGGCTGCGTAGCGGACGGCGAGGTAGGTCGCGGTCTGGTAACTGTCCCGGAAGGGCGCGACCTTCGGCGCTGGCGCGAAGAACGGGCGGAGTTCGCGCGGCGACAGCGGAAGGGCCGAGGAGACCACGACGTTCCGCATGTATCGTGTCACGTCGGGATGGAACAGGCGGGCATCCATGTCGGTCGTGAAGATGGTCTGCTCGGTGAAGGCAGGCCGCAGGGCCTGGATCAGCAGCAGCTTGTCATGGACGTCCTGGCCGATCACGCCGATCGCCCGGACGGGGGACTTCGCGCCGTGGTCCCCGCCGGCCTGGAGGTTCCTGACGAGGCGCCGGATATAGTCCCGCTGGTCCCTGTTCTCGGGCCATTCGATCTCCGGCTCCTTGTTGGAATCCTTGTCGGTGCGATTGGCGCGCGGCACCGCTCTCTGTTGCTTTGACGCGCCTTCCAGCGTTACGCCATCAAGACCGCCGAAAAAGGCATAGGTATCGACGTCCACGTCACCGCCACCGTGACAGGGCAGACCTTGGCGAATCTTCTCGACGAGGCTGCGGGCGAACAGGGAATCCCATTCGTGGAGGAGCACAACACGTCCGCCCTTGTGCAAGCCGCGCGCGCAGAGTTCGGTCCGCAGGAGCTCGACCTGGCGGGTATCAGAACCGACGGTTCTGAGAAAGAATGGATCGGATCGATGATCGACGTGTAGTCCGAGGGCCTGGAAGATTTCTGCGAGAGTCCCGTAAGTCAGTTTGTTCTGACCGGGGCGTCCACTTTCCGTGCAGTCGATGGGCGTGATGTCTGCGAGTTCAGCGGACTTTATATCGGCGAGCACCGCTGACTTGATGAGGGCGCCCTCGTCGGCCGTCGAGAAGGGGCTTACGAGATTGAACGTCTTCAGCCGCTTCCAGTTCGCACAGAAGCGGTCACCCTTCTGCGCGATCGTAGCGAGATTGCGGATGGCTTCGGCGAGTTTCTCCGACGTGTAGGGGCCGACGATGGTGACTTGAGGTGTGGAGCCGGGCGTGGATGACGAGGAAGACGGATGTGTCTCACCTACCAGCATCGCAACGGCCGTAAGCCAGTTCTTTCCGAGCTTGGTATCGTCCATCCAAAGCACCGTCGCGCGTCTTCCTGGCGCTTTCTCCTCGGTTCTCAGCGATTCGTAGACGATATCCAGTGTGGGCCGCGAAGCCATGGGTTCCGTGCGTGCAGGCGCCTCCGGGCCACCACCGGGAGACGCGCGCCTGGCTTCGGTCTCGTCGCATCCAGAAAGCGATTCGCACGCCTTGAGGGTCATGAGGCCGAGCCGCGAACTGTGCTCGTGCACGAAGCCTTTCGACGCAAGCCCGGCCAGCACGGCGTAGCGTATGCGGCGGCGTTGTTCCTCGCCGCCGACAAAGCTCGACCCGGGAAGCGGCACCACTACGAGCACATCGGCAGGCGGGAGGGGGCTGCGGGCTTTGAGGTTGCCGTCCTGCTCGCACAGGGCAGAGGGCCGTTTGCCCGAACACTGCTTTTCGACAACGTCCCTGTGCCGGACGATCGCCGCCAGCGGATCTTCCCAGAGCCGTGCTTCCACCGGCGGCGGGAGCAGTGAGCGCTCTTGCGCCGATTCGCCTTCGCTAAGCCGCAGCAGGTCGAACGCGTACTGGCTAAGCAGGGCCGTGGAGAAGAAGACCGCCAGCACGCCGAGAACGGCCACGGGCAAGGAGGCACCGCGATCTCCGATCATCGCCGACTACCGGCACACCGGATTGCGCCGGGACCTGGGAGTCACCGCGCGGCCGCCATCGCCATCGCCAGTGCAGCGTCGAGCATGCTCTTCGTGCGGTTGGTCCAGCCGACGCCGAACACCTTGAAGTCTTCTTCGAGGCTCCGATAGAACTCCAGCCGCTTGGCCGAGAATTCCCGGATGATCTTGTCGGGTGCGCAGGTATTGAGCCCGTTCAGCGTCACCGGCCCGATCGACCCGTCCTGCTCCACGCCCAGGACGTCCTGCAGGATCTTCGCCGAACGGGCGGGGCCGGCATTCACGCCGAGATCGAAGACCAGGAGGTCGACGCCTTTCGGCAGGTCGTCGCAGCGCAGCACGTTCCAGTAGCGCGAGCGATAGATCTCCTTGGCTTCCTCTATCTTCAGCTGGCGTACGTGTTCCTCGTTGACGATCGCGCCGGGGTCGCGACTGCGCCGCCAGGCCGTAAGCGTTTCCTGGGTTATGCCGTACTTCGTCGCGCCGCCGCTGTCGCGAGGGTCGTTGACGAAGCCGCCCTCCGCGCCGAGCACCAGCGTCAGGCAGGAATCGAACGTTTCGCCCTTGGGGATCGGCGGCGCCGTCGGCTCCGCCGGTCGCTGCCGTGCCTCCTCGCTGGCGCGGACCTGGCGGGAGACGATGTCGATCTGCTGCGACGTCTGCGCGGACTGCGCCGCCTGCAGGCGCTGGTTGCTGGTGTCCTTTTCGCGCGAACCCAGGGAGGAGCCGAGCCAGTAACTGATGACGGTCGAGAAGCCCGCGACGAGCGCACCGATGCAGATGTTGATCAGTTCCTTGAACCGGTCCGTTTGGCCCTGAGGAAGTGGGGGCGGTTCGTAAAACAGCATCAGGAGGAGGGCGCCCGCGAAAAGAAGCGTAACGATGATGGAGACGGCGGCCGGCGCCCATTGGAGGGGATTGCCGGCCTTGACGAGATCCATCTGAAGCGAGCGTGCGCTGGCGGTCTGTTCCAGTGCCAGCCTGACCTGCGCCTGCTGCTCGTTGAACTGCTGGTCGCGGCGGATCCGATCCGCTTCGAGCTGAGACCGCAGGACCTCGAGCGCGTGCTGCCTTTGCGCCGTCTCCGACTGGAGCTGCGCTGCCCGCGCCGACGCCTCGCGCTCGTTCTGCAGGCGGGTCTCTTCCAGCGCGATGGCCGCCAGCTTCTCGCGCAACTGCACCGCAAGGGCGGGATCGGCCTCGAGCAATATCCTTGCCTGGGCGGCATCGCTGGTGCCGGTGGTGTCGGCGACGACCGTCTCCACCGTTCTGGCGATCTTTTCGGCCTTGTCCCCGGCCAGCAGCCTGATCAGGTCGGGAATGACGGCCGTGGCAATGGCGACGAGTGGCAGCATCCGACTCTCCCCCATGAACGGTCTTCCGGCGCAGCCGGATAAACCGAAAGTGGTGAACGTTTAGAGGGAGTAAGTCTTGTTGAGTGCAATCTAGTTGCAAGGCTCGCCGCGAGCCAATATGAATCTGCGCGATACGCGCATATCTCGCCCTCCATATTTGGAGATCAAAATGCCGGCAAAACCGACATTCGAGTTCGGTCTGGTCATGGCGGGGGCCATTTCGGCCGGGGCCTATACGGCCGGGGTGGTCGACTTCCTGATCGAGGCACTGGACGCCTGGGAAGAGGCGAGGCGGTTGCCGGACTATCGCGGCCCGCAGCACAGGGCGTTGCTCAAGGTGATGTCGGGCGCGTCGGCAGGCGGCATGACGTCCGCGATCGCCGGTGTCGCGCTTCAAAGCGTGGTGCAGCCGGTGAGAAACGTCGATGCCCCGCCGCCGGCCGGATACAATCGCCTTTACGACGCCTGGGTCCGGCGCATCGACGTGTCGTATCTGCTCCAGACCGGTGACCTGACGGCCGGAACGCCCGTGAGGTCGCTGCTCGACTGCACCGAGCTGGAGAAGATTTCGCAGGACGCCCTCGTCACCTCACCGTTGCCCGTCGGGCGTGCCTACGTGGCCGATCCGCTTCCGATCTATCTGACGATCGCCAATCTGCGCGGCGTGCCGTACGCATTCGAGTTGTTCGGCGAAGGGGCGAAGCCTTACGGCATGTTCGCGCATGCCGACCACGTGGCATTTGCCATCAGCCGGACGGGCGCGTCTCTTCCCGCCGCTCTTCCCCTCGATCCGGGCGACATGACGGCCGAGGGCTGGAAGAGACTGGCACAGTCGGCGCTTGCCACCGGGGCTTTCCCGATCGGGCTGCGGTCGCGAGTCCTGGGACGGCGTTTCGCGGATTTCGACGGACGATTCACGCAGAAACCCCGGTGGCCCCAGCCGGTGCCCGCAGACCCGTTCGACATACTCTGCGTCGACGGCGGGCTGATGAACAACGAACCGCTGGAACTGGCGCGGAAGGCCCTCACGAATGACGCCTTTGCGGAGGACGGCACGGAAGCCAGCGAGGGGGTGATCATGATCGATCCGTTCCCCAATACCGCGAGCTTCGACCCGAACTGGGTCCCGCGGGACGGGCTGATTCCCGTCGCCGGGCAGATGTTCTCTGCGCTCATCAACCAGGCCCGCTTCAAGACCGAGGAACTCGACCTGGCGTCGAGGCCAGACGTCTACAATCGCTACCTCATCGCCCCGTCGCGCCGCAGCACGACCGACGGTTCGACCCTCGAGCCTGCGATGGCATCTGCCATTCTGGGCGGCTTCGGCGGATTCCTGTCGGAATCCTTCCGGCGGCATGATTTCCAACTCGGCCGGCGCAACTGCCAGGCCTTTCTGCGAACCCACTTCTGCCTGCCCGAGAGCAACGCGTTGTTCGAGACGTGGCCCTCCGCCGACGAGCGCGAAGAATGGTATGTCCGCGACAGCGGCACCGACACGTTGATGACGTTCAAGAAGGAAGACCCGCAGCGCATGTTGCCGATCATCCCACTGATGCCGCAGGTCGCTGCCGAGATCCTGCCGTACGCGGCACCGAGAGGCGATGCCGTCGACGTCGAGGCGCTGGGCGAAAGATTGGATGCGCGGCTGAAGGCCGTGGCAGCCAATCTCATCGACACCGACCTTGCGCCCGCTCTCGGCGGCGCGTTCGTCCGCTGGATCGTTCGTCAGGGCTTCAATTGGCACGTCCGTGCCAAGCTGCTGGCCATGATGAAGGAAAAGGTCGCGAAAGAACTGCGCCAGTTGCAGTGACGCGATCAGTCGCCGGCGAGTGCCGCCGGCGTGTTGCCGGCGGTCCCCGCCGCAGCGACATCTCCGAGTTTCACGGCCTGCAACGTCGTCGCCTTTGGGTCGGGACGGGTGAAGTCGTACCTCGCGACGCCTGCCACGCCCTGCGCCGAGACGCCGCTCACAAGAAGCTCGGCGCCGGTGGTGGTGCTGGTTGTGGCCACGCGCACGCCGCCGGTTCCCTCGAACGGCGCGAAGCTCGCGATCTCTCGGAATTCGGTGTGATGATGATGTGCGGGATTGTGCAGGTACATCGCAGGACCGCCATCGAGTGCCGATCCGCTGGAGTAGACTTTCACCTGGGCGCCGTCGGCGAGTTGTCCGACGATGATGCGCTTGGCGCCGCCGAGATTGCCCGCCAGCCAGCCGGTCGCCAGCGAGACGCCGCCGCGATGGTCGTCGCCGAACGGCTTGAAGCTGACGGTGGTCGCCGGCTGCGGTGACGTGACTGGCGTGCCGCCGATCTGCTTCAGCAGCGGGAGGACGAACACCTTCACCTCCGCGGTGCTTCCCGGGCCAGGCGCCGCGACGATGCTGTTGCGACCCGTCGAGAAGTCGACGAAGCCGGTGGCGAGGGTGACGCCGGAGGAATCGCCGGCAAAAGGCGCAAAGGACGTGAAGAGTGGTGGCACCGTGCCGGTCTTCGGCAATTTGGCGCCGTAGACCTTGATCTCGCTCGCGATGCCGGGGCCGGAACCCACGATGATGTTGTCGGACGTCTCGCCGTCGATCTGCGCGGCGGCCACGCTGATGCCTCCGCGCGCATCGGAGCCGAAGGCCTGGAAGCGCGCCAGTTCGGTCGAGTAGGCGGCCTTGCCGGCTTGAATCTTGCCTGCATAGGCAACGATCTCCGGCGCATGGTCCTTGCCGGCGCCGACCACCAGGTCGAGCACGCCGTCACCGTCGAGGTCGCCCAGCGCGACGCTGACGCTGCCTTCGTAGCCGGGGAAGGGCGTTACGGTGGCGATCGGCCTGTCGCCGTTGCCGTCGAGCACCCGCACCGTGGTGGCCTTGCCGCCGCCGCCCGTCACGACGACCGCATAGGCGGAGACGGCGGGGATCACGTTGACCAGCGCCATCAGCCCGTTGTCCTCGTGGTTGAGGCGATGGCAGTGCATCACATAGAGGCCGATGAAGTCATCGAAGCGGGTGCGCATCGCCATGTAGCCCGGTTGCACGACGGTCTCGTCGGGCATCATGACCGGCGCCGGCACGTTGGCATTGTCGACGAAGAACTGGTCCGGGCCGGTCCGCAGGCCAACCGTCGGATCGTGATAGGCCGTCACCTGGAAGTCATTCACGTGCACGTGGATCGGGTGCTCGTCATTGTTGTGGTTCAGGAACTGCCATTCCTCGATCGAGTTCAGCCGCGCCTGTATCAGGGGCATGTTGGGGAAGGCGGCGCCATCGAAGGCGTAGGTGAAGGACTTGGCGTCGGACTTGGTGACCAAGTCGTTGAGGAAGCCGCCCTTGATCATGATCTTGCGCGTCACGTCGGCGGGCACGCGCGAGAGGTCGGTGAAGGGCGTGCGGCCGCCCAGCTTCTGGCCCTTGGCGAATGGCACCGTCACGCCGGGCCCCGATCCTTGCGGTGCCGTCGCGCGCGCCAGCACCTGGGTCGGGAACACGAAAAACCCGTCGGCGTAGCTGATCGCCGAGGGCAGCACGGTGAGGCTGCCCAGCACTGCCGGCGGATTTTCGCTGCCGTCGTTGGTGTAGAGGATGCCCGGCATGGTCATCGTCCGGGCGCCGCCGCCGCGGTCCGGCATCTCCAGGATGAGATCGCCCTTGGCCGGCATGGTCACGGCAATGGCGAAGCGGCTGGCCGGCGGGATCAGCAGGCGCGTGCCGTTGTGGGTCGGCGGATGTTCCACCGCGCCGTAGGGTTCGCCGTCCTGGCCGACGATGGCGATCGGCGGATGACGGCCGGTCGCCGTCTCGGTGAGCTGCACGTTGATGTAGGCGATGTCGCTCACGTTCGAGAGCACCCAGATCTCGGTCTGGCCAGGCTTGCTCCTGACGACCGGCTGGAACTGCCCGTTCACCGTGAACTGCATGTCGCGCTTGTCGTCGGGCAGCGCGGGATCCGCCGGCATGTCCATGTCGGTGCGCCCATCCGCCGCCCTGAAGCTCATCAGGTTGGTCGGGATGTACTGGAATGCGCCGCGCCGGTTGTTGATCGAGAGCGGGCCTGCGTACCAGATGGTGGCGTATCGCGTGCCCTTGCTCGTCTCGGTGAAATTCGTGGGCGTCATCAGCGGACGGTAGGTGCCCTTGGCCAGCTCGCCCTCCTTGGGCGGCGTGATCGTGCTGACGAATTGCGGCCAGTAGGGGTTGTTGAGCTGCGCGCTGCCCCCGGCGCGGTCGAACACGTAATTGTACTGCAGCATCATGTTGCGGATCGGGATGCGCTTTTCGGTGACGATCGGCAGGCCGCCATCGAGACGGCCGATCGCCAGCAGGCCGACCATGCCGAAGTAGACATGCGCCGTCGTCAGCATGTGCAGGTGGCTGTGATACCAGTAGGAGCCCTGCGGGTGTGCTTTCGGGATGTCGTAGGTGAAGGTGTTCGACGTACCCGCCGCCATGTGCAGCATCACGTTGTCGGCGTTGCCCTTGGGACTTACGTGCAGGCCGTGCGTGTGCAGGTTGAGGGGCGACTCCGCGAGCTGCTCTGGGTAGATCGGCACCGTCTTGTCGTTGGCGACATAGGCCGGGTTGTAGAAATCGCGGATGGTGAGGCCGCTCAGGCCGTTCTCGAAATGAACGATCAGGCGTTCGCCCGGGAAGACCTGCAGCGTAGGGGCGGGATAGAGGTTCTTGCCCGATTTCCGTCCGTCGGAGGCCGTCCCGCGCACGAGCTCATAGTTGAGCAGCAGGAAGTTCTTCACGGGCCGGGCGACCGTATCGAGCTTCACCTCGCCTTGGCCCGCCGAAAGCCTGACTTCGAGCACGCCGTCCCTGGAGGTCAGAACGACCGGCTCGCGCAATTCCGCCCTGGCCGGGCTTGGCGGCTGGGGCTGTGCTTCCGCTTCGGACGTCGGTGCGGCGGTACCCAACATCGACACGGCGGCCGTGGCGCCGACGAGCAGCCCGCGTCGTTGGAGTTCCTGCATGTACCTCTCCCAAACCGGCGCGGATGCTAGGTCGGAACGCTTATGCAGGCAATTCAGCTGGTCAGGCGGTCGACGCCTGCACCGTTTTCGTCTCGTCGATACTGTAGGGCGGCTTGCTGAGTTCCTTAGGCGACAAGGTGAAGAACTCGACGCCGGTCTCGGTGATGCCGACCGAATGCTCGAATTGCGCCGAGAGCTGCTTGTCGCGGGTCACGGCGGTCCAGCCGTCGCTCAGGATCTTCACCTGCCAGGTGCCGGCATTCACCATCGGCTCGACGGTGAAGAACATGCCGGGCTTCAGCACAGGTCCGGTGCCCTTCTTGCCGTAGTGCAGGATGTTCGGCGCATCGTGGAAGATGCGGCCGAGCCCGTGGCCCGAGAAATCGCGCACCACCGAAAAGCGCTGCGCCTCGACATAGGTCTGGATGGCGTGGCCGATGTCGCCGACATGACCGCCGGGCTTGGCCGCTGCGATCCCGCGCATCATCGCCTCGTAGGTAACGTCGCACAGGCGCCGCGCCTTCACGCCGACGTCGCCCGCGAAATACATGCGGCTGGTGTCGCCGTACCAGCCATCGAGGATGACCGTGACGTCGATGTTGACGATGTCGCCGTTCTGCAGCCGCTTGTCTCCCGGAATACCATGGCAGACAACATGGTTGATCGAGGTGCAGATCGACTTGGGGAAGCCGCGATAATTGAGCGGGGCGGGGATCGCCTTGTGATCGAGGATGAACTCGTGACAGAGCGTGTTCAGTTCCTCGGTCGTCACGCCCGGCTGGACGTGGGGCGTGATGAAGTCGAGGGTTTCGGCGGCCAGGCGGCCGGCGCGGCGCATGCCGGTGAAGCCTTCGGCCCCATGCAGCTTGATGGTGCGCTCGTCACGGCGCCAATAGTCGGCGCTGTCGTCGACGGCATCACGTTGATTTGTCATGCCGGCATATTTGGCATGCGGTACCGGCGGTAACAAGGCCGGGGCGACGTCTTGGCCCACCGCCTTGTGTCCGCTAGGGTCCTGTAACCAAACGAAAAACCCGCAGGCTCCCCATGTCCGACCCGGCAAAAATCGTCACCGCCTGCATCCTCGTGATCGGCAACGAAATCCTGAGCGGTCGCACCCGCGATTCCAACATCCAGTACCTCGCCACCGAACTGGGAAAGCTCGGCGTCCGCGTCATGGAGGCGAGGGTCATACCCGACGTCGAAGCGACCGTGGTGGCGACGCTGAACGAGGTGCGCGCCAGGTTCGACTATGTCTTCACCACGGGCGGCATCGGGCCGACCCACGACGACATCACGGCGGACTGCATCGCCAAGGCCTTCGGGGTCGGCATCTCCGAGCATCCCGAGGCGGTTGAGCGCATGACGAAGCACTACGGCGACCCGGCCCTGTTCACCCCCGCCCGACGGCGCATGGCCAGGGTGCCGCATGGCGGCGTGCTGGTCGACAATCCGGTCTCGGTGGCGCCGGGCTTCCAGATGGAGAACGTCTTCACCTTCGCCGGCATTCCCAAGGTCGCGGAAGCGATGTTCCAGTCGATGAAGCACCGGCTGGTCGGGGGCGTCCCCGTCGTTTCGCGCACCGTGCGCACCAACCTGCCCGAGGGCATCATCGCCGAGCCGCTGGGCGCCCTGCAGAAGCGCTACGAGGATGTCGATATCGGCTCCTATCCGGCGTTCCGCAACGGCAAGCCCAGCGTCTCGCTGGTCCTGCGCGGCACGGATGATGCAAGGCTGGCCACGGCGGCGGTCGAACTGATGGAAACGATCCGCGGCATGAACGGCGAGGCCGAGGAGTTCGTGACCTGACGATGATTCAAGGATCCTTCGCTGCGCTCAGGATGACACGGGGACTGGAAGGGGCGCGGTGCGCCGATGAAAGAAACGGTGTCATCCTGAGCGCAGCGAAGGATCCTTTTCTTTTTCTCGATACGCGATCTATCAGGTGAGGGGACTCGGCCGGCACGTCACATCGTGGTCCGTGCTGATCGCGATCACGGTGCCGGTCACCGCATTGATGCTCTGGTTGCATGCCCCGGCGGCGCTGATGCTGGGGCCGCTGATCTCGGGGATCGTCTTCGCCTCATGGGGCGGCAAGGTGAACTATCCCGTGCCCGTGTTCGGCGTGGCGCAGGGCATCGTCGGCAGTATGATCGCGAAGATGGTGCCGCTGTCGATCGTGGGCGACATCCTCAGCCATTGGGCGCTGTTCGGGGTCGGGGTCGTCTCCGTGGTGGCGGCGAGCACGCTGGTCGGCTGGCTGATGACCCGCTGGCAGACCCTGCCGGGCACGACGGCGCTGTGGGGCGTGAGCCCCGGCGCCGCCTCGGTGATGACCTACATGGCGGAAGCCTATGGCGCGGACATGCGCATGGTCGCCTTCATGCAATACCTGCGCGTCGTCATGGTCGCGGTCGTCGCGGCCGCAGTCGCCCGCTTTTTCGGCGCGGCGCCCCAGCACGCGCCCGACGCAATCGTGTGGTTTCCCGAGGTCGCCTGGCTGCCGCTCGTCGAGACCGTGGCGCTGGCCGGCGTAGGATCCTGGCTTGCCCGCGTGTTCCGCATTCCGGCGGGCGCCTTCCTGTTGCCGCTGGTCGGCGGCATCGTGCTCACGCATCTCGGCCTGCTGCGGCTCGAGCTGCCGACCTGGTTGCTGGCGGGCTGCTATGCGCTGGTCGGCTGGAACGTGGGGCTGCGCTTCACGGGCGCGCTGCTGATCCATGTGCTGCACCAGCTTCCCGGCATTCTCCTCTGCATCTTCGCGATGCTGGGGCTCTGTGGTGGCGTCGCGGCCTTCATGGTGTTCGCGGCCGACATCGACCCGCTCACCGCCTATCTCGCCACCAGCCCCGGCGGCGCGGACTCGATCGCCATCATCGCGGCGTCGACCGACGTCGACGTTTCCTTCGTGATGGCCATGCAGACCGTGCGGTTGCTGGTCGTGCTGTTCGCGGCACCTTTGTTGACCAGGCTCATCGCGGAGCGGATCGGCGGCACCCGCAGCGGCTGAGGTTGCCGTGTCCCACCGCCATCGCTTCGAGATCAGGTGTTCGCCACGCGGTGCACGGTGGCGGTACGGATTGCCAGCAGCTTGTCGATGCGGCGGCCGTCCATGTCGAGGACCTCGAAGCGCCAGCCCCCGACATCGACGGTATCGCCTTCCTTGGGCAGGCGCCGCATCGCGGCCAGTACCATGCCGGCGGTAGTGTGGAAGTCGGCGGCAGGCTTGACCGTGATGCCGAGAAGCTCGGCGAGTTCGTCGGCCGGCATGCTGCCGGCGACCAGCCATGAGCCGTCTTCGCGCTCCTGCGCCTGGCGCTCGGGCGGGCCTTCCTCGGTCTCGAAGGCGCCCACGATCGCCTCGAGGATGTCGGCTGTGGTGACGATGCCCAGGAGCGCACCGTATTCGTCCTGGACGAGGACCATGTGCGCGGCGGAATTCTTCAGCGTGTCGAGCACGTCGAATGCACCTAGTGAGTCGAGGACGATCGGCGCGGGCTTCACGTGTGCGCGCGGGTCGGCGGTGCCGTCGCGGATGAAAGCTTCGAGAAGATCCTTCTTGCGGACGATGCCGGCGATCTGGTTTTGCATCGGGTCCCAGGCGGGCAGGCGGGAATGGACGCTGGACTGGATGGTCTGCAGCAGCGCCTTGGGCTCGAGCGAGAGATCGATGAGATCGAGATCGTGCCGCGGCGTCATCACGGCGCGGGCAGGCCGGTCGCCGAGACGCATGACGCCGCTGATCATGCCGCGTTCGCGCGGCTCGATGGCGCCGGAGGATTCTCCTTCGACGATCAACGCCTTGATTTCGTCGGCCGTCACCGAGGAGTCGCCGCTCTGCCGCCCGCCCAGGAGGCCGAGGATCGCCTTTCCCGACATGTCGAGCAGCCAGACCACCGGGGCGGAAATTCGTGCCAGCATCGTCATCGCGGGTGCGACCGAAGCGGCGACGGCTTCTGCGTTGCGCAGCGCGATCTGCTTCGGCACCAGCTCGCCGACGATCAGCGACAGGTAGGTGATGAGGGCGACGACGCCGCCATAGGCGAGCGGCTCGGCAAACCGCAGCGGGAGGCCGGATTCGGCCAGTACGGTCGTGAGCCGTGCGCCCAGCGTGGCGCCGGAGAAGGCGCCGGCCAGGATGCCGACCAGCGTGATGCCGATCTGCACGGTCGAGAGGAAGCGGCCGGGATCGTCGGCCAGGCGCATTGCGGCCGCGGCGCCGCGCGAGCCGCCGTCGGCCATCGCCTTCAGTCGTCCGCGCCGTGCCGAGACGACGGCGAGTTCCGACATTGCCAGGATTCCGTTGATGAAGATGAGAACGATGGCAATGAGCAGCTCGAGATAGACCATGATCGCAGTCTATCTGCGCTTCGGGTCCGAACGAAGGCGATAGAGGTGCAAGTCTTGCAAGGAGGCGAGCGAGAAAAACCGCCTGAAACCCTTCCCTCGAAAATCGTGTACCTTCGCTCCCATGACCGCATTGCATGACATGACCGCCGGCGAGCTGCTCGCCGCTTACAAAGCCAAATCGCTGTCGCCCGTCGAGGCGACCGACGCCGTGATCGCCCGTATCGAGGCCTGGGAGCCGAAGCTGAAGGCGCTCTACGCGCCTGACTTCGAGGGCGCGCGCAAGGCCGCCAGGGCGTCAGAGGGGCGCTGGCAGAAGGGGGCACCGCAAGGGGCGCTCGACGGCGTGCCCATCACCATCAAAGAGAACATCGCCACCAAGGGCGTGCCGGTGCCGCTCGGAACGGCGGCAACCGATCTCGTGCCGGCGGCTGCCGACGCGCCGGCCTCGGCGCGCGTGCGCGAGGCGGGGGCGGTGATCCTCGCCAAGACCACCATGCCCGACTACGGGATGCTCTCGTCGGGCCGCAGTTCCTTCCATCCGCTGACGCGCAACCCGTGGAACCTCGCGTGGAATCCCGGCGGCTCCAGTGCCGGCGCGGGAGCGGCGGCGGCGGCGGGCTACGGTCCGCTGCATCTCGGTACCGACATCGGCGGCTCGGTCCGCCTGCCGGCAAGCTGGAACGGCATCTTCACCTTGAAACCCAGCTTGGGCCGCATCGCCGTCGATCCGCCGTTCTTCGGCCGGGCCATCGGGCCGATGACGCGCAGCGTGGCCGATGCCGCGCTGCTGATGGCTGAATTGTCGAAGCCCGATGCGCGCGACCATATGAACCTGCCGCCGGCGGACATCGACTGGAACGCCGGGCCCCTGTCGCCGAAGGGACTGAAGATCGGCCTGCACCTCGACGCCGGGTCGGGACTTCCCGTGGATCACGAGGTCAAGGAGGCGATCGAGGCGGCGGCCAAACTGTTCGCCGATGCGGGTGCCGAGATCGAGCCGGTCGCGCCGTTCCTCTCGCCCGAGATGCTGCACCTGCAGGATCTGTTCTGGAGGGTGCGGAGCTGGGTCGATTTCTCGGCGCTCTCCCATGCGAAGCAGGCGAAGGTGCTGCCCTTCATCGCCGACTGGTGCCGCGGCGGCGCCGACGTCTCCGGATCCCAGGTGATTCGCGGCGTGAACAACTACATGGCCATCCGCGCCGCCACGACGCGTGCCACCCAACCTTTCGGTTTCGTGCTGTCGCCGGTTTCGCCGGTCCCGACCTATCGCGCCGAATGGGAGACGCCCACCAATGACGTCAACCGTCCGCTGGAGCACATCTCCTTCACCATGCCCTACAACATGAGCGAGCAGCCGGCTGCCTCGATCAACTGCGGCTACACGAAAGAGGGCAAGCCGATCGGCCTCCAGATCTCCGGCCGCCGCTTCGACGATTCCGGCGTGATGCGGATATCCACGTGGTTCGAGAGCGTGCGCGGCGCCCAGAAGAAGTGGCCCGAGCCGCCGAAGTAAGGCAGGCGATTCATGGACTACGACGTCGTCGTCGTGGGCTCCGGTGCCGCCGGCCTGTCGGCGGCACTGGCCGCCGCGCATGGCGGAGCACGGGTGATCGTGCTGGAGAAGTCGCGCTGGCTCGGCGGCACGACGGCGATGTCGGGCGCCGGTACATGGGTGCCGGCCAACCATCACATGATGGCGGCAGGCATCGAGGATTCGCCCGAGGAGACGCTGCGCTACATCAGGGGCGTTGCCCCGCCGGGCTGGTCGGACTCCGAGGACGAGCTCTGGCAGGTGCTGGCCGAGCAGTCTGCGCCGATGCTGCGGTTCCTGGAGGACGAGACGCCGCTCCGTTTCGAGCTGGTCAACCATCCCGATCCCTATGCCGATCTCCCGGGCGGGCGGCCGTTCGGGCGCATGGTTTCGACCACGCCCTTGAGCAAGTTCCTGCTGGGCCGCTGGTGGAACCGCGTGCGGCGCTCCGTGAAGACGCAGCTCTTCACCTATCGCGAGCTGGTCGACGGCGTCCTCAAGAACCCGGTGCGCGGTGCCCTCGGCATGGCGCCGACCTTGCTCTGGCGCCTGCTGACGGCACGGGTCGGCGCTGGCAATGCGCTGGTGATCGGATTGGTGCGTGGCTGTCTCGACAAGGGATGTCGCATCGAACTCGAGGCGCCGGTTCACCGGCTGGTGATGGACGGCGACGCGGTGGCTGGCGTCGAGGCCACGGTCGGCGGCAAGCGGCAGACGATCCCGGCGGCGCGCGGCGTCGTGCTGGCGACCGGCGGTTTCGACTGGAACCGGGACCTCATGGCGAAGTACTTCCCGGGCATCGACCTGACGGGGGCGCCCGACACCAATACCGGCGACGGTCAGGTGATGGCAGCCGAGGTCGGCGCCGAGCTCGCGCATATGGACCAGGCGCTGATCTCGCCCGCGACCTTCACGACCTACGAAGGCCGCCGCCACGCCCAGCCGCTGCTCGAGACCTACGCGCCGCACGTCATCTTGGTGAACCGCGAGGCCCGGCGCTTCGTCAGCGAAGGCAGTCCGGCCCTCGGCGTCGCGCTCGACGAGCGCGGCCCCGACGGTCGTCACCTGCATCTGCCGGCGTGGCGGATCTTCGACGCGCGCTACGCCAGGGCGATGACGCTCTCCATGCACTTCGGATCGAAGGAGAAGGGGTTCATCCGCAAGGCCGACACGATCGAGGCGCTGGCCGGACAGATCGGTCTCGATCCCGCGGTGCTGCGCGCCACGGTCGACCGCTTCAACGGTTGGTCGAAGGAAGGCGTCGATCGCGATTTCCATCGCGGCGAGACCTATTGGGAGCGCTTCTATACCAAGGATCGCGCCCTTGGCACGGTCGAGCAGGGACCGTTCCATGCAGCACCGTTTCTCTATGTGAGTCTTGGCACCAAGGGCGGTCCGCGCACCGACCGGTACTGTCGCGTGTTGCGGCCCGACCGCAGCGTGATCGGCGGTCTGTATTGCGCAGGTATCGCGATGGCGAGCCCGATCGGTACCAAGTCTGTCGGCGCCGGCACGACGATCGGTCCCTGCCTCACCTTCGGTTATGTCGCCGGCCGCGAGATTGCGCGGCGCAATGTCTGAACGTCCGCGCCGAGGGCCATTGGGCATCCTGATGCTCGACACGCGGTTTCCACGGATCGTGGGGGATGTCGGCAATGCGGCATCCTACGATTTTCCCGTGATCTTCCGGACGATGAAAGGGATCGGCTCGGCCGATGCGGTGGCGGCGCATCCCGACCGGCCGCGCGTGCTGGCGGCGTTGAAGGCGAATGCGGAGGCGCTGGCGGCCGAGGGTGCCGTCGGGCTCGGCACGACCTGCGGATTCCTGGCCCTTTACCAGGACGATCTCGCTGCCGTGTCGCCGGTGCCGGTCGCGACGTCGGCGCTGCTGCACATCCGGAAGCTCGAGGGTCGCCGGGCGGGCGTGATCACGGCATCGGCGAAGAACCTGACACTGGCCCATCTCGCCGCGGTCGGCGCGCCCGTCGATACGCCGGTGGTCGGATTGCCCGAGGCCGGTTCCTTTGCCGGCACGTTCCTGCGCAACGGGTTGACGCTCGATCGCGAGGCTGTCGAGCAGGAAGTCGTGGCGGCCGGCCGCGATCTCGTCGCCAGGCATCCCGAGCTGGATACGCTGGTGCTCGAATGCACCAACCTGCCGCCGTACAAGGCCGCGCTCCAGAAGGCGCTGGGCCTTCCCGTGCTCGACGTCCTCGACCTGCTGAAAGACTTCTATTCCAGCCTCAGCGGGGCAGCAGGCGGCGGTAGAGCGGCTGCAGCAGGGTCGGGATGATGTAGATCGGGAACTGCACCGCGGCGATGAACAGGAAGATGTCGGGGTCGGCGGTTGCCGGCAGCACGGCCATCAAGAGGGCATTGTGTCGGCCGCCCGAGCAGTAGCCCACTGTGAGCGCGGTCTTGCGGTCGAGGAAGGGCAAGGTGGCAACCGCCATCACGAGGTTGCACAGCAGCATTCCTCCGAAGGAGCCGGCGATGAACCCGGCGAGCTTCACCGGTTCCGCCATCGCGCGGGCGACCACGCCATCCATCAGCGGAATGGCGAAGACCATCAGGACCAGCACGGAGATACCGTCGAGAGTCGTGCCGGCCTCGACGAGGCGCGGGCCCAGCCAGCGGCGGATGATGAGCGCGCCGACGAGGGCCAGGGCCACGATCATCGCCAGCCGGAGGCTGAGGTCGACGAGGCCGATCTTGAGATCGAAGCCAAGCAGCCACAGCGCCAGGGGCGGCAGGGTGAACGGCACCAGGAAGTTGGTGAACAGCGACAGCAGCAGCGCGAGCGACGAATCCAGACGCAGAAAGGTGGCCGTCGTGGCTGCCGAGATGATGCCGGGCGCCATCGCGCTGAGGCAGAGTGCGGTGACAAGGCTCGGCCACAAGCCCAGAGCCTGCCAGATCGGCCAGACGACCAGCGGCACCGCGACCAGGTTCAGGATCGCCAGCAGCAGTGCGGGGCCGGGGCGGAGCAGCAGGGCGCGGAGGCGGCCCCAGTCCATGCGCGTCAACGCCAGCATCAGGAGGATGACCACCAGCGGCAGCAGCAGCGGTCGTGCGGCGGCGGCCAGATCCTGGAACACGAGCCCCAGCAGCAGCGAGAAGGGCAGCAGCGTCGTGGCGTGCCTTCCCATGCGCTGCAGCAGAACGAGCGGATTCATTGCAGCCACCCTAGCACGTGCTAGCTTGCACCCGATGAATACTCCGCGCGGCGTCTGGCTGGACGATCTCACCCGGGAGGAAGCCGCCTCCCGTCTCGCGGCCGACGCCGTCGTCCTGCTGCCGGTGGTCTGGAGCCGGCCCGCGCAGGCGCCTTCGTACCTGCCGATGAAGACCGCGACGACGATCGCGCGCGCCGTTGCACAGAAGCTCGTCGAGCGGTTGCCTGTCGTCGTGGCGCCTCTCCTCGACTGGGAGGGCGATGCGGGGGCCGAGGTATCTCGGCAGATGCTTCGGGAACGCCTCGGACAGTTGAGGTCGCACGGCGCCCGTCGCCTCGGGATCCTCGATCTCGGCCTGGGGGGTGCGATCTCGGCCGACCTTTCGGCGGGTGTCCCGATATTCCGGGTCTGCAACAGCGGGGCGGCGGATGACTATGCGACGTCCTGCATGCTGGCTGTCGATCCACGGAGCGTTCGCATGCAACTGCTCCCCGACGGTTTCGGCGCCCAGGCATTTGCGGGTGAACGCATGATGGCGGCGGACATCGATGCCGCAGCCCATGCCCTCGCGGCGCTGTGGAGCGACCTCCGCTGACTTTATTTGCCGTGGGCGGTGGTATTATCCTTCCGGCCTGTCAACAATGTGCGTCATGCCGCTGCACTGGATCGTCGACTCCAAGGAAAGGCTCGTGATCACGACCGCCGATGGTCACGTCACGCGCCAGGACGTCGACGACTACATTCGGGCGATGAACGGGGCCGGCACGCAGCCCTACCGCAAGCTGTTCGATGGCAGCCGCGGAGAAACGGACATGACGCCGGAGGACATGCTGGCGATCGGCGTGCAGCTTCGGGAACGCCATGCCACCGGAACGCCCGGACCACTCGCCATCGTGATCCCGCCGGACAAGGCTGACCTCGTTTCGCGCGTACTCGGCATCCTCGCTACTGCCGACCGGCCGATGCGGGTTTTCTCCGATGTCGAACCGGCGCGGCGGTGGATAGACAGCCTGCCGAAGTAGGCGACGTCGAGCGCCGCTGTCGGGTAAGGTCCCGATCCACGCGCAAGCAGGAGTTTACATGAAGCTGTTCCCACCGTCGGCCTTTGCCGGTGCGTTGTTGTTGGGGGCGTTGACGGTCGCTGTCCCCGCGGGCGCGCAGACCGCCATCCAGGCGGGCGAGTGGGAGACGACCGAGAAGACCTCGATGGAAGGCATGCCGCAGATGCCCCCGACGTCGAAGAAGATCTGCCTTGCCGCCGACGAGGCCCAGCTCGAGCGCCTGCTTTTTCCGACGCCGGACGAGATCAAGCAACATGGTTGCAAGTACGAGCCGGGCGCACAGAAGGCTGGCGTGCTTGCGGCAACCCTGACCTGCCCGCCGAACGATCAGTTGCCGGGCGTCACGGCGAAGGCCGAAGTCAGCTACTCGCCGACCAGCTACCAGGGCGTGGGCCAGCTCGAGGCCGCCGACAAGTCGGGGACGACGGTGAAGGGCAAGAGCGAACTGAGCGGGAAGCGACTCGGCGACTGCCCGAAATAGGCCGAGGCACGGCGTCAGGCGAAGGCGGGCATCACCTGCTCGCCGAATCGGCGCATCGATGCGAGGTTCTGGGCGTGGTCCATCGCGCCGAAACCGGTCTGGCAAAGCAGATGCCGTACGCCGACATCGCGTAGCTCGGCTACCTGTTCTCGAACGCGCTTCGCCGAACCGTAGAGCGAGCCCGTGCGGAGCACGAACGGCACCGCTTCGGAATCCGGGACCTTGGGATCCGTCCAGGCATTCAGCGTCGCGGGCTCCGGTTCGAAGTCGTCCGGATTGTACGCCTCGCGGACATGCATCATGTGCGCGCGGGTTTCGACGAGCAGCGCCGCCAGCGTGTCTTCCGCCTCGGCGTCGGACTCCGCGACGTAGACGTTGCGCCAGAGCGCGCTCTGCGTGAGCAGGCGCTCTTTCGTTGCGGCATCGTGGCCGCCTTCGTCGATCCCTGCGGCATAGGTCGCCCAGCGTTCCCTGATGCGCTCGACGGGCAGGCGGGCCGTGAGGATCGGTACGCCCAGCCTGCCGCATTCCCGAAACGATCCGGGCGAAATCACGCTACGCCACAACGGCGGTCCGGGCTGCTGCACCGGCTTCGGCCGGATCGCGGGGACATGCAGTTTGTGGAAGCGGCCGTCATAGTCGAGAGGCGACTCGGTCCAGGCGCGCTGCAGGATGTCGACCGTTTCCTCCATACGTTCGCGGCTGTCGGTGCTCCGCAACCCGTGGCCGACGAATTCGTACTCGTTGTAGGCGGTGCCCTTGCCGATGCCGACGTCGATGCGGCCCTTGCTCAGATTGTCGAGGAGCGCCAGTTGCACGGCGAGTCGCACCGGATGGTGGAACGGAGTCTGCACCACCGCGAAGCCCAGCCGTACCCTGCTGGTCTTCATCGCCAGCGCCGCCGCGAACATCAACGAGTCGCAATAGACGCTCTCGCCGGTGAAATAGTGCTCGGTGAGCCAGACGTCGGAGAAGCCCAGCCGCTCGGCTTCGCAAGCCTGGGCGACGATCTGGTCGATGCGATCGGCGTCTTCGTCGGGCGATGGGGACATTGCAAGCGTAAGCCAACCGAACTGCATCGACCTCTCCGCGTTATTCGGCGTGCCTTATAGCATGGCTCTCCGAGCGCCGAGATCGGGTGCTTTACTGGTTTCGAAATGAGGGGCGTACTAGAACGAGCCGTGCCGATCCTGCTGAAGAACACGCTGCTTGTCCTGTTGTCCGTCTTGCTCTGCACGGCGGCCGCGGAAGGGCTGGTGCGCTGGCTCGATGCCGAAGCGCCGAGCGATGCGCTGAAACACCTCGGTGAGATTCCCCTGGCGGAAGGCGTTCAGCGCGCCTGGTTCGGCGAGAACCCGGCGCCACTGCCGAACCGGCGGCCGGCAAAGCCCGAGGACGTCGACCTGATCCGGCGAGTCGAGGCCGGTGGCGTGACGGAAGGCACCCGGCGTTCGGACATGTTCAAGGCATGGAACAGCGCCTTCGTGGGCCCAGACCCTTGCAGGCACTTCTATCTCAAGGACGCGCCGGGCCAGATCTATGTCTACGACCCGCCCGACGGCGAGCCCTGGCCTCGTTTCCGCTTCCTGCCCGACAGGACGACGCCGATCGGTCTCGTGACCAACGAATACGGCTTCCGTGGCCCGCCGGTGCCGGTCGCGCGCCAGACGAAGACGATTCGCATCGCCTTCATCGGCGCTTCGACGACGGTGAGTGCGCACAACTTCCTCTATTCGTATCCCGAGCACGTGGGCTACTGGCTAAACCGCTGGGCGGCGGCGAAAAAGCTCGATCTCAAGTTCGAGGTGCTCAACGCCGGCCGTGAAAGCATCGCATCGCCCGATATCGCGGCGATCATGAAGAACGAGGTGGCGCCGCTCGCACCCGATCTGGTCGTCTATTACGAGGGCGCCAACCAGTTTTTTCTTCAAACGGTCGTTCCCGACCTACCGCCGCCTGCGGCCAGTCTGCGCATCAAGTCGCAGCCGGACCCCAGTCTGCTGCAGCGCGTCCTCGTCGATCTTGGCTACACCTTCGCGCTGGCCCGCCGCCTCGAAGGCCTCCTGGCGCAATATGGCTCGCGCCCTGTGGGGCAATCCGGCGACGCTCAGGCCGATGCCATGGCCCGGGTCATCGCCGAGGGGCGTGAGTGGCCGAAGCCCGACTACAAGCTCGTTTGGCCCGAGGGCCTCGATGAGAAGGATCCGGACATCGCGCGCGGCGACCTGCCGGTGAGCCTCACGACGATCCTGGCGGATCTCGGTCGCATCGAGGCCATTGCGAAGAAGACCGGCGGCGAGCTGGCGATCGCTTCGTACAAGTGGCTGGTGGCCGACGGCATGGTGCTCGACCCGGTGCGTCATCGCCTGATCCTCGAATATCTCAACTACGGCTACGCGCCGTTCCGTTATCGCGACCTCGAGAGGATGGCGCTGTTCCAGAACCGCGTACTGGAGAAGTTCGCCCGGACACACCGGATCGACTTTCTCGACGTGGCGCGGCTGATGCCCTCCGATCCGGACCTGTTCGTCGATGCCATCCACGGCACGCCCGAGGGCGAGAGGCTTCGGGCGTGGATCGTTCTGCAGCTCCTGGTGCCGGTGGTGGATCGCCACCTCGCCGATGGCACCTGGCCCAGGAAGAGCTTCCCGATTACGCCGCCGCCTGCACCCTACGTGCCGCGCGTCGTCACCTTCGAGTGTGGAAAAAAAAGTGGCTGACCCGCCTGCTCCATGAGCTTGCAGTCTCGACGCGGCAATTTTAGGGTGCGCCGTCACTCGGGGGGTTGGATGAAGTCTGGATCGATGACGGCCGCCGCGGCCGTGGCGTTTGCCTTTGTGGGTGGCGTGCTCTTCTCTGGACCAGCGGCGGCGCAACAGATCACGCATGGCTGTGCGTGCCTGCACAATCAGACGCAGGCCCAGGTCAGCTACCGATACAAATGGGGTGAGGGCGAGTGGAGAACCACGTCGCTGCGGCCGGGCTATCAGACCGCGCTGTGCTGGCAATACGCGAATGCGCAGAGAAGCTCGCCCAATCTCGTGTTCGAGCTCGACGTCGACATGTCGAAGGGAAATGCCTGGACGAAATATGCCATCGCACGCGTGCAGACGGCGGGAAACAACTGTGCCGCCGTGGGCGGCGGCGGACACTACAATGTGAGCTACCGGCCCAACACCAACAACAGCTTCATCCACATCACGAAACGCAACTGAGTTCTGCGGCGCGACCCACTCGCGTTGACAGGCCGACGGTGCATCCGCAGGCTTTCGGCAAGACCGGAGGAAGCGAATGGCGCGTTATGATCGTGTGATCCGCGGCGGCATGATCGTCGATGGCAGCCGGCTGCCGCGCTTTCGCGGCGACATCGGCATCAAGGACGGGCGTATCGCCGAGATCGGCCAGATCGCGGCGAGCGATGCCGACGAGGTGATCGACGCCGGCGGCCTGATCGTGGCGCCGGGTTTCGTCGACCTCCATACGCACTACGACGCGCAGCTTTTCTGGGATCCCTACTGCACGCTCTCCTCGTGGCACGGCATCACGTCGGTCGTGATCGGCAATTGCGGCTTCGGCTTCGCGCCGGTGCGCCCCGCCGAACGCGAGCGCGCCATGATGTCGATGACCCGCGTCGAGGCGATCCCCATGGCCTCCATGAAGGAGGGCATGCCCTGGAACTGGGTGACGTTTCCGGAATTCCTCGACAGCGTCGATGCCGCGCCGAAGGCGGTGAACGTTCTGCCCTATGTGCCGATCTCACCGCTGTTGATCTGGGTGATGGGGTTCGAGGCCGCCAAGGCCGGCAAGCTGCCGACGCCCGAACAGCATGAGGAGATGAAGCGCCTGCTCAACGAGGCGATGGATGCCGGCGCCTGCGGCTGGTCGGCGCAACGCATGCTCCCGACCGGCCCGTCGGCGGTACAGCGCGACTATGACGGCACGCCGATGCCGACAGACGTGATGCATGACGAGACCTGCCGGGAGTTCGCCCGCGTTCTGGCCGAGCGTAACGAAGGCTTCATGCAGATGCTCCTGATCTCGGGCGACAACGCCAAGGACCGCGCCTTCTACGAGGAGCTGGCCACCTTGAGCGGCCGGCCGATGATCATGAACGTGATACAGGCCTTCGATCATCGGCCCGAGATCCATCGCCGCGCGCTCGCCTGGCTGAAGAGCTGCCGCGAGCGCGGTATCCGCGTGGTGGGGCAGGGGCTCACGACCGACGCAGGCTTTACCTTCACCTTCGAGGACTGGAATCTCTTCGACGATTCGCAGGACTGGTGCGACGCCACGACCGGCACGCGCGAGGAGCGCCTGGCCAAGCTCGCCGATCCGGCGCGCCGCGCACGCTTGCGCGAAAACCTGCCGATCACCGCGACCGGTCCGCTTCCGCAGATCGCCATCGTCGGTCCCAAGACCGAGCGCAACAAGAAGTGGCTCGACCATACGCTGGCCCATGCCGGCGAGAAGATGAGCAAGCATCCGGTCGACGTCATGCTCGACATGGCGGTCGAGGAGAACCTGGAGACCGAGTTCTTCGCGGCCCCGCCCAACGGCAGCATCGAGTACCTGAAGGAACTGGTGGACGATCCCTACATCCTGTTCGGCGTGTCGGACGGCGGCGCCCATACCAAGTTCCTGACGGCCGGCCGCTATCCGACCGAGACGATCTGCAAGGTGGTGCGCCAGCACGGCATGCTGAGCCTCGAGGACGTGCACTGGCGGCTTTCTGCACTACCGGCCGAGGTGGCGGGCTTCCGCGGCCGCGGCATGCTGAAGAAGGGCGCGCCGGCCGACATCGTGATCTACGATTATGATGGGCTGAAGGTTCTACCCGACGAGATCGCGCATGACCTGCCGGGCGGCGAGTGGCGCCGCGTGCAGCGCGCCTCGGGCTACAAGTACATCCTGGTCAACGGCGAGGTCACGATGCGCAACGACCGACCGACCAACACCCACTCGGGTCGTCTGCTGCGCCACGGTGCGTGACTACTGACAACGCTGTCCCTTTACCGGAACGCGCAGTTTCCAGCACAGGGTCTCGCCGTCGGCCGCGCGACCGGTATTGCAGAAGTAGACCTCTCTATCCTTCTGCAGCCAGACACCGCCCGGAACGGCGGCCTTGATATCGAAGCCGGTGGAAATCAGCAGACCCGGCGACATCGCCGCCGCTTCCGAATATTGCGACAGACAGGTGGGCGGCTTGTCTTGCGCGGGTTGCTGCGGCTGCGCCCACGCCGTCCCGATTGCGAGGCAGGCGAGCAGGATAGCCAGCAGAGACTTCATTCAAACCCTTTTTCGGCAATAATCACCGAAACTCTATGTTGATCGGTCAGCGGACGCAACGAACGAGCGTATTGGGTCCCTCCAATACTCGGGACAGCTCGGCGCCGGTGGCTACTCCACGATGGTCGTTTCGAAGTCGGCCGGCATGGTGATCTCGATCAGTTCGAGATCGTCGGAATGGTCGATTTCCTTGTGCTTCACGCCGGGCGGTTGATAGACGGTCGAACCGGCCACCAGCTTGTGCTGCCCGTAGCCTTCGTATTCGAAGATCGCCCAGCCCTTCAGCACATACACGAACTGGAACTCGAGCGCATGACTGTGGCGCGGCGCGTCAGGATGCTGGCCGGGCACCGCGCGGATGACATGCGCGCCGACCCTGCCGCCGGTCAGTTCCTTCAGCCCGAGCGGCCTGTATTCGAAGAAGGGACGCAGCCCGTCTTTCTTGAAGGAGTCGGGACCGAGATGGCTGACGATGCCGCCGGCGCCCGTTGCCGTCTCTTCCTTGAGCTTCTCCTGCTCGGCTTCGCCGGTCGTGGGAAACAGGTCGGGCATTCGATCCTCCATGATGCTTTCGGCGGAGAATGCCCTGTTCCTGCTTCCGGGTCAGCAGCGTGCGACTTCGCGCATCTGCCAGCACTGCACTTCGCCTTCGATCGGCCGGCCGGAATTGCAGTAATGCAGGTCTTTGTCCTTCTGGAGCCAGAGGCCGTTGGGCACCGCCGCCTTGATCTCGTAACCGGCGCGGATCATCGTGATCGCGGATTGGCCGGGCACGGGATTGTATTGCGTCAGGCAGGAGGAAGCCGTCTGCTGGGTCTGACCGGGAGGCTGCGCCCCCTGGGTCTGCGCAGGCCTTCCGGGGACGGCGCTTTGCTGCGAATAGGCGATCGTTCCGGCGCCAACCAGCACCGCCACCGCGAGCGCCGACGCGCCCGCAAAGAGCATTTTCATTACAAGCTCCTGCGTCAATTCCAGACGTCGAACTGACGGGTCCGGCATCCCCATGCCGGCCCACCCACACACCGGCGCAGGCTAGATATATTGCACTTGAGGCGCAACCTTGAAATCCGGCGCGGAACTACTGGCTCGCCACGGTGATGGTGAGTGTAAAGCTCGCCGCATCGCGGCGGCTGTAGGCCATCAGCAGATAGGGTCCGGTGCGGGGCAGGGCACCAACCCAGGCTGCGGGCTCGTCGGTCGGTCCGGCATCGTGCATCGGCTTGCCGTCGAGGACCGGGGTACCCTCCGCGTTCATCCGGACCAGGGTGCCGGGTTCCCAGATCTGGAACACGACATTGTTGCCGGGAGAAGCGACCATGACGTTCATCGTCTCCCCCTCGCGCCCGGGCACATAATAGAGCCCGCGGGCTCTGGTGTCTGCGAGCGTGCCGGTCACGGTCGTGCTGGCGGGCGCCGCCGATATCGAGAGCGTCCGGATGGCCGGAAGCGGCTGGGCGGAAGCGGGTGCAGCGGCAAGGATCGGCAGGGCGCCGAGGAGAAAGCGTCGGTTCATCGATGCCATCCTAGCAGACGGTTTGGAGTCTGCAGACTATCGTCGCAGAATTCTGGAGGGATGCTCATGCCGAGGACGTTGTTCATCGATTCGACCCCCGACATCGACCGCGTGTGGAAGCAGGTCCATGGCGCTGCGGACATTCCGGTCGTGGTCAACATGGGGCCGGTGTCGGAAGAGCGGGTGCCGGGCATCGTCGAGGGCTACGACACGGTCATCAACGATGCGACCTACTTCAGCGAGCCGACCCTGAAGCGCTGCACCGGGCTGAAGCACATCGTCTTCCTGGGCACCGGCGCTTCGAGCTTTGTCGATGTCGCGGCGGCCGAACGGTTCGGCATCAAGGTCTCGACCATCGGCGGCTACGGCGACACGACGGTCGCCGAGCATGCGATGGGCCTGGTCTTCGCCGCGGCGCGCCACATCGCGACCATGCACGGCATCGTTCGCGGCGGCGGCTGGCGCCCGATGCAGGGCATGGAACTCCGGGGCAAGACACTGGGCGTGGTCGGGCTGGGGGGTATCGGCCGCGAGATGGCGCGCATCGCGCAGGGGATCGGACTCAAGGTGATCGCCTACAACCGCTCGCCCGTTCAGGGCGGATCGGTGTCGATCGACGACCTGCTGGCGCAGTCCGACATCGTGAGCCTGCACCTCGCGCTGAACGACGCGACACGCGGCTTCCTCGATCGCGCGAAGCTGGAGAAAGCCAGGCCCGGTGTCATCATCGTGAACACCGCGCGGGCGGGCCTCGTCGACGAGGTTGCTCTGATTGAGCTGCTGCGCTCCGGCAGGGTCGGCCACTATGCGACCGACGTCTTCGGAAAGGAGCCGACGCCGCCGGACGAGCCGCTGCTCGCGCTCGACAACGTTACGCTGACGGCGCACGCCGGCTACAACACCCCCGAAGCCGCGATGACCATGTACCGCCGCGCCATCGATCTCGCGGCGAAGGGAGTCTGATTTTCTGCAGCCACCGGGGCGGGATCGGACACGGTCTTTCTTTGGTCATGTTGCCACTGTAAGCTTCCTCGCTTTCCCGCTCCCAGAGGACCGGAAAGCAATGGCGCATATCAGACTGAACACTCATCCCAGCCAGGGCGGCCAGCCGGCTCCCCCGGTGGTCTGGGGCGCGCGCGACCCTGCCGTGCGAGGTCCCGTCGTCGGGACGGTCGGCCTTGGGTCGCACCGCAACGTCATCGGCGTTCATTCCGGCAGCTACGGCATCTATCGCGCCCTGGCGATCGCGGCGCAGGAACTCAAGGCCGACCACCGGCCGGATCTCACCAATACCTCGCCAGCAGAGCCCATCGGTCCCTTCGAGGCATGGTTCGACCCGAAGAAGATCGTGTCGCTCGACCCGTGGGGCCATCTGGTCTCCGAGGTCTTCGCCGACAAGCTGGCCGCCGGCTGGGACATCCGCCCGACCATCGCCATCACCAAGGCGCATGTGAACATGCCAGAGATCATGGAGGCCATGGCGGCCGGCCGGTTGAAGCCCGACAACGACATCCTGAGCGGTACCGGCGACGTGAAGGTGACCAAGGCCGCGATCGAGCCGGTCTGGTGGCTGCCCGGCATCGCCGAGCGTTTCGGCGTCAAGGAGACCGACCTGCGCCGCACGCTCTTCGAGCAGACGGGCGGCATGTACACCGAACTGGTGACGCGACCCGACCTCGAACTGTTCCTGCCACCGATCGGCGGCGCCACGGTCTATTTCTTCGGCGACGTGTCGAAACTCGGCAAGCAGGAGACGAAGATCGCCTGCCGCCTCCATGACGAGTGCAACGGGTCCGACGTGTTCGGCTCCGATATCTGCACCTGCCGGCCCTATCTCGCGCACGGAATCGAGATCTGCATCGACATGGCACAGCGCGGCGGCGTCGGTGTCGTCATCTACAATCGCAAGGAAGGACGGGCGCTGGGCGAGGTGACGAAGTTCCTCGTCTACAACGCCCGCAAGCGCCAGCCCGGCGGCGATTCGGCGGCGCAGTACTTCAACCGCACCGAATGCGTGGCGGGCGTGCAGGACATGCGCTTCCAGGAGCTGATGCCCGATATCTTCCATTGGCTGGGCGTCAGCCGCATCGACCGCTTCGCCTCGATGAGCAACATGAAGTCCGACGCGCTGCGCGAGCAGGGCATCGAGATCGTCGAGCAGGTGCCGATCCCCGAGCACCTGATCCCCGCCGACGCGCTGGTGGAAATGGATGCCAAGAAGGCCGCAGGCTATTTCAGCCCGACCAAGCCCGGCTCGAACGAGCTGGCGCGCGCCAAGGGGCGTGGCCTCGATGAATGATTCATCGGAGCGCGCTCTTTGGCTTCAATTCACTTCATCTTGTCATCCTGAGCGCAGCGAAGGATCCTTCGCTGCGCTCAGGATGACACCGGTTCGCGGGCGCACATCTTGAGAAACGATCTGGCTTATCTCCGCACCCCCGTCGCGATCCGTGAGCGGGCGGGCAAGATCCTGAAGTATGTCGTGGATGGGCAATCGCAGTGGTTCCAGCTCGACGCCAATGGGCTGGAAGCCGCGGTGCAGGCGACGCTCGCCGTCGCGCGCGAGCGGTTTCCCGATCCGGCGGCTATTCCGTTCCACTCGCGCTGGAGGCATTTCGAGGCCGGCGGACGTGATCGCTGGAGCGCGCTGGCCGAGCGGCTGGCGCACCTGCCGCCGGAAGAAATCGCGCGTCGCCGCATGGACCTCGCGGTCGTATCCGTCCTGCTCGACGCCGGCGCGGGCGCGGCCTGGAGCTATCGGGAGCCCGGTACCGGCGAGACCCATGCCCGTTCCGAGGGGCTGGGCGTTGCCAGCTTTCACATGTTCGCCAACGGCGCGTTCAGCCGCGACGCCAAGGGCGATCCATTGAGGGTCGATGCCGAGCGCCTGGCGGCGCTCACGCCGATGGACATCGCCATGGGCTTCCAGGTGAAAGCGCACAATCCGCTGCTCGGCCTCGAGGGCCGCGCCGAACTGCTGCGCAAGCTGGGCGGTGTCGGACTGGAGCGGCCGGGGGCGCTGTTCGACGTCGTGGCGACTGGTGGCGAGGTGAAGGCCGAAACCATCCTGGCCGCCGTGCTCGACAGGCTCTCGCCGATCTGGCCTTCGCCGCGCGGCGACGTGTGGGAGCATCCGGTGGTCGGGCTCGTGCCGTTCCACAAGCTCTCGCAATGGATGAGCTATTCGCTGGTCGAACCGATCGAGGGAGCAGGCCTGAAAGTCGTGGCCCTCGATGCGCTGACCGGCCTGCCGGAGTATCGCAACGGCGGCCTGCTGGTCGATGCCGGCGCGCTGCGGCCCAGGCAGCGGGTGCTGCTGGAGAAGAGCTTCGCACCGGGCGACGAGGCGATCGTGGAATGGCGGGCGCTCACCGTCGCGCTGCTCGACCAGATTGCCGAGCATGTCCGGCTGCATTTGGGTATGGATGCGCAGCGCCTGCCGCTGGTGAAGGTGCTGGAGGCCGGCACGTGGTTTGCGGGACGGCGACTGGCCGCGGAGCGCCGCCCGGACGGCGGCCCGCCTATCACCGTCGAGAGTGACGGCACGGTGTTCTAGCATCTGAAGTGTTGCCCACCCTTCGAGACGCGGTCCTGCGGACCGCTCCTCAGGATGAGGTTGAGAGTATTGGTTTGGGATAGACCTCATCCTGAGGAGCATCGCGCAGCGATGCGTCTCGAAGGATGGGCCACGTGAGGGGGAGCCTTTGATGTCATTGCCGCACTCGATCCATGTCGTGACGCATCCTCTGGTGCAGCACAAGCTCACCAAGCTGCGCGACAAGGCGACGTCGAGCACGAATTTTCGCCGCCTGCTGCGCGAGATTGGCTTGTTGCTGGGCTACGACGCCACGCGCGACCTGGCGATGGTGGATGTGCGCATCGAAACACCGATCGAGGCGATGGACGCACCGATGCTCGACGGCAAGAAGCTGGTCGTCGTGCCGATCCTGCGTGCCGGCCTCGGCCTGGCCGAAGGGGTAATCGACCTCGTGCCGCTGGCCCGTGTCGGCCATGTCGGACTCTATCGCGACCCGCGCACGCTGCAGGCCGTCGAGTATTACCTGAAGCTCCCGCAGGACATCTCCGACCGCGACGTCATCGTCTGCGACCCGATGCTGGCCACTGCCCATTCGGCCATTGCCGCGGTCGACCGGTTGAAGGAATCCGGGGCCAGGCGAATCAAGTTCATCTGCGTGCTGGGTTCGGAGCAGGGCGCGCGGACCTTCGCCGAGGTCCATCCCGACGTACCGGTCTTCGCGGCAGCAATCGATGCAAAACTCAACGATCACGGGTATATTGTTCCCGGGCTCGGCGATGCGGGCGACCGTCTCTTCGGGACCAAATAACAACAACGGGAGAAACATCGATGTCTCCGGACCTGAAGTACCTCCTCTTCTCCGTGATCCTGACGTTCGTCCAGATGCTGGTGGCGGCCACGGGCGCCAACCGGGCGGTCGGCCTGCCCATCCTGGCCGGCAACCGCGAAGGCGTGCCCGAGATCAAGGGCTGGGCCGGACGCGCCAAGCGCGCTCATCTCAACATGGTCGAGAACATGGTGCTGTTCGCGGCACTGGTGTTGGTCGCCGCGGTGGCCGGCAAGGCCAACGCCATGACGGCGATGGGCGCGGCGATCTTCTTCTGGGGCCGCGTCGCCTACGCCGTGATCTACGTCGCCGGCATCGCCTGGCTGCGCACGCTTGCGTGGTTCGTGTCGGTGATCGGCATGGTCCTGATCGCCATCGAGCTTCTGAAGGCGATGTAGCAAACCGAGCTTTAAGAAGGGACCGTCGTCTCGACCGAAGCACCGAAGGTGCGGAGTGGAGAGACCTTCCCTCTACGTAAAGCCGGCAAATTGTGGAGCGAAGATCTCTCCGCTCCGCGTTGCGCGCGCCGGTCGAGATGACGGGTTAGTTCTTCCCATGCCCTTGCGGCATGGCGCCCATCGCCTGGACGTTGAGCTGCACGTCGATGCTGCCGGCTTTCTCGAACACGAGTGTCACCGGCACCTTGGCGTCCTTGGCGAGCGGTGCCTTCAGTTCCATGAACATGATGTGATAGCTGCCGGGCTTCAGCATGACGGTGGCGCCCGGCGGGATGTCGAGGCCCTTGGCGAGTTCACGCATGCGCATGACGCTGCCGTCCATCTGCATCTCGTGGATCTCGACCTTCTCGGACGCGGTGCTGCGGGCGGAGACCAGCCTGTCGGCCGTCGTGCCCTTGTTGGTGATGGTCATGAAACCGCCGCCGGTGCGGGCGGTCGGGGCGGTAGCGCGCGTCCACGGCGTGGTGATCTCGAGTGAACCCAGCTTGTAATCCTGGGCCATCGAAGGCACTGCCAGCAGAGAGACGGCGGTGACGAGGAAGAGGCGACGGGCGAGCATGGTACGGACTCCTGATGAATGAGTTCGGGGGATCAGCGATTTTTCTGCGCGTCGAGCCAGGCACGAGCCTCGGCAAGATCGACGACGCCGGCAAGTACGATCTCCTGGCCGGTCGGATGGAGCTGGCCGGTCGGGATGTCGGGCAGCCAGACGCCGGGAACGTGGTTCACGAACTGGTCGACGCCGGCTTTCGGACTGCACTGGAACCGCTCGCGCGCCAGCCCTGGTCGGATTGTTTGCGAACCATGGCGGAAGTACACACGAAAGCGAACGCAGTGGAAGGGGACAGCTTGTCGCCTTATGGTCCCGCCGCAGCTTCTCGGGGGAGAACCTACATGGGTAAGAACGACACGCCGCGAGTCATCGTGGCTTTTCTGGACAGCGGCATCGGTTGGTTCCTGGCGCGGCTGGTGCTGACCTTCGTGTTCTGGAGCGCGGGTCTCGCGCATCTGATCGAATTCCAGCACAGCGTCGCCGAGCTGAAGGCGCTCCGCCTGGAACCGGCGGGCATCCTCAACATCGTCCTGGTCGCGACCTTGCTGATCGGTTCCCTGATGATCCTGTTCGATCGCTGGCTGTGGCTGGGCTGCGGCATCCTGAGCGGCTTCCTCGTGGTCGCCATCCTGCTCGCCCATCCGTTCTGGACGATGCAGGAGCCCGCGCGCACGCCGCACTTCCGCGTCGCCATGGAACACATCTCGCTCATCGGCGGCCTGATGGCCTGCGCCGTCGCCGGTCGCCTGCGCGACTTGCGGCGCTAGGCTTCGTCTCACTCAAACTCCTCTCCCCCTAGCGGTGGAGAGGAACATGAAGGGTTAGGCCAGCAGCGCTGCCAGGCGCTTGTCTTTCGTCCTTCGTGCGAATGTGTGCAGGAGCCACATCGTGCCGACCTGGAAGCCGTGGAAGGTACGGCTGCCGTCGCGCAACTCCTCCAGGAAGCGGGCGAACGGGACTTCGTGGGTGACGATCACCTCGCTGTCGTCGAGCTTCGGCTCGGCGACCTTGCGGGCGTCGAGCGCCACGAAGCAGTGGACGCGATTGTTGAGGCGCGGTGCATTGGCGAAGAAGCTGCCGAGCGGGTGCCACTCGTCGCTGGCGAATCCGGTCTCTTCCAGCAACTCACGCTTCATGTGCTCGACCGGCGTGCCCGGTCCCTCGATGATGCCGCTGGGCAGTTCGACCACGGTCTGCGCCGCGCCATGGCGATACTCCTCGACCAGGACCACGTTGCCGTCGTGGGTGAGGGCAATGGCCGTGCTCCAGTCGGGCTGCTCGATGACGTGGAAGGGCGCGAGCACCCGGCCGTTGGGCAGTTCGACCGTGTCGGAGCGAAGGGTCAGCCAGCGGTCGCGGTAACTGTACTTCGAGTCCAGAACCTTCCAGGGCGGGACGGTCGTGCGCTCGTCCGCCACTTCAGACCGCCGTCCAGCCGCCGTCGACAACCAGCTCGGCACCGGTGACGTAAGAGGATTCGTCGGAGGCCAGGAACAGGATCGCGTTAGCCACCTCGTCGACCTCGCCGGCGCGGCCGAGCGGCACGCCTTTCAGTGTCTTGGCGCGCTGCACCGGATCGGCGGTGCGGCCGGAGGTGCGCATCGGCGGCATCAGGCCGGGATGCACCGAGTTTACCCGGATACCGTCCTTTCCGTGCTGCGCCGCCGCCGCCTTGGTGATCAGCCGCACGGCGCCCTTCGATGCGTTGTAGCCGACATGGATGTAGGCCTGCCCCACGATGCCCGAGATCGAGGACAGGTTGACGACCGAGCCCGGCCCGCCGGTCTTGCGGATGGCGGCGATGCCGTACTTCATGCCGAGGAAGACGCCGGTCGAGTTGATGTCCATCAGCTTGTGCCACAGCGCCGTATCGTAGAGATCCTCGGCGGCCGAACCCGAGATGCCGGCGTTGTTCACCAGCACGTTGAGGCCACCGTGGGCGGCTACCGTCTTGTCGACCGCCTCCTGCCACTGGGCTTCGCTCGTGACGTCGAGATGCACGTAGCTTGCAGTGCCGCCGGCCTTCCTGATCTCGGCGACGACCGCCTCGCCGTCCGTGTCGAGCACGTCGGCCACGACCACCGCCCTGGCGCCCTCGCGGGCAAAAAGACGCGCGGTGGCTGCACCCATCCCGCTCGCGGCGCCGGTGACCAGCGCAACCTTGTCCTTCATTCTCATGGCCGTTTCCTCAGGCGATCTTGAGGCCGATGATGCCCGCCACGATCAGGCCGATCGAGACGATGCGAAGGGTCGAGGCGGTGTCGCCGAAGGCCAGGATGCCAACGGTGAAGGCACCCACGGCGCCGATACCCGTCCAGATGGCATAGGCAGTGCCCATCGGGATGGTGCGCTGTGCCCACATAAGCAGCGCCCCGCTCACCACGATGGCAACGACGGCGAGAAGCAACCATCCCGGCCTGGGGCCCTGGTCGGTCCAGCCGAGTTTCAGCCCAACGGGCCAGCCGATTTCGCAGAGTCCCGCCAGAAAAAGAGCTATCCAAGCCATTAAGTGTCTCCCCCGCAGCAAGTGCTGTCATTGACGGCAACGTTACAGCCTGTAACGATCAAGGATTGCACGCATCTTGCAGCATAGCGAGGGCGGCATTGGGAAGGCATCGATCTTGGGAGTTTCGAAATGAACGAACGTGAAATCCGTGGCCTCGTCGGAAAGGTGAAGGCCGGCAAGCTTTCGCGACGTGGTTTCGTGCAGGCGATGATGGCGGTGGGCATCGGAGCGCCGGTCGCCGGCCAGATCCTCGTTTCGTCGGGCGTGGCGATGGCGCAGCCGGCCTCGACCTACAAGCCGACCAAGCGGGGCGGCGGTGGCCCGCTCAAGCTGCTGTGGTGGCAGGGTCCGACCCTGCTGAACCCGCATTTCGCGGTCGGCACCAAGGACCAGGACGGTTCGCGCCTGTTCTACGAGCCGCTGGCAGCGTGGGATCCGGACGGCAACCTCAAGCCCAAGCTGGCTGCCGAGATTCCGACCAAGGAGAATGGCGGCCTTTCCGCCGACGGCCTGACGGTAACGTGGAAGCTGAAGCAGGGTGTCACCTGGCATGACGGCAAGCCGTTCACGGCCGACGACGTCGTGTTCAACTGGGAATATGCCAAGGACCCGGCGACGGCCGCCTATACGATCGCGTCGTACCAGGACGTCATGGTCGCGAAGGTCGACCAGTACACGGTGACGGTGAAGTTCAAGAAGCCGACGCCGTTCTGGGCCGATGCCTTCGTCGGAACGCGCGGCATGCTGATCCCCAAGCACCTGTTCGCCGACTATATCGGCGCCAAGTCGCGCGACGCACCCACCAATCTGAAGCCGGTCGGTACCGGCCCCTACATGTTCAAGGACTTCAAGCCGGGCGATCTGGTGACGGGCGTCATGAACCCGAACTACCACCAGGCCAACAAGCCGTATTTCGACAGCGTCGAGATGAAGGGCGGCGGTGACGCCGTTTCGGCGGCGCGCGCGGTGCTGCAGACTGGCGAGTTCGATTTCGCCTGGAACCTGCAGGTCGAGGACGAAATCCTTTCGCGCCTGGAGAAGGGCGGCAAGGGCAGCGTCTCGGTCACGCCGGGCGGCAACATCGAGTTCCTGCTCCTGAATACGACCGACCCGTGGACGGAAGTCGACGGCGAGCGGTCGAGCCTGAAGACCAAGCACCCGACGCTCAGCGATCCGGAAGTGCGCAAGGCGATGGCGCTGCTGGTCGACAACAAGTCGATCCAGGACCACATCTACGGCCGCACCGGTCCGGCGACCCGCAACTTCCTCTACGGTCCGCCGCGCTTCGATTCCAAGAACAACCCGATCGAGTTCAACGTCGACAAGGCCAACGACATCCTCGAGAAGGCCGGCTGGAAGAAGGGCGCCGACGGCATCCGTGCCAAGGACGGCAAGAAGCTCAAGTTCGTCTACCAGACCTCGATCAACCAGCCCCGCCAGAAGACGCAGGCCATCATCAAGCAGGCGGCCCAGAAGGCGGGCATCGACATCGAGCTCAAGTCGGTGACGGCGTCGGTCTTCTTCTCGTCGGACGTGGCCAATCCGGACACGTACACGAAGTTCTACACCGACCTCGAAATGTACACGACGACCATGGGCCAGCCCGATCCGGGCACGCACATGCTTCAGTTCGTCTCGACGGAAGCCGCCACCAAGGCCAACAAGTGGCAGGGCCGCAACATCACCCGCTGGCAGAGCCCCGAGGCCGACAAGATCTACCGCGAGACCGAGGCGGAGCTCGATCCCGTCAAGCGCGCTGCCTCGTTCATCAAGTTGAACGACCTCGCCATCCAGAACCAGATCGTGATGGGCATCGTGCAGCGCCCGACGGTCTCGGCCAAGACGGCGAAGCTCAACTGCAACATCAGCGGCTGGGACAACAACACCTCGGATCTCAGCGACTGGTTCAAGGACGCGTAAATCCGCAACGCCCTCCCTGCATGAGCAGGGAGGGCTTTCTTTTTTGCAGGTCATCGCGTGAGCAGGCAGTACGTAATCCGGAAGCTCCTGATCATGATCCCGAGTCTGCTCGGGATCAGCATCGTGCTCTTCGCCCTCCTGGCCATGGCGCCGGGAGATCCCTTCGACGAATTGGCGACAAACCCGGCGGTACCGCCCGAGGTGCGCGCCGCGCTGCGTGCCAAGTTCGGTCTCGATGACCCGATCTGGATGCGTTACTGGCACTGGCTGTTTGCCCTCATGCAGGGCGACTGGGGCTTCTCCTTCGTCAGCCGCATGGACGTGAGCACGCTGATCATGCAGCGCCTGCCCGTGACGCTGGTCGTCATTGGCGCCTCGCAGATCCTGGCCATCGTGATCGCCATTCCGGTCGGCGTGCTGGCGGCAACGCGGCCCTATTCGCTGTTCGACCAGATTGCCAACACCTTCGCCTTCATCGGCTTCTCCCTGCCGACCTTCTTTACCGGCCTGGTGCTGATCCTGGTCTTCTCGATCCAGCTCGACTGGCTGCCCTTCGTCTACCGCGCCGACATCACGGCGACCGGCTGGGCGTTCTACTGGGAGCATATCAAGCAGTCGATCATGCCGGTGACGGTGCTCGGCCTCTTCCAGGGCGCGGCGCTGGTGCGCTTCGTGCGATCCTCGGTGCTCGACGTCATCCGCCTCGACTACGTCACCACGGCGCGGTCGAAGGGCATCGGCGAACGCAAGGTCATCACCCGGCACGTCGTGCGCACGGCCCTGATCCCGGTGGTTACGCTCGTCGCCCTGCAGATGCCCATCGTCTTCAGCGGCGCCATCGTCACTGAGCAGATCTTCCGCGTGCCCGGCATCGGCTCGCTGCTGATCACCTCGATGCTTTCCAACGACACGCCCGTCGTCATGGGCGTCACCTTCGTCTCGGCCTGCCTGGTCGTCGTCTTCAACCTCATCGCAGATATCCTTTATGGCTGGCTCGACCCCCGCATCGCTTTCCGCTAGCGCTTCCGCCGGGAACCCGGCCGCGCGCAAGGCGCAGGGCTTTTCGCCCTGGCAGGAGGCGTGGCGCCGCTTCCGGCGGCACAGGATGGCGCTGTTCTCGGCTTTCGCCCTGGGCCTGATCCTGTTCGGCGTTCTGGCCGGGCCGCTCATCTGGCGGGTGCCCATCAACGAGATCGACTTCGCCGCCAAGCTGCAGGGGCCGTCCTGGGCCCATCCGCTGGGCACCGACGATCTGGGCCAGGACCTGCTGTCACGGCTGATCTACGGCGGCCGCATCTCGATCGCGGTCGGTTTCGCGGCGATGGTCGTCGCCATCTTCTTCGGCGTGCTGGTCGGCGCCGTCGCCGGCATGTCGAGCGGACGGGTCGACGCGGCGCTGATGTGGGTCACCGACCTCTTCCTGTCGCTGCCGCAGCTCCCGCTGCTCCTGCTGGTCATCTACCTGTTCCGCGAGCCGGTGAAGGGCGTGCTGGGCGTCGAGGGTGGCGCCTTCGTGCTGATCGTCGCGGTCATCGGCGGCACGCGCTGGATGTCCGCCGCGCGCCTGGTGCGCGCGCAGTTCCTCTCCCTGCGCGAAAAGGAATTCGTCGAGGCGGCCCGCGCGCTGGGGGCCTCGCGTATCCGCCAGGTGACCCAGCACATCCTGCCCAACGCTCTGGGCCCGGTGATCGTGGTCGCGACCATCGACGTCGCCGCGGCCATCATCGCGGAGTCGACGCTGTCGTTCCTCGGCCTCGGCTTCCCGTCGGACGTGCCGACCTGGGGCAGCGTGCTGCGCGACGCCAAGGATTATCTCGACATCGCCCCGCACTGGGCGCTGTTCCCCGGCTCGCTGATCTTCATCACGGTGCTGGCGATCAACTTCATCGGCGACGGACTGCGCGACGCGCTCGATCCGCGGCGTGTTCTCTAGGACTGGTGTAGCGTGACCGAACCCCTGCTGGATATTCGCGGTCTCAAGACCTGGTTCAAGACCGACGACGGCATGGTCCGCGCGGTCGACGGCGTCGATCTCCACATCGACCGTGGCGAGACGCTGGGCGTCGTGGGCGAATCGGGCTGCGGCAAGACCGTCACTGCCCGTTCGGTGCTGAAGCTGATCGACATGCCGCCCGGCCGCTTTGAGGCCGGGCAGATCCTGTGGCAGGGACGGGACCTGATCCCGCTTTCCATGGACGAGATGGACAAGATCCGCGCCAAGGAGATCGCCATCATCTTCCAGGAGCCGATGACCTCGCTCAATCCGGTTTATACGGTGGGCGACCAGATCGCCGAGGTGATCGCGCTGCACCAGAAGCTGTCGCGCAAGCAGGCGATCGCCGGTGCCGCTGAGATGCTGCGGCTGGTCGACATTCCCAATCCGCAGCGCCGCGTGCACGACTATCCGCACCAGTTCTCGGGCGGCATGCGCCAGAGGGTGATGATCGCCATGGCGCTTTCCTGCCAGCCCAAGCTGCTGATCGCCGACGAGCCGACCACCGCCCTCGACGTCACCATCCAGGCGCAGATCCTGGAGCTGATGCAGGAGATGAAGGAACGGTTCGGCATGGCGATCATGCTGATCACCCACGCAATGGGCGTGGTCGCCGAGACCTGCCAGCGCGTCACCGTCATGTATGCCGGCAACGTCGTCGAGGAGGCCTCGGTCGAGGCGCTGTTCGGCGATCCGCGACATCCCTACACGCAGGGCCTGATCCGCTCCATCCCGCGCGTCGATCGCTCGGCCGAGAAGAAGCAGCGGCTCGAGGCCATCGCGGGCACCGTGCCGAACCTGCTCGACCCGCCGCCGGGTTGCCGCTTCGCCGCGCGCTGCAAGTTCGCCATGGATATCTGCACCCAGGGCTTGCCGCCGCTCAAGGAAGTCGGGCCCGGGCACTACGTGAGGTGCGTGCTGTGAGCGCCCCTGTTGCTTCCAAGGCGACCGGGACGGCCCCGGAAACCGCCAAGCCGCTTCTCTCGGTCCGCGACCTGCGCAAGCATTTCGCGATCCGTGGCGGAATCCTGTCGCGCGTGGTCGACAAGGTCCATGCCGTCGACGGCGTCAGCTTCGACATCGAGGCCGGCGAGACCCTGGGCGTCGTGGGCGAATCCGGTTGCGGCAAGTCGACGACCGGCCGCTGCATCCTGCGCCTGATCGAGCCCAGTTCGGGCGAGGTCTGGTTCCAGGGCGCCAACGTCATGAAGATGGACCACAACGCGCTGCAGGCGATGCGGCGCGACATGCAGATCATCTTCCAGGATCCCTATGCGTCGCTCAATCCGCGCCTCACGATCGGCGCCATCATCGGCGAGGCGCTGATCATCCATAAGCTGGTGAAGTCGCGCCAGGCGATGGAAGACCGCGTCGTGCAGCTCCTCGAGACGGTCGGCCTGCGGCCCGACCACATGCGCCGCTTTCCGCACGAATTCTCCGGCGGCCAGCGCCAGCGCATCGGCATTGCCCGCGCTCTCGCCGTCGAGCCCAAGCTGCTGATCTGCGACGAGCCGGTGTCGGCGCTCGACGTGTCGATCCAGGCGCAGGTGATCAATCTTCTGGAGGACCTGCAGGAGCAGTTCGGCCTCACCTACCTTTTTATCGCCCACGATCTCAGCGTGGTGGAGCACATCTCGACGCGCATCGCCGTGATGTATCTCGGCCGCGTCGTCGAGATCGCGCCGGCGGCGGAACTCTACGACACGCCGATCCACCCCTATTCGGAAGCGCTGCTGTCGGCCGTGCCGATCCCCGACCCGACGATCAAGCGCAAACGCATCATGCTGCAGGGCGACGTGCCCAACCCGATCCGTCCGCCCTCGGGCTGCCACTTCCACACCCGCTGCCCGATCGCGCGTCCCGATTGCTCGCAGCGCGCGCCGGTGCTCGAAGAGAAGCGCCCGGGCCATTGGGCGGCCTGTCACTACCGGGATTAGGCTGGGGGCGCGCCACTCCAGTGGCGCGATCTTCCTCGAACTTGACGCGCCAATGGAGTGGCGCGCCCCCAGCAATGATCCCTGCTGATCTCTTTCGCGGCATAGGAGTGGCGGCTACAAGTCAGCCCCCCCAACCGCCGAGGATCCCATGTCAGAGGACAGCAAGAAGCCGGCGAGCGCCATCCTTACCGAGAATGAGGAAGCACTCTTCCAGATCATGAAGATCGTCATTGCGACCGTTGCGGCGGGCGACCCGGTCAAGGGCAAGCAGCTGGACGATCAGCTCACCTATCTGAAGAACGCCTTTTACTCGAACGGGAAGAAGAAGGCGGCGATCATGGCCGAATCGATCCGGATCGCAGCCTTCGCCTCGAGCCGCGATGCCGCCCGTCTGGCAGGCCTGCGGGAAAGCTCGAAGGTAAATTCGTAGTACGCGCCTTTGGTGCCCCCGGCCGGACTCGAACCGGCACGACCCTTACGGATCAAGCGATTTTAAGTCGCTGGCGTCTACCAATTCCGCCACGGGGGCCCCGCGCGGGTGACCTTAGTCAGGGTCGATTCCCGTGTCATCCCGTTCAGGCGTCGTCGCTCACCGCGAAGCGCTTCGGCGACAGCGACTCTTCGGTGACGCCGAGGTCGGCCACTTCGGCGGGGAGAGGCTTGCCCAGCGCCAGCGCGGCGGCGAGCTGGCCGGCAGCGTAGCCGGTCTGGATGCCGTAGCCGCCCTGGCCGGCCAGCCAGAAGAAGCCCTCGATCTTCGGGTCGTAGCCCGCGACGAGATTCTTGTCGTGGACGAAGGAGCGCAGGCCCGCCCACTTGTTCTTGATGCGGCGGATTTCGAGCGTGCTCGCCGTCTCGATTCGCTCGACGGCGGTGGCGACGTCGATCTCCTCGGGCTGGGCGTCGCAGGGCGGCGAGGGCGTCTCGTCGGCCAGCGAGCCCAGGAACTGACCGACCTCGGGCTTGAAGTAGAAGCTTTCGTCGAAGTCGATCATCATCGGCAGCGGCCCGAGGTCGAGCCCCTGCGGGGCGTCGAAGGTGAAGGCGGTGCGCCGCTTCGGCACCAGGCCGATCGGCACGCAGCCGGCGAGGCCGCCCAGCACGTCGGCCCAGGCGCCGGCTGCGTCGATGACGTTGGCCGCGCGGATGGCGTCACCGTCGCCGCGCAAGGTGATGTTCCACATCCCGTCGAAGCGCTCGAGGCCCAGGACCTCGGCGTCGAGCCGCAGCACGGCCCCGGCGGCGCGCGCGCCCTTCAGGAAGCCGCCATGGATCGCGGCCACGTCCATGTCGTCGGCCTCGGGCTCGAACACCGCGCCGCCGCCCGCCGCCTCGGGCCTCAGGATGGGGAGGCGGCGCAGCACTTCGGCCGGCTCCAGCCAGCGCACCGAGGGCACGAGCTGGGCATAGTCGGCGGCGGCGGCCTTCACCGCGGCCTCCTGCCCGGCGCGGCCCGCGACCAGCGCGCCGCGCGGCGTCAGCAGCGGATGGTCGGAGAAGCCTTGCGGCGGATTGCGGTAGAACCGCCCCGAGGCGACCGTGATGGCGCGGATCTGGGCACTGCCGTAGGTCTCCGAGTGCAGCGCGGCGGAGCGGCCCGTCGTGTGATAGGCGGGCACGTTCTCGCGCTCGAGGATGATCACCTTCGCATGGGGCGCGAGGTGATAGGCGACGGAGACGCCGGCAATGCCGGCGCCGACAATGGCGAAATCGAAATCCTGCATGGGCGGCACATTGCAAGGTCGATGCCGTGCCTGCAATAGTCGGCAGGCGAGGAAACAGATCCAATGAACATCGCCCATCTGCTGCTGGGCTCCGCGCAGGAGTTCCGCGACCTGCCCGCGCTGGCGCGCGGGACGTCACCGCACCTCAACTATCGGGACCTGTGGCGCAAGGTCTCGGTGATGAGCACGCATCTGGCGGGCCGGTTCGGCCTGTCGCGCGGCGACCGCGTGGCCTTCGCCATGTCCAACTGCGTCGAATCGATCGAGGTCATGTACGCGATCTGGCACGCCGGGCTCTGCGCGGTGCCGATGAACGCCAAGCTGCATGCCAGGGAATTCGCGTTCATCCTGGAGAATTCCGGAGCCAGGCTCTGTTTCGTGACGCCAGACCTCGCCGACACGATCGCCGAGGCTGCCAAGGAGGCGCCGGAACTCAAGGAGATCGTCGACGTCACGACGCGTTCCTACACGTTCATGGCGGTCGGCGATCCGAGCCCGATCGCCGATGCCGAGCCCACCGATCTCGCCTGGCTGTTCTACACGTCGGGCACGACGGGCCGTCCCAAGGGCGCCATGCTCACCCATCGCAATCTGCTGGCGATGACCCTGAACTATTTCGCCGATGTCGACCGGCCGGCGCCCGGAGGGTCGATCGTGCATGCCGCCCCGATCAGCCACGGTTCGGGCCTGTGGAATTTCCCGATGCTGGCACGCGGCTCGGTGCAGGTGTTTCCCGAGAGCGGCAAGTACGAGGTGCCGGAGACGGTCGAGCTCATGAACCGCTGGCCCGAATGCTCGATCTTCCTCGCGCCCACGATGGTGAAGCGGCTGATCGAGCATGGCAGCGTGGCCGACCTGAAGCCCGATGCACTGCGGCTCATCACCTATGGCGGCGCGCCGATGTACGTGTCGGACCTCAAGCGCGCGCTCGACCTGCTGGGCAACAAGCTGATGCAGCTCTACGGCCAGGGCGAGAGCCCGATGACCATCACCCATCTCAGCCGCGAGTATCACTGGGACCGCAGCCATCCGCGCTGGGAGCAGCGCCTGGCCTCGGCCGGGCGCGCCGATTCCTGCATGGAGGTAAGGGTGGTCGACGAGGAAGGCCGCCTGCTTCCCGTGGGCGAGGTTGGCGAGATCATCTGCAAGGGCGATCCCGTGATGGCCGGCTACTGGAACAACCCGGAGGCCACGGCGCGCTCGCTGCGCGACGGCTGGCTGTGGACCGGCGATGTCGGCGCCTTCGACGAGGAGGGGCTGCTGACCCTCAAGGACCGCTCGAAGGACATGATCATCTCGGGCGGCTCCAACATCTATCCGCGCGAGATCGAGGATGTGCTGAACCTGCATGCCGGCGTCGCCGAGTGCTCGGTGGTCGGCCGCCCGCATCCCGAATGGGGCGAGGAGGTCGTGGCCTTCATCGTGGCCCGCGGCGACCAGACCCTGTCACCGGCTGAACTCGACAAGCTCTGCCTCGACAACATCGCCCGCTTCAAGCGGCCGAAGGACTACAGGTTCATCGAGGCGCTGCCGAAGAACAACTACGGCAAGATCCTGAAGACGGAGCTGCGCAAGCTGCTTTGATCGTCTTTTTCATGTTCCTCTCCCCCTTTGGGGAGAGGCTAGGTGAGGGGGAATGCAGGACGAAGCGACTGCGCGGGCCCGAGAACTACGTCGCGATGGGAGTCGCGCGGAGCGAATCTGCTGGGAGCTTCTTCGAGGGCGCCGCCTGAATGGGTTCAAATTCAGGCGGCAGCACTCCATCGGTCCGTACTTTGCCGACTTCGCCTGCATATCGCTCAAGATCGTTATCGAAATCGATGGCGATCATCATGCCTTCCAAGTTGAGACCGATAATCGACGCACGGCGGCGATGGAACAGGACGGATGGCGTGTACTGCGATTCTGGGCAAATCAAGTTGTCGAGAATCCGGAAGGTATATGGACGGAGATCGAACAGGCTCTCTTGGCAAGCGCCCCTCACCTAGCCTCTCCCCCAAGGGGGAGAGGAACATGAAATGATTGCGCAATGAGGAATGTTGTCATGCTGACCGAAGCGAAGCATCTTTCAGCGGCATAGAGATTGAGGAGGACAATCACATGGGCAACCTGATCGACTTCAAGCGTCCCGACGGATCGACCTGCAAGGGCTATCTGGCCGAAGCGGGCAAGGGCCGGCCGGGGATCGTGGTGATCCAGGAATGGTGGGGGCTCAACGACCAGATCTGCGGCGTCGCCGATCGCTTCGCGCGGCAGGGCTACAACGCGCTGGCGCCCGATCTCTACAAGGGCCGCGTGACGCAGAAGCCGGACGAGGCCAATCACATGATGAGCGGTCTCGACTTCGTCGGCGCCTCCGACCAGGACATCGCCGGTGCGGTGACGCATCTCGCGGGAATGGGCGGCAAGGTTGGCGTGATGGGCTTCTGCATGGGCGGCGCGCTCACCATCGCGGCCTGTGCCCGAATCGGCGGCATCTCCTGCGGCGTGCCCTTCTACGGCATCCCGCCGGGACAGTTGGCCGATCCGGCCAAAATCAAGGTGCCGCTGCAGGGCCACTTTGCGAACAAGGATGACTGGTGCACGCCCGCCGCCGTCGACGCGCTCGAGAAGGCGATGAAGGGTGCCGGGCATTCGCCGGAGATATTCCGCTACGACGCCGCGCACGCTTTCTTCAGCGAACGCAGCGAGGCCTACGACGTAAAGTCGGCCAATGCCGCGTGGGAGCGGATGCTCGAATTCCTGAAGAAGCATCTGTGATCATCGGAGCGCGCCACTCCATGGCGCTCTTCTCATGACTCATGAGCGCAACTGGAGTTGCGCGCTCCAATGACGATCCGTCCGTCCTTCGGCCTCGCCATCGTCGGGCTGGGCGCGTCGCTGGCGCCGCTCGACATTGCGGTCAACGTCGCACTGCCGGCGATCACGGCGCACTTCAGGCTGGCGCTGGGCGACGTGCAGTGGCTGGTGATCTGCTACGTGCTGGTCTACGGCTCGCTGATGCTGGTCTGCGGCAAGCTGGGCGACCTGTTCGGCCATCGGCTGATCTTCCGTATCGGCCTTGCGATCTCCGCGATCGGCTGCGCTGCCTGCGCTGCGGCGCCCGACTGGCCGTTGTTCCTGTGGGCGCGCGGCGTGCAGGGGATCGGCACGGCGCTGGCGCTGTCCTGCACCCCGGCGCTGGCCACCTCGTTGTTCCCCGAGAGCGACCGCACCAAGGCCCTGGCGGGCTTCGCCAGCACGATGGCGATCGCCGCTGCGGTCGGTCCCGTTCTTGGCGGCGTGCTGGTCGAGTTGTGGGGCTGGCCCGCCGTCTACTGGGTGCGCGTGCCGATCGCACTGGTGACGCTGGCGCTGTCGGGCCTGCTGCCGTCGCCGAAGCCCGACTCGCGGCCGTTCGATGCGCTGGGCGCGGTGCTGCTGGCGGCCTGCATGAGCACGCTGCTGCTCTCGCTGGTCTTCTCCCAGCGCAAGGAGATCGCGGGCCTCTGGGCGCTGGGGATGGCCGTCGTGGCGCTGGCCCTGCTGTTTTCCTACGTGCGCCGCGCCAACAGCGTGTCCGAGCCGATCATCCGGCCCGCGCTCTTCGCCGATCCGCGCTTCACGATCCCCAACGTGCTGAACGCGCTGGCCAATCTCGCGGGCTTCGCGATCCTGCTGCTCACGCCCTATTACCTGGTGAACGTGCTGAAGCTCACGCCGCTCGGCGTCGGCATCGTGCTGGCGATGGCCTTCGGCGGCAGCCTGACCGGCGCGCCGCTCTCGGCCTTCCTGGTGCGTCGCATCGGCCAGCGCCCCACCGTCTTCGCCGGCATCGCCTGCGTCGGGCTTGGCCTGCTGCCGCTCGGCTTCACCGGGATCAACACGCCCGTGCTCGTGGTGGCCGCGCTGCTGGTCCTCGAAGGTGTCGGGCAGGGGCTGCTCACCGTCGCTTATACCGACATCGTGACGGCGACCCTGCCGCCGCGCGATCGCGGCGTCGCGGGCAGCCTGTCCTTGCTCACCCGCACCATCGGCATCGTCGCCGGCGCCTCGGTCCTGACGGCGCTGCAGGCCCACGGCGCGCAGGGCTTCATGAACATGGCGGGTTTCCTCGCGGGCTACCGCTTCGCCTTCGTGATGGCGGGGGGCGGCCTGCTCGCGGTGCTGCTGCTGTCGCTCTTCTGGCCGCGTGTTTGGTCAAAAAGTTAGTGTGCAAAGTAGGCCCATCACCGTAGCGTTTGGGAGATATCTACGCTCCAGACGTAACGCGAAGGGAATTTGCGATGCGCTTTATTTACGTCGATGAGGCCGGAACTTCGGATCTTGAACCAATATCGCTGGTTGCAGGAATTATTGTAGAAGCAGACACACAGTTGGCGATCGTTGAAAATCTCGTGAAGGAGGTCGTTGGTGCCGTGCCAGCGATATTTCGACGTGATTTCATCTTTCATGCACTTGATGTTTGGCATGACGGAAAATACCGATCAGATTGGTCACTCGCCGATCGTATGCACATCATGACTAGCATGATGGGTATCCCTAGGAAATTGGGACTTCCAATTGCCGTAGGAATGCAGAGACGAGATTCGCCTGCTCCATCCGAAAGTTTGCCTACACAATTGACTAAGAGTCAGTGGGATCACTTGATGTGCTTCGGATACTGTCTCTGCAAAGCGGATGCCAATATTAGGGATCATGGTGGGCCTACAGAGATTGGTACTGTTGTAGCTGAAGATTTGCCTTCGGGAATTCTCAAGCAACTCCTCAAGAAGGCGCCGACTATGTGGCGCGAATCTTTCGTGCATAAACCCGGACACTTGAGACCGCGTCTCCTTGATAAACAACAAGGATACATGACACAGCGGGGAGAGATGCGTGTCACAAGAATACGCGACATCGTTCACTTCGTAGAGAAGGGCGATGATGCGATTCTGCAAGTTGCTGATGCTGTGGCTTTCGGACTTAGGCGCTATTTTTCTGGGCAGTCTGCAGGTCAAGAATTCATCGAGGCGATTCTTGGTTTTGCGCCACCGCTCGCTGATTGGGATGGCCCAAGTAACTATGCATGCTGGAGCCATGGCGACAATGCGCCCAGATACTCGGCCTGGCCGCGGATATAGGCGAACGGATACTAAATATTGCTTCTCACGGCAGCTTGATGCCGCCCTTCTGGATGATGCTGCCGAACATCGCGCTCTCGGCGCCGATCTGTGCCCGGAAGTCCGTGGGACCGAGATAGGTCACGCGCATGCCGCCGTTGTGTACCTTTTGCACGATGTCGGGCGCGCGGAGGGCGTCGGCGATGGCCCTGTCGAGGCGCGCGATGGCCTCGGGCGAGGTGCCGGCCGGCGCCAAAATGCCGAACCAGGAATCGCCGCTCTCCTTGCCGTATCCGGTCTCCTGGAGAGTGGGCACGTCGGGGAAGTCGGGATGGCGCACCTCCGCCAGAATCGCGAGCGCGCGGAGCTTGCCGGCCTTGATGTGCGGCAGGGTCGTCTGGTCGAACTGGGCCTGGATCTCGCCGGCCAGCAGCGCGTTGGTCGCCGGGGCACTGCCGCGATAGGGGACGTGGGTCATCCTGATCCCGGCCTCGAGGCAGAGCATCTCGCCGAACAGGTGGGTGATGGTGGCGAGGCCGGCCGAGCCGTAGTTCAGCTTGCCGGGATTGGCCTTTGCGTAGGCCACGAACTCGGCGACCGTGTTGGCCGGCACCGACGGATGCACGGCGAAGGCGCCCCAGGAGGTCGTCATGCGCGACACGGGAATGATATCGCGCTCCGGATCGAACGGGATCGCCTGCAGATGGCGCGTGATGCAGACCATCGCCGTCGTCGTCGTCAGGAACGTGTGGTGGTCGACCGGCTGGTTCTTCACGAACTCCGCGCCGATCATGCCCGAGGCGCCGGCCTTGTTGTCGAACAGCACGCCCTGGCCCAGGAGCTGGGCGGCACGCTCCATGACGATGCGGCTCGAAATGTCCGACGGCCCGCCGGGCGGATAGGGGATGACGAGACGGAGCGGCTTTGTCGGCCATTGCGCCTGCGCGATCGCGGGTGATGCCAGCGCGGTTGCAAAGGCCGAGGCGGTGAACGTACGACGACGCATGGACGCTCCTCCGGTTCTTCTTGTTGCCAGGAGCATTTCACGCAGGCGCCTGCCTCGCCAGCTTCGTGTTAGGCTTGGTGTCATGAAACGGTTCGGCGACCCGAAGGTGGCGGCGGTTTTCAAGGCCTATGCGCCCGACGTGCGCGCCCGGCTGATGGCGTTGCGCGAGACGGTGTTCGACGTCGCTGCGGCGACACCCGGCGTCGGCCCGCTCACCGAGACCTTGAAATGGGGCCAGCCCAGCTATCTCACCCAGGAAACCGGCAGCGGCACCACTATCCGCATCGATCGGGTGAAGGGTGAGAAGGGCGGCTACGCCATGTACTTCCATTGCCGGAGCGGACTGGTCGGCCAATTCCGCGAGCTCTACCCGGACACCTTCGCCTACGATGGCAAGCGGGCCATCAAGTTCGGGCCCGATGAGCGGCTGTCGTTGCGCGAGTTAAGGCACTGTATCGGCCTCGCGCTCACCCATCACTTGCGCGCGAAGTAGCGGTTTCGCAGAGCCAGGCAGTCTTCCTCCAGGATGCCGGTCGTGAATTTGATGTTGGCGCTGACGAACTCCGCGAACGTCTCGACTGAATAGTGGCCGAAGCTTCGTCCGACCGTCTTGAAGCGAAGGCCCAGCACCCAGTGATCGATCCTGGCGTTCAACAAGGCGCCGGCGCACATGGGGCAAGGCTCCACGGTGGTGTAGAGCGTCGTGCCCGACAAATCGTCCGTACCGAGTGTGCGGCAGGCATCGGAGATGGCATCGGTTTCCGCATGAATCAGCGAGTTTCCGGTGTGGATCCGGTTGCGGCCGCGGCCGACGATCTCGCCGTCGCGCACGATCACCGCGCCGACGCCCATGTCACCTTCCCTGTCCGCGACGGCGGCGAGTTCGAGCGCATGCCGCATCATCGTCTCGTGATACTTCGTGTCCATGAGCGCGATCATGGACGGGGCGTGTCGCATCGTCACCCTGATTCCGAACCAGCCGTTCGTGCTAGGCTCAGACTCAATCCTCACCATTCAATAGACTGGCGAGGAAAGATGAAAGGGGAGCGAAGCGGCATGTCGGGCAAGCTGAAGGACAGGGTGGCGATCGTCGTCGGTGCGGGTTCGAGCGGGCCGGGCTGGGGCAACGGCAAGTGCACGGCGATCACCTTCGCGCGCGAGGGCGCCAAGGTATTCTGCGTCGACCTGAAGCGTGCGGCGGCCGAGGAAACGGTCGGCCTGATCGAGAAGGAAGTCGGCAAGGACGTCGCCGTCGCCTTCGAGGCCAACGCGTCCCACAATGCCAGCGTGAAGGCCATGGTCGATGCTTGCATGGAAAAGTGGGGCCGCATCGACATCCTCGACAACAACGTCGGCATCGGCTCCCAGGGCGGGCCGGTCGAGCTCAGCGAGGACGAGTGGCATCGCGTGTTCGACGTCAACGTGAAGAGCTTCTTCCTCACGGCCAAGCATGTGCTGCCGATCATGGAAAAGCAGGGGAAGGGCGCGATCGTGAACGTGAGTTCGATCGCCTCGATCCGCAGTCCCAAGGGCATCTCGTATCTCGCCTACAATGCCAGCAAGGGCGCGGTGAACTCGCTGACCATGGCGATCGCCTCGCAGTACGCGGAGAAGGGCATCCGCTGCAACGCGATCCTGCCCGGCCTCATGCACACGCCGATGATCGACTTCCTCGCCGAGCAGTACGCCAAGAGCGAGAAGGATCATAACCAGGCCTACGAGAAGATGATCGAGATCCGCGACCGCGCCTCGCCGACCGGCAAGATGGGTACCGGCTGGGACACGGCCAATGCGGCGCTGTTCCTGGCGTCGGACCAATCTTCCTACGTGAACGGCCACCTGCTGGTGGTCGACGGCGGGATCACGCTGCGGGCGTGAGGCTTGCTCCGATGATCAGTGATCCCGCTTCAGCAGCGTCCGGAAGAAGATCGGGCCGGTGAAGATGATCAGGAACAACCGGAAGAGATGGTGGGTCGCCACCATCGCGATCTCGATGCCGAGGGCCAGTCCGATCAGGCTCATTTCCGCGAAGCCGCCGGGCGCGTAGCTCAGGACCGTGGCGTCGAGGTTGAGGCCGGTCAGCGCGACGGTGATCTTGGCGAAGATCACGGCGCAGCCGATCAGGAGGAAGGCGGCGCCGATCGAGGCGGCCATTTCCTTGTGCAGCTTGTCGAAGTTGGCGCCGACGAACCGGCAGCCGATGCCGGTGCCGACCACGACCTGGGCCGCCGCGACGAGGAAGCCGGGCGGCTGCGAGTTGGTGAAGCCTCCCAGATGCGCGATGGCGCTGACGATCATCGGCCCCATCATGAAGCTGGCCGGCAGGCGCAGCAGGCGGCCGGCGACGGCGCCGACCACGCCGCAGCCGATCAGGATGGCATAGTCCTTCCAGTCGTTGCCCGTCGGGCCATGGACCACGGTGAGCACGCTGGTCTGCGCGCCGTTCACCAGCCGGTACCAGACCGGAATGGTCAGCACGACGGTCAGGATGCGCAGCGCGTGGGCGAGCGCGATGGCGCGTTCCTCGCCGCCCATGGCGCCGCCCATGATCGTCATGTCGTTCAGGCCGCCCGGCATGGCGGCGAAGTAGCACGTCACCTTGTCCCAGTCGGTGAAGCGCCGCAGCCACGCGTAGCAGAGGGTGGCGCCGGTCATGGTCATGCCGGTGAGGACGCAGAGGCTCACCGCCCATTCGCCCAGCCGTTGCACCAGGTCGGGCGTGAAGCCCGAGCCCAGCAGCACGCCCAGGATGATGATCATGCCCTGGCGCAGCCGCACGCGCATGCCGATGCGAAGGCCGAGGAAGGCGGCCACCGTCGAGAAGACGCAGGCGCCCAGCATCCAGGCGAGCGGCATGCGCAGCCAGTCGAACAGGAAGCCGCCCGCCGTTCCGATGACCAGCGCCAGTCCGAGCGGCTGCCAGCCCTCGTGGCCGATAATCTTCTTCTTCTCGGGCTTGAAGGGGACGTCCTTGCCGCTCAAGGAACGAACTGCTCCTTGAGGATGCGCTCCTCGAGATCGTGCTCGGGGTCGAACAGCAGGGTGAGGCGGGTGTCGATGGCCTCCGTCACCGCGACGTGGGCGACGTTGGCGATCTCCACCGAGTCCGCCGCGGCCGCCACGGGCCGCTTCTTCGGATCGAGGATCGTGAACTCGACCCTGGAGGTGCGCGGGAGCAGCGCGCCGCGCCAGCGCCGCGGCCGGAAGGCGTTGATCGGCGTGAGCGCCAGCAGGCCGGCGCCGAGCGGCAGGATCGGCCCATGGGCGGAGAGGTTGTAGGCGGTCGAGCCGGCCGGCGTCGCCACCAGCACGCCGTCGCAGTGAAGCTCGTCCAGGCGCTTCTTGCCGTCGACGGCCACCTCGATGCGGGCGGTCTGGCGGCTGGAGCGCAGCAGGGAGACTTCGTTGATGGCCAGGACTTCGGACCGCTTGCCGCGCGTGTTGGTCGCCTCCATGCGCAGCGGCGTCAGCGTCACCTCGCGGGCTTTTTGCAGGCGCTGCAGCAGGCCGGTTTCCCTGAAGGTGTTGAGCAGGAAGCCGACCGTGCCGAGATTCATGCCGTAGATCGGCTTCAGCCGGCGCATGTTGCGATGCAAGGTCTGCAGCATCAGCCCGTCGCCGCCCAGCGCGACGACGATGTCGGCCTCGGCCGTGGTCGCCGCGCCGTAGCGCTTTTCGAGGCTTGCCTTGGCCTCGCGCGCCGCCGAAGCGGTGGAGCAGACGAAAGCGAGGCGGGGGGCGGACGAGGGGCGGGCGGCCATTTGGTCGGCAAAGTCTCGGATGCGGGAATCGCACTATAGCGGGCACCCGTGCGATTGCGATAAAATCGCCGTCACAAAGAAAACCGCGAGGAGGAACGCGATGGAACTGGTCCCGCTGGCCGATGGGTTCGGCGTCGAGGTGAAGGGTGTTTCCCTGCTCGACGTCGCGATCGATGCCCAGGCCTACACGGAAGTCCGCAAGGCCTTCGAGACGCATTCACTGCTGGTGTTCCGGGACCAGCAGATCGCCGACGACGTCCAGGTCGCCTACAGCCGTGCCTTCGGCCCGCTGGAACTGACCAAGGCGGCGTCGGTGGGCGAGAACAGCTTCTATTCGCGTCTGACCAATGTCGGTTCCCAGGGCGAGATCGTCCCGCCGGATCACCGGCAGGTGCTGGTCGCCAAGGCCAATGCGCTCTGGCACACCGATTCATCCTTCAAGAAGACGCCGGCATTGGCCTCCGTGCTGACCGCGCGCGTGCTGCCCGACGCGGGGGGAGAGACCGAATACACCTCGACCCGGCTCGCCTGGGAACGGCTGCCGGCCGACCTGCAGGAGAAGCTGAAGCGCGCGGTGGCGACACATTCGTATGCGAACAGCCGCGATCAGATCCACCCCGACCTGGCCAACGCGGAGGAGCGCAAGGCCCTGCCGCCGGTGCGCTGGCGCCTGAACTGGCGCAATCCGTCCAATGACCGCCGGGCGCTCTACGTCGCCAGCCACGCCTATGCGATCGACGGCATGGACGACCGCGACGCGCGGCAGCTGCTGGCACAACTCCTCGACGAGGCGACGCGGCCGGAGTTCGTCTATAGCCATAAATGGCGCCAGGGCGACGCCGTCATGTGGGACAATCGCGCCATGCTCCATCGCGGCCGCCCCTGGGACTATTCGCGCGAGCGTTCGATGGTGCGCACGACCATCTCGGCGACCGAGGCGGATGGTCTCAGCGAGGTGAAGCCGCCGGTGACTCACTGACGAATTCCCGACGCGCCGATCGGGATTACGGGAAAACGTAGACCCGAGATACTCAACCTGCCGCAGCTTGGCAGGTCGACCCTGTCGGAAACCTGACCGCCGGCATCGGCGGTCGATCGGTTACTCCGCGGCGGCGAGCCGCTGGTTCTGCTGGGCCGCGACCTTGGCACGGGCGAGGTCCTCGCCGCGGCGCTTGTTGACGGCCGCGCCGCCACCCGCCGTCTCGGCGAACAGCGACAGCTTGTCCATATCCTCGTCGACCACGGGCTGCAGCGCGAGGTCGGTGTATTCGAGGCGCTTCGGGTCGTTCTTGACCTTGCGGCCGATGGCGATGCCCTGGAGCGTCAGGCGCGTGTAGATCTTAAGCTTGTGCCAGAAGTTCCGCGCGACCTTGTAGTGGAACACGCCGATAGGTTCGATCGGCATGCCGTGGCGGCGGTCGAGCCGGTACTTCATGCGCACCGCGCCGCCTTCCAGTGGATGCACGCCCTCGGCCTCGAACATGATCTTGAACATGGTCATGAAGTGCGCGGGTTCGGCCGGATTGCGGCCGGGTATCGCGCCGTGCCGGCGCGCCACCGTCTCGATGTGCTCGGGCGTGTAGTAGGACTTCCACGCCTCGCGATAGACCTGCTCGAACTCCGCGTCGCTCATCTTCGGATGATGCACGCAGCGGTGATGCACGTCGTACTTGTTGAGGTCGGGGTCCATCCAGACGCCCTGCTTCCACAGGGTCTGGTGATCCTCCGAACCGGGCAGCGGCGTGAGCATGAACAGCTCGAGGATATCGAGCGGCAGCTCCTTCTTGATGATTTCCATGTCGCGCAGGATCGATTCGCGCGTGTCGCCCGGGAAGCCCAGGATGTAGCCGGCCCAGGTCGAGGCACCGCTGTTGTGCCACGCCTGCAGCATCTTGCGGTACTCGGTGATCTTGTTCTGGCGCTTCTTGGCGGCCAGCAGATTGTCCGGATTGACGTTTTCCAGGCCGATGAAGACGCGATAGACGCCCGCCCAGCGCGCTTTGTTGATGAAGTTCGGGATGCGGTGGCACTGGGTGTCGACCTGGATGATCAGCGAGAGCTGGATGCCCTCGTTCTCCTTCAACTCGATGAGCCTGTCGAAGAAGTCTTCCCAATGCTTGTTGCGGGCCATGTTGTCGTCGGTGATAAAAAACGACGTGATGCCCTGCTTGTAGTTCTCGCGGACGATCGCTTCGAGATCGTCGGCGGTGCGGAACCGGCTCTTGCGACCCTGCACGTTGATGATGGTGCAGAACGAGCACTGGAACGGGCAGCCGCGGCCGAGATCGAAGCTCGACATGCCGCCCTCGTTGCGCGCCAGCGCCGACGGCGGCAGATGCGGCGTGGGGGCGCCTTCGAGGCCCGGCAGATCGTCCATGTAGTTGTAGAGCGGCTTCATCGTGCCGTTCATCGCGTCGCGCAGCACGAGGTCGAACCGGCCTTCCTCGGCCTCGCCGGCGAAGATCGAGATGCCCATATCCATGGCTTCCTGGATCTCGGGCGGCATCACCGGCAGCATCGACAGGCAGCCCGACACGTGGAAGCCACCGATCGACACCGGCAGGCGTCCCAGCTTCAGGAACTTGCGGGCGAGGTCGACGGCGTGCGGGAACTGGTTGGTCTGGACGCCGACGAGGCAGATCAGGCCCATGCCGCCGCTGCGCTCGACCTGCGCCAGAAGCCGGTCGGGGCGGACACGGGTATTGGTCTCGTCGATCGGGTGGATGACGATGTCGACGTCGGGTCCCAGCACGTTGCGGGCGCGGCAGTCCTCGCCCAGCCCATAGAGGGCGGCCAGTGTATTGGAGGGAATGTGTGAGCGCAGCCAGGTGATCGGGTAGCCGTCATCGTCGTAATGAGTCGGCTTGATCAGGATCAGATGGAATTTCGTACGCTTCACGGCACCGCTCATCGCGGACTTCTCCAAAGGCAAAACCCGCGAGCGGCCTCGAGCCTTTGCACCGCTTGACGGCATTGGCTGTCACAATGCGCTGAGCCGCTTCGCAACGCAACCGGGCGCGACCGATATTCACAGGCTCGGTGGTGCAATAGAGCCACTAAATTTAGGGTTTTACGGGGCCGAGCCCGGCCATTAGTGCGGATGGGCCATGTCCCGGAGATTATTGCAGTCTGCCTCCTGAACGAGCAGGGTTGAATACCCTTGGAAGCGCTGAAGTCAAAAGGCGCAGGGGGAGGGAACAAAGCAAGACGTGAGCCTCATCGCGCGCGCGCCCGCACTGGCGCCTTTCCGTATCCGAAGCTTTCGCTTCCAGTGGCCCTCGGACCTCCTGGCCTCCTGGGCATTCGAGATGGAGGGGGTGATCCTGGGCTGGTTCGTGCTGGTTTCGACCGGCTCGGTCCTGGCGCTGGCGGTTTTTGGCTCCCTGCAGTTCCTGGGGACCCTGATTTCGCCCCTGTTCGGCATGGCGGGCGACCGGATCGGCAACCGCAACGTCCTGCTGCTGATGCGGTTGGCCTACCTGATCCTGGCCCTCTGCCTCATGGCCCTGTTCCTCAGCGATCTGGCGACTCCTGTCCCGGTCTTCATTCTGGCCACGGTCATGGGGCTGGTGAGGCCGTCGGATATCACCATGCGCAACCTGCTGGTCGGCGAGACCATGCCTGCCGACTACCTGATGCGGGCCATGGGTGTGTCGCGCACGACCGCCGATTCGGCGCGCATCATCGGTGCCCTGTCCGGCGCGGCCCTCGTGGCAGCCCTGGGTTCGGGCCTGGCCTATGTCGCCGTCTGCGGCGTCTACGCCATGTGCCTTGCGCTGACCTTCGGCGTCGGGATCCGCCGGCTCAGGGTCTTGAGCGAGGGCGAGACGATGCCGACGGCGCTGGGAGGCCTGCGACAGGGCTTCTCTTATGTCTGGAGGACGCCGGTCGTGCGGGCGGTGATGCTGCTGGCCTTCCTGGTGAACTTCGCGGCTTATCCGCTCACCGGCTCGCTGCTCGCCTACGTCGCCAAGGAAGTCTACAGCATGAACCAGACCGGGCTCGGTTGGCTGATTGCCTGTTTCGCCGCCGGAGCACTCACCGGCTCCATCCTGGTGTCGATGTACGGTGCCCATATCCGGCCGGGACGCACCATGATCGCCTGCACGCTGATCTGGTTGTCGCTCAACCTGGTTTTCTCGTGGCTCACCACGCCGCTCCTCGGCGAGATGGTCCTGTTCGTCTCGGGGTTTTTCCAGAGTTTCTGCATGATCCCTATGGCGGTGATCCTGCTGCGGGTCACCAAGCCGGCACTGCGCGGCTGCGTCATGGGCGTTCGCATGCTGGCGGTGTACGGCCTCCCGCTTGGCTTGCTCCTGTCCGGCCCGCTGGTCGAATGGGCCGGCTTCGCGGCCACCGGTACCTTCTACAGCGTGCTGGGAATCGTCTTCACGCTGGCGATCGCGGTGTGGTGGCGTACGGACCTCTGGGATCGCGCCGCGCCGGTAAACGTCCGGTAGGCGCAACCGGGCTCCCGGTCTCGCGTTCATGCGGGAATGCATCATATCCTCGCCACGACCATCGCTGTGGCGATGGCTGCCTTTGTCACCGTCGCCAGCCCCGCGGGGGCCCAGTCGTCTGGCCCCGACGAGACGAAGACGCCCCTCAGGCCCTCCGCGACCGAGGACGAACAGCGCAACATCTACACGTTTCAGGTGGAGAATGACGTCTTCAACCGCTTCGGCAAGTCGGACCGCGACTATACGAGCGGGGTGAGGATCGGCTGGCTGTCTCCGGCCATCATTGAGATGCCCCAAGGGGTCGTCGCGATGACCACGATCCCCACTTTCCTGGGCGAGCCCGCCGCAGATTCAGTCATTCGCCGCATTGCCATCTCGGCAGGCCAGAACATCTACACGCCCGAGAACACGGACGCATCCTATCCGATCTACAACGACCGCCCTTACGCCGCGTGGCTCTATGCAAGCTTTGCTCTCCAGTACACGTACAAGCGCCACGACCCCAAGACCGGTTTCGACGAGCCGACGCGGCTGGACACGCTGCAGGTCGATCTCGGCGTGATCGGTCCTGCCGCTGGTGGCGAATTCGTGCAGAACAACTTTCACACCTTGATCGGCGTGTCGCCGAGCTACGGCTGGGGCAACCAGCTCCATAACGAGCCGACCGTGGGTTTGACCTTCGAACGTCGCTGGCGGACCGGCCGTGCCGTGCTGATCGACAATCCAAAGCTCGAGGTGGATTTCATTCCGCGCGCGGCTCTGGCGGTCGGCAATGTGGCGACCTATGGCAGCGTCGGCGGCACGGCGCGCATCGGCAAGAACCTGCGCGACGACTTCGGGCCGACCCGGGCGCGGCCGGCGCTGCCAGGATCGGACGCCTTTATCGGCGACGGCAGTTTCGGCTGGTACCTGTTCGCGGGTTTCGACGGCCAGGCGGTGGCCCGCAACATCTTTCTCGACGGAAATACCGATGGATTCAGCCAGCGGGTCTCGCATCGTCCCTTCGTCGGGGAACTGCAGGCGGGCCTGGCGATCCTCTATCGCGGCATGAGGATTTCCTACACGCAGATTCTGCGTACACCGGAGTTCTTCGAGCGCGACCGCATCACGCAGTTCGGCTCGTTCAACCTCACATTCCGCTACTGACCAGGCCGCTGCCGAAAGGGAGCGCGGCCACATAAAAGGGGCGCCCGAAGGCGCCCCTTTGTCTGTGGAGAGGGCCGCTATATGCGTCCCATCAACAACAGGATGATCACGATGATGAGCACCAGGCCGATGCCGCCGCTGGGATAGTAGCCCCAGCCGCTGCTGTGCCGCCAGTTCGGGAGGGCCCCGATCAGGATGAGGATCAGGACGATCAGAAGGATGGTGCCCAGCATTCAGTGCTCCTTAGTCGAGGTTTTTCTCGGCGAACGACCAGTTCGCGAGCTTGTCGAGCCAGGCCTGGATGTGGTCCGGGCGGCGGTTCTGGAAGTCGAGGTAGTAGGCGTGCTCCCACACGTCGGCGACGAGGAGCGGCTTGCCGCCATGCGCCATCGGGGTGTCGGCATTGGCGGTCGTCTCGATCTTGAGCTTGCCGTCCGCGCCCTTGACGAGCCAGGCCCACCCGCTGCCGAACTGACCGACCGCGGCGGCCTTGAAGGCCGCCTTGAAGGCGTCGAGACCGCCGAAGCTGTCGTCGAGCGCCGACTTGATCTTGCCGGTCGGCTCGCCGCCCTTCGGCGTCATGCTGTTCCAGTAGAACGTGTGGTTCCAGATCTGGCCGGCGTTGTTGAAGATCGCCTTGCCCTTTTCGTCCTTGGCCGACTTCTTCACGATGTCCTCGAGGGAGAGGCCCTCGTAGGCCGTGCCCGGGACCAGCTCGTTCAGCTTGTCGACATAGGCCTTGTGGTGCTTGCCGTAGTGGAACGAGATGGTGTTGGCCGAAACGACCGGCGCGAGCGCGTCATCGGCATAGGGCAGTTTCGGAAGGGTGAAGTTCGACATAACGCGAGTCCTCAAGCTGGCTGGCCCGGATAGACCCGGGCGGGCGGCGTCCGACATGAACGCACCTCACCTTATGACGTTCCAAGTTGCGATCGCGCTACGTTTTTTGCGGCCGTTTCCAGCGCAAAGCCCCGACTGGGTGTAGGGAATCCAAAGGGGCTTCTTTGCCGGCTGCCGACGACCCGCTGAGGAGAATCGAGGCAAGTCGTTCTGACTCGCTGGACGTCCTTGCGTCGCGCGCAGTTTTTTTTAGCGAACGTTTCTCAGTCGCTCACTCTTGGGTTGCGCCGTGAGTTTCGACGGGTATCTGTAAGAGCCGACGCATTCAAAGAGGAGGTTCGCCATGAAGGGCAACCCGCAGATCATCGTCGAACTCAACAAGCTCCTGAAGAACGAGCTGACGGCGATCAACCAGTATTTCCTTCACGCCCGCATGATGAAGCACTGGGGCTTCGATCGCCTCGGTCACAAGATCTACGAAGAGTCGATCGGCGAGATGAAGCACGCCGACAAGCTCATCCAGCGCATCCTCTTGCTGGACGGCCTGCCCAACCTGCAGGACATGGGCCGGATTGCGATCGGCGAGAACGTGCCCGAAGCGCTTGAATCAGACCTGAAGCTCGAGTCGGCTGCACGCACGGCGCTCGTCGAGGCGGTGACTGCCTGCGAGGCGGCGAAGGACTATGTCAGCCGCGAGATCGCGGTCAGCATCCTCGAGGACGCCGAGGAGCATATCGATTTCCTCGAGACCGAGATCGGCCTGATCGAGAAGGTGGGCGTGCAGAACTACCTGCAGAGCCAGATGGGCGAAGGGAAGGGCCCGAGCTGACGGCTCGGGAGCGCGGCCTGCTCTAGTCGGCCGCCAGCAGCGTCTGCGGTGCCGTGCTTTCGCGGGCGATCGTATGCGCAATGCGCTCGCGCATGTCGCAGGCACAGGAGCCACATTGCGGGCTCTTGCCGCAGGCCCGGAACACGTCGGCCGGTCGCCGGGCGCCTGCCCGGACGGCCGCATCGACCTCACGTTCGCGAATGGCTTTGCAGATGCAGATGTACATGCCGTGCCGGACGCTTCTTCCCGCTGTTGCGACTTACTCGCACCCGCGACGATAATGGGCTGCTCCGAGCCGGTCAAGCGGGTCCGCAGGGCTTCCGCAGGGCTTTGGGGGGGCCTTACGGACGCGCCACCATGAAGGGGCCGATCGCGACGATCGCGCAATCGGTTCCTCCGGCGTCGCGGCACGCCTGGAGGGCCATGGCGGTGGCATCCTGTTCGGTCGTCCGGCCGCTGACAATTCCGATTCGGCCGTTCATGGCGAGCGCCACGGCGCGCCAGTCGTTGGCGATCAGATATTGCTCCAGGGCTTTGATCTGGCTGGCGTCGAGGCCGGAGATGTCCTGCGGCGTCAGCACGTCGGTCACGCGCATGCCTTGCGGCGTGCGGACCAGGACCTCGTTCTTCAGGGCATAGACGACGCAGGGGCGTCCGGTGAGATGACCGCAGATCTGCAGGTTGCGCCGGATCACGTCGGCATCGGTTTCGCTGGGGGTCCACCAGTGGAAGCGGGCGTGGCCGAGAACCAGGGCACGATCGTGCTGGTTGGGCAGGTAGTGGAGGGCCAGCCGCTCGCGCGCCTGCGCCTGGAGCAGCGGCGCCGTCGCGGGATCGAACGCGATCGGGGGTGACGGCCGCGTTGCGGGCACGTAGGGCGCGGGCGGCATCGGCGGCGGGCGGAACGACCAGACGACGTCGTTCTCGACGGCGTAGAGCATGCAGCGATCGTAGTCGCGCACCCTGGGCACGTCCCGTGCGACGGTCCTGTTGCACTCGTCGAGGGCGGCATGGCGGGCGGCGTCCTCGTCGACCCGGCGCGTCGCCATGGCGAATATTCCGCGCACGTTCAGAGCCAATGCCTTGGCACCCTCGGCACGGGCATAGTTCTCCAGGGCCCGCATCCGGAAATCGGGAACGAAGGGCACGTCCTTCGCCGCGAAACGGCGCGGGGCCGAATCCGCGGGCGCGGGCGCGGGCGCGGCAGCAGGGGCTGAGGGAGGAAAGGTCCGCGGGCCGGCGGTGCCGGCGACGGTTTCCGGCAGCGGCCGGTTGACGACCGGCAGATCCGACGTGGGCTCGGCGGTCTGCAGCGACGGCGTCGGCGCAGGATGGCGCAGGTAGAAAGTGCCGGCGAGAGCTGACAGCACCAGCACCGTGGCGATGCCGGCGACCAGCAGCGACCTTGCGCGCGGCATCCGACGCGCCACGGCATGCGCGGGGTGCAACGGCCCGCCCAGGCGCGCGCCCTCGATCGTCAGGCGATAGGCATGGATGGGCCGCGGGATGTTCTTGACGTGCTGCTCGCCGATGTCTTCGGCGCCCAACATCAGCTTGCCGACGATCTGCTCGTAGACCGAGCCGGATATGCAGATCCCGCCGGTGGCGGAAATGGATTCAAGTCGCACGGCGACGTTCACGGCGTCGCCCAGGAGATCGTCGCCGTTTTCCACCACGTCGCCCAGATTGACGCCGATCCGGAGCGTGAGCTGGTCATCGGGACCCGCCGTGGCATTGGCGGAGCGCATGGCTTCCTGGATCTCCAGCGCCGCCCGAACGGCTTCCACGGGGCTTGCGAATTCCGCCAGGAGCCCGTCGCCCGTCATCTTGAAGACCCGTCCGCGATGCTGGCGGACCAGCGTGCCGGCCATGTCGAGGCGTGTGGCAAGCAGCCCCAGCGCATGTTCCTCGTCGCGGGCGGACATCGTGCTGAAAGCCACGACGTCGATGGCGAGGATCGTCGTCAGCCGCCGGACGAGGTTGAGGTCTGTCATCGCAATTTGATTCCGGCGCGCAGCGTAGCATAGGGCGCGATCGAGGACATGCTTGCGTGACTGCCCATGCTCTGCGAAGACCGAACCATGCAGTCCGCAGAGCCCCGCTACTGGGAAGACTACGAAGTCGGCCGGAAATATCCGCTCGGCTCCACCAGTTTCACGGCCGAGGAAATCATCGAATTCGCCGAGAAGTTCGATCCCCAGTCGTTCCATGTCGATGCCGAAGCCGCCAAGTCCTCGCTCTTCGGAGGGCTTTGCGCCTCGGGCTGGCATGTCGCCGCGAAGCTGATGCGGCTGTTCGTCGACAGCTACGTCGACAAGCGCACGGCGCTGGGCTCGCCCGGCGTCGACGAGCTTCGCTGGCTGAAGCCGGTGCGGCCGGGGGACACGCTGACCGCCTGGGTCGAGTGCGCGGACAAGGTGCCGTCGAAGAGTCGCCCGACCATGGGCGTCATCCACGAGCACTGGAGCGCGGTCAACCAGAACGGCGAATTGGTCATGACCTCCAAGGGGGTCAATATGGTGCGTAGGAGGCCGGTATGAAGCGTGCGGTGACGGGACTCGACCACGTGGTGGTCATGGTCGATGGCATCGACGCGGCCGAGGCGGCCTACCGGAAGCTCGGCTTCCAGGTCCAGCCGCGGGGCTTTCACAAGAAGCTGGGCACGGCCAACCATCTGATGATCTTCGACACCGACTATTTCGAGATCCTGGGCATCGTCGAGGACACCGAGTTCAATGCCGAGCGTCGCGAATGGCTGAAGGACGGTGGTGGCCTCGCCAACGTGGCGCTGGCGACCGAGGGCGCCGACGTCGCGTTCGAGGCGTTCAAGGCCGCCGGCCTCAATCCCGATGCGCCGCTGTTCTTCGACCGCGCGGTCGAGGTCGCGGGCAAGACGGAACTGGCCAAGTTCCGAACCGTCCGCATCCCCAAGACGAACATGCCGGTGGTCGGCTTCTTCGTCTGCGAGCACCTCACGCCGGAATTCGTCTATCGGCCGGAATGGGCGGCCCATCCCAACGGCGCGCGCGGCATCCTCGGGGTCACGGTGATCGCCGAGCAGCCGGCGAAGTGGATTCCGGAGCTCGAGAAGTATTTCGGTTCCGATTCGGTCAAGCGCGAGGGGGACGGGCTGGTGGTCGATACCGGCACGCAGCCGATCCGCTACATGACTCCCAAGGACTATGCCGTGCGCTATCCCGGCATCACGCCGGTGCGGCCGGGCGACCATCCGGCGCTGCTCACGATCCGGGTCGAGAACCTCGCGGCCTGCGAGGCGCTCCTCAAGAAGAACGGCGTCAACTTCCTCAAGCCCGATTCGGGCCGGCTCGTCGTGCCGCCGTCGGAAGCGGCGCATCTCACCCTGGAATTCTCGGAGCTCTAGTCTTCATGGCGTTCGATCTTGCCGACCGCGGCATCTACGGATTCTCGACCACCGAAAACCTGCGCTTCGCCGACGTCGACGCCAACGGGCACATCAACAACGGCGCCTTCCTCGAATTGCTGGAGAATGCGCGCGTCTCCTATCTGCGGGCCATCGTCCGGGCGGGCATGCCGCGCTTCCGGCTGGTGATCGGCCGCATCGAGGCCGACTTCAAGCGGCAGATGTTCTATCCCGGTACCGCCGTCGCCTGCGTTCGCATCATCGAGGCGCTCGACCGCAAGTGCGTGATCGGCCAGGGCCTGTTCGACGGCGAGGGCAATTGCACCGCCGTCCAGAAGGTGATCATGGTGTCGCTGAACGAGGAGACGCACCGCGCCACGCCGTTCGATCCCGTGGTGCGCGCCATGCTCGACCGCCTCGCCGCTTCCAGGGATGGACTGGATCCATGACCGCTTCCGCCCTGGTGCCCGAAGGCTTCCGCAAGCTCGAGGTCCGCGACGATTTCATCTCGCTCGCGGGACCGCTCTGGTTCAAGGCGGAGGAGGACGGGCTTCGGATCGGGCTGCCGCTGGAGAAACGGCACGGCAATCCGATGGGCTGGGCGCATGGCGGCCTGCTGGTCACCGTCGCCGACATGGTGATGGGCATCGGTTCGGGTTTCTCGACCGGCATGTTCTGGCCGCACCCCACGATCTCGCTCACCAGCGAATTCGTGCGCGGCGCGAAGCTCGGCCAGTGGCTCGAAGGCAAGGCGCGCATTGCCCGGCGCACGGTGAATTTCTGCTTCTGCAGTTGCGACCTGGTCTGCGGCGGCGAGATCGTCCTGGTGTCGTCGGGCGTGTTCAAGGTGCCGGATCCCGACAAGATCCCCGAGGCTGCGCGCGCCGCGGCGCTGTCGCCGCCGTGGAAGGCCTGAAAGCGGTTCTTTCTTCTTGCGACCTTACTTCTTCAGCTTCTTCCGCCGGTAGATGCGGTAGCGGTCGAAGTCCATCAGGTGTTCGTAGTTCTCGAACGCATCTGCGAAGATGCGATTCTGCATGAAGTAGTCGAGATAATCGAATTCCTTACCCTGGCAGCGGGGTACGCCGGCGATGCGGTCGACGATCAGCAGGTCGGGATGCTCGCGGGCGAAGTCCTCGCTCACCGTGTCGAACACGAATTTCTCTGAATCGCCCATCGTGTCGGGCGGATTGTAGAGCGCCGGAAAGTCGTCGCAGGTCGCGTAGACGCCCTGCAGCACCCACATGGTGAGGAACCGCGTGGTCATGCGGCCGCCAAGGTAGTTCACCATGGGCCAGAACGGGTAGATGCCCGGAGAGAGAACGAGGAACGTCCGGTTGGGGGCGTTCTGTTCGATGATGTGTTGCAGCCGGCCGCCGATCGAATCCTCGAACTGGCGCTGCTTGTAGAAGGGCGGATTGTAGAGGGCCGCCTGGAAGTAGAGCAGCACCATGAACGTGGCGCAGAGAACGGCCACGGGCAGCCGGTGGGCGCTGCGGCTGATCGGCAGATACCGGTCGACGGTCTGCGAAACGGTCAGGGCCGCCAGCAGGATCGCCACCGAGAGGGCGGGCAGCACGTGATACGGCCAGCCCTTGGCCTGGCCGATCGCCGACAGGGCGGCGCCGATGCCGAACACGACCAGAACGCGCGCCGCGATGGTCTTGGTGAAGACGATGGCCAGAAGCCCGAAGATCGCCAGCGCGATCAACGTGGGACCCAGCACGTTGCTGGTCAGCACCTCGCGCCAGCCCGAATCGCCGATCGGCGCGTAGGCCTCGACCGCGAGCGGCAGGACGAAAAGCCCGAAGTCCGGGAACACCAGGTACATGATCGCCAGGTGCGCCACGGCCAGCAGGCCGATGGCCCACGGGATCGGGTCGGTGAACGTGGGACGCCAGCCGCGACGGACCAGCAGGTAGAATTCGACCGCTGCCGGAATGGCGAGATAGTGCGGCTTCATGGCCAGCGCGACGCCGGCCACGAGACCGACCAGGATGGAGGCGAGCCGCGACGGGTTCACGCCCTCCGCCCGCGCCATCGAGGCCACCAGGTATGGGGCGCAGGCCACGAACATTATGTGCTCGCGCTGGCCGAAATGCTCGTTGGGCAGCACGGTGAACAGGAACAGCAGGACCGGCGGCAGCAGCGCCTCGGTGAGCGCGTGGTCGGCCGAGGGCACGAGGTGGATCAGCCGCCGGCATGCCCAGAAAGAGGCGAATATTCCGGCCACCACCCAGGCCGTGAACCAGAACGTCACCGTTCCGGGCAGCAGCTTCGCCGTCAGGACCGGCAACCCGTGCACGATGAAGGTCAGTGGCAGGTTCTCGTCCAGAACCTCGACATAGAGCTTTTCGCCGCCGATCCAGCGCGTCGACACGTCGAGGATGGCGGCTACATCGTGATTGAGGGGCGGGAAGAAATAGCCGGCGAGCCAGAGGATCGGCAGCGCGAACAGCGGCACGAGGAGGAGCCGCTCGACACGCGGCGGGATCGTAGGAGGTTTGGTCTGAACGGTTGGCAAGGCGGGGTGAAGATATCATAAGCGGACGGGAAGAGGAGATTTCCCGGGAGACGCATCGCTTCATGGAACGGGCCGAATACGAGCTGATGCATGCGGTCGAGGACCGCATGTGGTGGTATCGCGGCCTGCGCCGGCTGGTCGTGGACCAGCTCACCCGTGCGCTGTCGATCGCCCAGGGCCCGGGACCGGTACTCGATGCGGGCTGCGGGACCGGCGGGATGCTGAACGTTATGGGGCCGGATGTCGCCGGTCGGCCGACCGTCGGACTCGAATACGATCCTGTCGCGGCCGGCATGGCGGCGAGCAAGGCGGGCCGGCCGGTCGTCTCGGGGTCTGTGAACGAAATGCCGCTGCGCGACGGTGTCCTGGCCGCCTATGTCTCACTCGACGTGCTTTGTCATGCCAATGTGAACCCCGCGCGTGCCCTGAAAGAGGCGCATCGCTGCCTTGGGCCCGGCGCGATCGCGCTCTTCAATCTTCCGGCCTATTCATGGATGCTGTCGGCACATGACAGGCGCGTCCACAATGCCCGCCGCTTCACGCGTGGCGAGGCCCGCGCCCTGGTCGCCGCTGCCGGCTTCCGAGTTCTTCGCGCGAGTTACTGGAACACGATCCTGTTTCCCCTGATGCTCCTCCACCGGCTGGTCGAGCGCGGCGACGCCGAGAGCGACGTCCGCGACTATCCGCGCTGGCTCGACACCATCTTCTCGACTGCGCTCGCCTTCGAGCGCGCCGTCATCGGTGCGGGGCTCAGCCTCCCGTTCGGCGGTTCCCTCATGATCGTGGCGGTACGTGATGCTTGAGACCTCGGAAACCGGGCCGGCGCTTTCAATCGTGGTCCCGGTCTACAATGGCGCCGCCACCGTGGGCGATCTGGTCGGCGCGCTGCGGGCGCTCGAGATCGAGGGTGGGCTGGAAATCGTGCTGGTGGTCGATGGCAGTCCGGACAACAGCCTCGACGTCTGCAAGCAACTGGCCGCCGAGCCCGGTGCGCCGGTGATCGTGCTGAGCCTCAGCCGCAATTTCGGCGAGCACAATGCCGTAATGGCCGGTCTGGCGCGGGTGCGCGGCTCGTACGCGATCACCATGGACGACGACCTGCAGAATCCGCCGGAAGAAGTACGCCGCCTGTTCGAGCATGCGCGCGACGGTAACTACGACGCGGTCTACACCTATTACGAGGAGAAGAAGCACGCGGCCTGGCGCAATCTGGGCAGCCGCTTCACCAACTGGTGCGCCGACAAGCTGATCGACAAGCCGCCCGGGCTTTACCTTTCGAGCTTCCGCTGCATGTCGAGGTACCTGGTCGAGCGCGTCACGGCCAGCTACGAGGGGCCGTCCCCCTATGTCGACGGCCTCATTTTCCAGATCACCCAGAATGTGAGCCGACTGCAGGTCAATCACCTGCCGCGCGCCGAGGGTCGGTCGAACTACACGCTGCGCCGCTTGCTTCGCCTGTGGCTCGCGATGTTCCTCAACTTCTCGGTGATGCCGCTCCGCGGCGCGACCATCCTCGGCCTGGTCTTCGGCGCCCTGGGGGCGCTGGCGGCCGCCATCACGATCGTCGAGGCGATCATCTCCGACAAGCCGCCCCAGGGCTGGGCGTCACTCATGGTCGCCGTGCTCGTGCTGGCGGGGGTGCAGCTGCTGGTGATCGGCATGATCGGCGAATATCTCGGCAGCATGTTCCTCGCGGTGAACCGCAAGCCGCAATACCTCGTGCGTGAGGTGTTCCGCCGTGGCCCCGGACCGGGGGGGCTCGACATCGAGCGGCCGAAGGTCGATACGCGGGCGGCCGGCCAGCCGCATCGCGAGCCGCCCGGCGGGGCATCGCACGGGCCGGGCTGACGGCACGGACTTCATGGGGAGAGACGGGGGATGATGATCTACTACGTGGCGCTGGGGATCGGCATCCTGACCGGCATCGGCGGGCAGATGCTCCTGAAGGCGGGCGCCGATGCGCCGGACTTCGTGAGCCAGCTCCTCCGTCCTTCGACCATCATGGGGCTCGCACTCTACGGTTCGGCCGCCTTCCTCTACATCGTCGCGCTGCGCAAAATTCCGGTCTCGGTCGCTTTTCCCAGCGTGTCGCTCTCCTATGCGATTGTTGCAGTGCTCGGGCACTTCCTTTTCGGCGAGCCGTTCGGCATCAAGCAGATCGGTGGCATCGCCCTGATCGTGGGCGGCGTCGTTCTCATCAACCAGGCGTGAGGGAGCGTTCCGTGGATTACGAGCAGATCAAGTACGAGACCAAGGACGGTATTCTCACCATCACGCTCAACCGGCCTGACAAGCTCAACGCCTTCACCGGCAAGATGCTGTCGGAGCTGCTCGACGCGATGGACCGGGCCGACCGCGACGACGATGTGCGCGCGGTGGTGTTCACCGGGGCCGGCCGCGGCTTCTGTGCCGGTGCGGACCTGTCGGGCGGCGCCAACACCTTCAACGCCGAGAATCGCGGACCGGTCGATCCGGGCCTCGACGGCCATCGCGACGGCGGTGGGCTGTTCACCCTGCGCCTCTACGAATCGCTGAAACCGACCATCGGCGCCTGCAACGGTCCTGCGGTCGGCGTTGGGATCACCATGCAGCTCGCCATGGACATCCGACTTGCCTCCGAGGCGGCACGCTACGGCTTCGTGTTCACGCGCCGCGCCATCGTCATGGAAGCCTGCTCGAGCTGGTTCCTGCCGCGCCTCGTGGGGCCGCAGCAGGCGCTGGAGTGGGTGATGACCGGCCGCGTCTTCTCTGCCGAGGAGGCGCTGAACGGTCGCCTCGTGCGCTCGATCCACAAGGCCGACGATCTGTTGCCGGCGGCCTATGCGCTGGCCCGCGAGATCGCCGACAACACCGCGCCGGTCTCGGTGGCGCTCAATCGCCAGATGATCTGGAGGATGCTGGGCGCCGACCATCCGATGGAGGCGCACAAGGTCGATTCCAAGGGCATCTACTCGCGCGGCAAGTCGGACGACGTGAAGGAGGGCGTGACCGCCTTCCTCGAAAAGCGCCCGGCACGCTTCCCCATGAAGGTGAGCGACGGCATGCCGTCCTATTTCCCGTGGTGGGAGGAACGTAAGTTCAAATAGCCTCTGAAACTCCCGACCTGCCGGCGGTTGCCGAGACAGGGGGCTTGCGGCAATCTGCCGGAAAACAAGCCTGTCGCGGAGGAAACGATGACCAAGCTGCAGATGCGGCGCCGGACCTTGCTGGCGGCCGCCCCGATGATGCTGGCCGCGCCCTATGTCGCGCGGGCGCAGGGCAAGCCCGAGAAGAGCAAGGTGATCCTCGCGGTTGGCGGCAAGTCGGCGCTTTACTACCTTTCGCTGACCATCGCGGAGCGCAAGGGCTTCTTCAAGGAAGCCGGGCTCGACGTCGAGATCAACGACTTCCAGGGCGGCGCCAAGTCCCTGCAGGCCCTGATGGGCGGCAGTGCCGACGTGGTGGCCGGCGCCTACGAGCACACGATCCGCATGCAGCAGCGCGGCCAGGACGTCACGGGCTTCGCCCTGATCGGCCGCGGCATGCAGATCTGCATCGCGCTGCGCAACGACGTTGCCGCCCGGGTGAAGGGTCCGGCCGACATCAAGGGCATGAAGTTCGGCGTCACCGCACCCGGCTCCTCGACCCACATGCTGCTGAACTTCTGGGCGGCCAAGGGCGGGCTGAAAGCCAGCGACGTGGTGGCGATCGGCGTCGGCGCCGGTGCCTCGGTCATTGCCGCGATCGAGAAGGGCGAGGTCGACGGCGTTTCCCAGACCGATCCCGCGCTCACGATCCTGACCGACAAGAACCTGGTGAAGGTGGTGGTCGACACGCGCACGACCAAGGGCAACCAGGACGTATTCGGCGGCGCCTTCCCGGCGGCCAGCCTCTATTCGCAAACCGACTTCATCAAGAAGAACCCGGGCACGGTGCAGGCGCTTGCCACCGGTATCGTCCGCGCCAACCAGTGGCTGCAGACGGCCACGCCGGCCGACGTCGCGAACGCGGTACCCGAGGGCTATCTGCTGGGTGACCGTGCGGTGTACGAGAAATCGTTCACGGGCGTGCGCGAGACCATCTCGCCGGACGGCACCATGCCGGCCGGGGCGATGGAGAACTGCCTCAAGTTCCTGACGGAGAGCGATCCGGCGATCAAGCCCGCGACCGTGAAGCTCGCGGATACCTGGAACAACGAATTCGCGCAGCGCGCCGCCAAGCGCAGCTAGTTCGACGTGACGCCGAACGAAGGGCCTGCTCTGGCGCTGGCCGACATCACCTGCCGCTTTGCGGCGCGCGACGATGCGAGCAAGGCCTACACCGCCGTCGCCAATACGACGCTCAACGTGGCGCGCGGGGAGTTCGTGTCGGTGGTCGGGCCGACCGGCTGCGGCAAGTCCACTTTGCTGAACGTGGCGGCCGGCCTGCTGGAGCCGTCGTCCGGCACGGTCGAGGTGTTCGGCGAGCGGCTGCTGCCGGCCAACGGCGTGAACCGGCGCGCGGGCTATATGTTCCAGGCCGACGCGCTGATGCCGTGGCGCAACGGCATCGACAATGTCATCGCCGGCCTCGAGTTCCGGGGCGTGCCTCGCGCCGAGGCCCTGGTCCAGGGGGAGGCCTGGCTGCGTCGCGTCGGCCTCGCGGGCTTCGGCGACCGCTATCCGCATCAGATGTCCGGCGGCATGCGCAAGCGCCTGGCGCTGGCCCAGACGCTGATCCTCAGCCCCGACATCCTGCTGATGGACGAGCCCTTCTCGGCGCTCGACGTGCAGACTCGTCAGCTCATGGAGAACGAACTGCTGGCGCTGTGGGCGGAGGATCGCAAGTCGGTGCTGTTCATCACCCACGATCTGGAGGAGGCGATCGCACTGTCCGATCGCGTCGTCGTCCTCTCCGCCGGCCCGGCGACGCGGCCGATCGGCGACTTCAGGGTCGACCTGCCGCGGCCGCGCGATGTCTCGGAGATCCGCATGACGCCGGCTTTCCTCGACCTCCATCGCGAGATCTGGGCCGCCATGAAGGAAGAGGTGCTGAAGGCCTACGAACAGCAGAAGGCCGTCTGAAATGAAGCTCAGGATCGCCCAGCTGCTCGTCCTCGGCCTGCTCGTGCTGTTCTGGTACGTGATGACCAAGCCGGGCCTGGTGCCGCCCTTCTATTTCGACAAGGCCAACCGTGCCGCCTTCTTCTTCGGCGAGCCGCAGAAGGTCTTCTGGGTCGTCTTCGACTGGTTCGCGAGTGGCGAGATATTTCCGCATCTCGGCATCACGCTGCTGGAGACGGCCCTGGGCTTCACGATCGGCGCGGCGTCCGGACTGGGCATCGGTCTCTGGCTGGCGCTGTCGCCCACCGCCTCGGCGATCATGGATCCCTACATCAAGGGCTTCAATTCCATGCCGCGCGTCGTGCTGGCGCCGATCTTCGCGGTATGGTTCGGTCTCGGCATCTGGTCGAAGGTGGCGCTGGGCGTCACGCTCGTCTTCTTCGTGGTGTTCTTCAACGTCTATCAGGGCGTGCGCGAAGTCAGTCCCAACCTGATCGCCAACGCCCGCATGCTGGGCGCCTCGCAGCGCCAGCTCCTGCGCTCGATCTACCTTCCGAGTGCCATGAGCTGGGTGTTCGCCAGCCTGCACAATGCGGTGGGCCTCGCCTTCGTGGGCGCCGTGGTCGGCGAGTATCTCGGCTCCTCGATGGGCGTCGGTTACCTGATCCTCCAGGCCGAGGGCACCTTCGACATCAATACCGTCTTCGCCGGCATCCTGGTCCTGACTGCCTGTGCCCTGTTGCTCGACAGTCTCGTGGGCACCGTCGAGCGCCGTCTCATGACCTGGCAGCCGAAAGCCGGCCAGACGGAGAAGGTCTGAAGCGTCCGCGGACTATCTTCCGGTGAACCGTGCCGCGCGCTTTTCGAGGTAGTGGGCGACACCTTCCTTGAAGTCCGCGGTCTGGAACGAAAGTTCCATCTCGTGATTGGCCTGGGTTGTGGCCTCGGCCAGGGTCTGGAACTCGGCCTCCCAGAGCTGCCGCTTCATCACCGCCACCGAGCGCGGTGAGACTGTATTGGCCAGCAGCGTGGCGTAGGCGCGGGCCTCGGCCAGCAGCTTGTCGTCGGGGATGACCCGATTCACGAGACCCATTGCCAGCGCCTCGGGCGCGCGGAACTTGCGGGCCGAGCAGAGCAGGTCGAGCGCCGTCGGCAGGCCGACCAGTCGCGGCAGGAGCCAGCTCACCCCGTGCTCGGCGATCAGGCCGCGCTGGGCGAAGGCGGTCGTGAAGACCGCGGATTCGGCGGCGAAGCGGATGTCGGCATAAAGCGGGATCACCATGCCCAACCCAGCCGCAGGGCCGTTGATGGCGGCGATGATGAACTTCGGGATCGCCGGAAAATAGGAGTAGTTCATCCTGAACTCGGGCAGGGTGCTGCCGCCCGGCAGGCCGTCCTGGGCCTTCGTCGACCGGTCGGCCGAGGCGCCCGAGCCGATCGCCTGCAGGCCGCCCATGTCCGCGCCGGCGCAGAAGCCGCGCCCCGCACCGGTCAGGATGATCGCACGCACCTCGGGGGCGGCCCCGGCCGTGTGCATGGCATCCTTGAGGTCGAGATGCATCTGCCGCGTCCAGGCATTGAGCCGGTCCGGACGGTTCAGGGTGATCGTGCAGATGCGGTCGGCGACGTCATAGAGGACGGTCTCATATGCCATGTGGGGGTCTCCTCCTGTGCATTCTTGTGAGTGGCATGATGAGCAAAAGCCCGCGACGATACAATTTCAGAGGGACGGAAGGCCGCGACAGGTCCGGGTTCGGTGGCTAAATTGCAGTCTGTGCGAAATCAATGAAACAGAGGCGGTAAATGGCAAAGCGAGAGTTCTCCCATCCCAGCGAGATGCAGAAGCACGTGGGAGAGGAAATCGGTGTCAGCGACTGGGTCGAGATCACCCAGGAACGAATCAACCTCTTTGCCGATGCGACCGGCGACCATCAGTGGATCCACGTCGACGTCGAGCGCGCCAAGAAGGACATGCCGGGCGGCAAGACGATCGCCCACGGCTTCCTGACGCTCTCGCTGATCCCGATGCTCAATAGCCAGATCTCGCACATCAACAACGTGCGCAACGGCATCAACTACGGCTGCAACAAGGTTCGTTTCACCAGCCCGGTCCCCGCCGGCTCGAGGGTCCGCGCCCGCGCCAAGCTGATCGCCGCCGATCCGATGGACAAGGGCGGCGTGCGGCTGACCAACCAGGTCACGATCGAAATCGAAGGGCAGGATCGCCCGGCCTGCGTCGCCGAGACCATGGCCATCGTCTACGGCACCTGAGGGCCCACGCTTGCTGACGCGCGAGGACCTGACGTCGGAGCGTATCGACCAGATCGTGGCCGATGCGCGTGCCGCGGGGTACCACTTCTTCCTGTCATCGGCCGAGCGCGAAGCCAGCCTGCGGGAGACGATGGCCGACCACCCGCCGGGTGCCGATGTCTGGGTCTTCGCCTACGGCTCGCTGATGTGGAACCCGGCTCTCGAATATGCCGAGGTCCAATCGTGCAAGGTCGACGGCTGGCGGCGTTCCTTCTGCTTCTGGACGCCGATGGGGCGCGGGACGCCGGAACTGCCGGGCCTGATGCTGGCCCTGGAGGAGGGCGGGGGATGCGAAGGCATCGCCTATCGCCTCTCCGCCGAGCATGTACAGACCGAGCTCGGCCTGCTGTGGAATCGCGAGATGCTGGCGGGTCTCTACAAGGCGCTCTGGATACCGGCCCGGTTGAAGGACGGCCGGACGGTCTCGGCCATCTCCTTCGTCGTCGATCCGGCGCATTGCCAGTACTGCGGCGATCTGCCGATCGAACGCGCCGCCCATCACATCGCATTCGCCGAAGGGCGGCGCGGCGCGTGCCGGGACTATCTGACCAATACCGCCGATCATGCGCGCTCGCTCGGCATACACGATCCCTATATCGAGGACTTGGTCGCCCGCGTGGCGCGCCTTCGGGAGCAGCCGTCGACTGCCTGCGCGCCGGATAATCTGCCCTTGCACGCGCTGGCCAAGTAGAGCCACGACCCAAACGGATTCGCGTCCCGGAAGAGGCCCGTCATCGCAAGGTGCGGGCTTTCAGTGCCTGTGACATAGTCGCGACGTGTCCGCCCTCGTCGCCCGCTGGCTTGCCCTGCCGCCGAATTTTCGCGGCATCCTCTGGGTCGCTTTTTCGGGCGTTCTGTTCGCGTTGCTCAACGTCTTCACGCTGATCCCGGCGCAGCATCTCAATCCCTACGTGATGGCGTTCCTGCGCTATTTTTTCGGCGCCCTGTTCCTGGTGCCGATCGTGATGCGGCTCGGCCTCTACCGCTCGCTCCACACGAGGCGACTGCCGCTCCACATCTCGCGCGGGGCCATCCACACGGCCGGCATGATGCTGTGGTTCGTGGCCCTGCCATTGACCACCCTGGCGGAGATCACGGCCTTGGGCTTCACCGGCCCGATCTTCGTCACCATCGGCGCGGCATTGTTCCTGGCGGAAGACGTGCGCCTCCGGCGATGGATCGCCGTCATCGTGGGCTTCATCGGCGCCATGATCATCATCCGGCCAGGCTTCGGCGACATCCATCTCGGCGTGATCTGCATCCTGATCTCGACGCCGATCTTCTCGGCCTCGAACCTGATCTCCAAGGCGCTGGCCCGCACCGATTCCTCGACCACCATCGTGATCTGGCAGAACATCGTCATCGTGATCTGCGCGCTGCCCTTCGCGCTGTGGTTCTGGCAGACGCCCGCCTGGGGCGACGTCCTCTGGTTCCTGCTGGCGGGCGCGGCCGGGACGCTCGGCCATATCTGCCAGCAGCGCGGCTACCAGCTTGCCGACATCACGCTGCTGCAGCCGATCGGCTTCCTGTCGCTGATCTGGAACACGATGCTGGGCTACTTCCTGTTCTTCCAGAAGCCGGACATCTGGACCTTCGTCGGCGCGGCGGTGATCTTCGGCAGCGCGCTCTACATCTCCCACCGCGAGGCGGTGCGCCGAGCCCAGATCAAAACGGCGGGTACTCAGGCCAATCCGGAGGCTTGAGAGGCGTCGAGGGCCGACACGTGTCTGCTTCTTAACTCACGACCTCATCCTGAGGAGCGACCCGCAGGGTCGCGTCTCGAAGGATGGGAACCCGCACCTTGCCCGTTGCCCATCCTTCGAGACGGCGCTTCGCGCCTCCTCAGGATGAGGGCGGTTGTTGATCTTCTTGAGGAAGAAAAGCCCGAAGGCTCAGCCGCCGGTCACGCTCATGTGGCGTGGCACGGCCGGGCCGCTGTTGCGGCGATCGATGATGAAGTCGTGGCCCTTGGGCTTGCGGGCGATCGCCTCGGTGATGGCGCGGTCGAGCACGTCGTCGCTCTCCGATGCCCGCAGGGGCGCGCGCAGGTCGGCGGCATCCTCCTGGCCCAGGCACATGTAGAGTGTGCCGGTGCAGGTGAGGCGCACGCGATTGCAGCTTTCGCAGAAATTGTGGGTGAGCGGCGTGATGAAGCCCAGCCGTCCGCCGGTCTCCTCGACCTTGAAGTAGCGGGCGGGGCCGCCGGTCCTGTAGTCGGTCTCGGTCAGCGTGAAGTGGCGCGCGATCTCGCTGCGCGCCAGCGACAGCGGCAGGTACTGGTCGAGCCGCGCCGCGTCGCCGATCTCGCCCATGGGCATGACCTCGATCAGGACCATGTCCATGCCGCGGCCGTGGCTCCAGCGGATCATCTCGTCGAATTCGCCGTCGTTCACGCCGCGCAGCGCCACGGCGTTGATCTTGATCGCCAGGCCGGCGCGCTGGGCGGCATCGAGCCCGCGCATCACCTGGTCGAGATCGCCCCAGCGGGTGAGCTGGCGGAACTTGTCCGGATCGAGCGTGTCCATCGACACGTTCACGCGGCGCACGCCGATATCGGCCAGCTCCTGGGCGTACTTGGCGAGCTGGCTGCCGTTGGTCGTGAGGGTGAGTTCTTCCAGCGCGCCGCTGTCGAGGTGCCGGCCGAGCCCGCGGAACAGCGACATCACGTTCTTGCGCACCAGCGGCTCGCCGCCCGTCAGGCGCAGCTTCTTCACGCCCCGGCGCACGAAGGCGGTGCACAGCCGCTCCAGCTCCTCGAGCGACAGCACTTCCGCCTTGGGCAGGAAGGTCATGTCCTCGGCCATGCAGTAGACGCAGCGGAAATCGCAGCGGTCCGTCACGGAAACGCGCAGGTAGGAGATATGGCGGCCGAACGGGTCGATCATGGCTCTTCGGTTACAATGTCGCCCGGATAATGGGCATGCGGCACACCCGCTGCAAGGGGGCCTTTCCCGCCGGCGGGCTCAGCACAGGAGCCGCAGGAGATTGTCGACCGTATCGGCTTCGCCGGCCGGCTTGTCGGCCCGGATACGGCTTATGCGCGGGAAGCGCATGGCCACCCCCGATTTGTGTCGCGAGGAGCGGGCGATGCCGTCGAAGGCGATCTCCAGAACCAGCTTCTGCTCGACCTCCCGCACCGGGCCGTAGCGGTTGGTCGTATGGTCGCGAACCCATTTATCGAGCCAGCGCAGTTCCTCATCGGTGAAGCCGAAATAGGCCTTGCCGACCGGTGCCAGCTCGCGGCCTTCCGCACCGTCGCGCCAACAGCCGAAGGTGAAGTCCGAGTAGAACGAGCTGCGTTTGCCGTGCCCGCGCTGGGCATACATCATCACGCAGTCCGCCAGCATCGGGTCGCGCTTCCACTTGAACCACGGCCCCTTGGGACGGCCAGCGACATACGCGCTGTCGCCGCGCTTCAGCATCAACCCCTCGATGCCGTCGGCCCGCATCTCCTCGCGCTTGACGGCCAGCTCGGCCCAGTCGGCGAAGCTCACCAGCGGGGAGAGGTCGAACCGCGAGCGTTCCTTCCGGGCGATCCAGGCTTCGAGCCGCGCCCGGCGCTCGTCGAAGCCGAGGCCGCGCAAATCCTCGCCCTCCAGCCACAGCACGTCATAGAGCCGGACATGGGCGGGATGCTCCTTCAGCATCTTCGCCGTCACCGTCTTGCGGTTCAGCCGCTGCTGCAGGTCGTTGAAAGGGGCCACCGCGGACTCGCGCCGAACCAGAAGTTCGCCGTCGAACACGCCCTCGAAGTCGATCGCGTCGATGATGTCGGGAAAGGCGCCGGACACGTCCTCGCCGGCGCGGCTGTAGAGCCGCTTGAGACCGCCGGAAGCGGCGACCTGCACGCGGATGCCGTCCCATTTCCATTCGGCGCGGAAGTGCGCGGGATCGAGCGCGTCGAGTTCGGCCCGGTCGATGGGGTTGGCCAGCATGGCCGGCAGGAAGGCCGCACCGGCGTTGCTCTGTGGCCGCGGCGCGCCGTTCAGCAGCCAGTCGAACAGCGGCCGGTAGGGCGCGTCGAGCCCGTGCCAGACCTCTTCGACGGCATCGACGGGCTGGGTGCCGATGTTGGCGACCGCCTGCTTGGCCAGCCGCGCCGAGACGCCGACGCGCAGGGCGCCGGTCAGCAGTTTCAGCAGCGCCCAGCGGCCCGTCGAATCGAGCGCATCGAGCCAGCGCTTCAGGATCGCCGGCGTCTGCGTCCGCGTGGCGCGCTGCAGCGTTTCGACGACCTCGCCCAGTGTCGGCGGAGGCCCGGCGGCGGGATCGCTCTCCCAGATCAGCGCCAGCGTCTCGGCCAGGTCGCCGACATAGTCGTAGGAGAGGGCGAACAGCTCCTCGCCGATCTTCTCCTGGCCAAAACCCCGCAGCAGCGCGGGTTTCGCCGAGGCGAAGTCGAGCCCGCCGGTCAGGGCCGCCAGCGCCCACCCACGGTCGGGATCGGGCGTCTCGCGCAGATAGGTCTCGATCAGCCGCAGCTTGGCGTTGCGCGCGGGCTGGAAGGACAGGGAGTCGAGAAGGCGCGCGAAGGCCTGCACGGATCAGGAATCCTCTTCCTCGCGGCCGGCGAGGTGCAGGGCCTCGGCGTCGATGCCGATCCCGCGCGCATAGTGGACGAGTGCCTCCTCGCGGCCATGCGTCACCCAGACCTTGGGCGCGCCGACGTCCTTCAGGGTCTGCGTGAGTTCGGGCCAGTCGGCGTGGTCGGAGATCACCAGCGGAAGTTCGGCGCCACGTTGCCGGGCTCGCGCGCGCACGTTCATCCAGCCCGAGCATACGGCCGCAATGGGGTCGGCAAAGCGTCGTGACCAGCGGTCGGCGATGGCCGAGGGCGGGCAGAGCACGATGGCGCCCTTGAAGGTCTCGAGGATCGCCTCGGACACTGGCGCCACGTCGCCAAGATCGACGCCGTGTTCCTGGTAGAGCTTGCACAGGGACATGAGGCCACCATGCAGCCAGACGCGCTTGTCGTAGCCCGCCTCGCGCAAGAGCCGGATAACCCTCTGGCACTTGCCGAGCGCGTACACGCCCACCAGATGAGTGCGCTCGGGAAAGGTGTCGACGGAGCGCAGCAGCTTGCCGATCTCGCCGGCGTCGGAGGGGTGATGGAAGACCGGCAGCGCGAAGGTCGCCTCGGTGATGAACACGTCGCACGGTACGGGCTCGAACGGCGGGCAGGTCGGATCGGGCCGGCGCTTGTAGTCGCCGGACACGACGATGCGCTGGCCCCTGTATGCCAGCACTGCCTGCGCCGAGCCGAGAATGTGCCCGGCCGGCGCGAAGCCGACCTCGACGTCGCCAATGCGCACGCTCTCGCCGTACTTCAGCGCCTGCTGCTCGGTGTCGGGCATGTCCTGGAAGCGCGTGCGCATGATCGCCAGCGTTTCCGGCGTCGCCAGCGCCTTGCGGTGGCCGGGGCGCGCATGGTCGCCATGGCCGTGCGTGATCACAGCGCGCGGCACGGCGAAGGCCGGATCGATGTAGAAATCGCCCGGTTCGCAATAGAGGCCGCGCGGCGTCGGATAGAGCCACGTACGGGGATTCAGGGTCTCGGTTGCCGTATCGATTGCCATGGCTCCTGATGCATCCTACCCCATGGATATGGGGCTTCCCGACCTGTTTGCACGCTGGTTCGAGAGTCGCGGCTGGGCGCCTCGGCCGCATCAGCTCGCGCTGGTCGATCTCGCGCGGCGGGGCAAGAGCGCGCTGCTGATCGCGCCGACCGGCGGCGGCAAGACGCTGGCGGGATTTCTTCCGTCACTGATCGAACTCACGGAGCGGCGGCTGGCGGGCGAGGACCTCAGCCACAAGAAGGGGCAGGGGGAGCTGCACACGCTCTACATCTCGCCGCTGAAGGCGCTGGCGACCGACATCCGCCGCAACCTCGAACAGCCGATGGCGGAGATGCAGTTGCCGGTGCGCGCGGAGAGCCGGACCGGCGACACGCCGCAGAGCCGCCGGTTGCGCCAGCGCGAGCGGCCACCCGACCTGCTGATGACGACGCCGGAGTCGCTGGCGCTTCTGCTGTCCTATCTCGATGCGGCGAAGTTCTTCGCGAACCTGAAGTGCGTGATCATCGACGAGCTGCATGCCTTCGCCACCAGCAAGCGCGGGCACCATCTGGCGCTCTGCCTGTCGCGCCTGGCCACGCTCGCCCCGCAGGCACGATTCGTCGGGCTGTCGGCCACAGTCGCGGATCCGCCGGCGCTGGCCGAGTTCCTCAATCTCCGTGAAGAGCCGGTGGAGATCGTCGTAGGCGAGCCTGGCGCACCACCGATCGTGTCGATCATCGACGCGCAGGAGCGCATCCCGTGGGGCGGCCACATGGGTCGTCACGCGGTGCCGGAGATCTACAACATCATCCGTCAGCACCGGACGTCGATCATCTTCGTGAACACGCGCGCGCAGGCGGAACTGGCGTTCGATGCGCTGTGGCGGATCAACGACGAGAACCTGTCGATCGGCCTGCATCACGGATCGCTCGCGGTCGAGCAGCGGCGCAAGGTCGAGGCGGCGATGGCGGCCGGCAGGCTGCGCGCGGTGGTGGCGACCTCGTCGCTCGATCTCGGAATCGACTGGGGCGACGTCGACCTGGTGATCCAGATGGGCGCACCCAAGGGCGTCAGCCGCCTGATGCAGCGGATCGGCCGCGCCAACCACCGGCTCGACGAGCCCAGTCGCGCCATGATCGCACCGGCCAACCGGTTCGAGGTGCTGGAATCGCTGGCCGCGCTGGAGGCCGTCGAGGCGCGCGAACTCGACGGCGATCCGCCGCGGCCACCCTGTCTCGACGTGCTGGCGCAGCACATCGTCGGCACCGCCTGCGCCCAACCGATCGACCGCGAGGCCTTCTTCGCCGAAGTACGGCGCGCGCAGCCCTATCGCGACCTGCCGCGCCAGGATTTCGACGACACGTTCGACTTCGTGGCGACCGGCGGCTATGCGCTCGCGGCCTACGATCGCTGGCATCGCTTGAAGCAGCTTCCTGACGGGCGGTGGATGCTGGCCTCGCCGCTGGTGGCCAAGCAGTTCCGCATGAATGTCGGCACCATCGTCGAACTGCCCCTGATGAAGGTGCGGCTTCGTCGCGGGCCGGTGCTGGGGGAGGTCGAGGAGGGCTTCGTGCAGGGGTTGGTGCCGGGCGACACGTTCGTCTTTGCCGGCCGCCTGCTGCGCTTCGAAGGCGTCAAGGAGCTGGCGGCGATCTGTTCGCCGGCCACCGGCGGCGATCCGAAGGTGCCGGCCTATGGCGGCGGCCGGCTGCCGCTGTCGACCTTCCTGGCCGCGAGGGTGCGCGGAATCCTGCAGGATCCGTTGAAGCATCCGAAGTTGCCGGCCGAGGTGCAGGAGTGGCTGCGCATACAAGTCTTCCGCTCGATGCTGCCGCCGGCCGACAAGCTGCTGGTCGAGGGCTTCCCGCGTGGCGGCAAGCAGTTCCTGGTCGCCTATTGTTTCGAGGGCCGCAACGCGCACCAGACCTTGGGCATGCTGCTGACGCGGCGCATGGAACGGATGGGCCTGCGGCCACTGGGCTTCGTGGCCACCGACTATGTGCTGGGTCTCTGGGGTTTGCGGCCGGCGTCGCCGAAGCAGCTCGACGAGCTGTTCGACGAGGACATGCTGGGCGACGATCTCGAAGCGTGGATGGACGAATCCAGCATGCTGCGGCGCTCGTTCCGCAACGTCGCGGTGATCGCGGGCCTGATCGAAAGACGATTCCCGGGCGAGGAGAAGTCGCGCCGCCAGGTCACGTTCAGTTCGGACCTGATCTACGACACGCTGCGCCAGCACGAGCCCGGCCATATCCTGCTGCGCGCCACCCGTCAGGACGCCGCCTGGCAGCTCGCCGACCTCAAGCGCCTCGGCGACCTGCTGAAGCGTGCCAAGGGCCGGATCGTCTATCGCCGCCTCGATCGCATCTCGCCGCTTGCCGTGCCGGTGCTGCTGGAGATCGGCCGTGAAAGCGTGCTGGGCGGCACCGCCGAGGACGAACTTCTGGACCTCGCCGCCCAGGAACTGATCGACGAGGCGACACGGCTCTGAAGCCGTTCAGGGGGCGGCCAGTCGCCGATACTTCACTTCGAGACGCGTGAGGACGGCGAGGTTCCGCGTGGCCTCGGGGCCGGCCCAGCGGCGGTTGAGGGCGCTGGCCTCGCGCACCCGTTCGAGCGTCCGGCGATTGGTCTCCATCCAGGTCATGCTGTCGCCGGCCTGCACGCCTTCGCGCATGGCCTGGCTGAGCGTCGCGTCGATGTTGATCATGCGGCAGGTGTAGCCGTAGGCCGCAAGCTTCAGTTCCGAGGACGAAATCCAGGCTTCCAGCGTGCTCGGTGCGTAACGGCCGCAATCCTCCAGCGCCTGTGCCGTGGCCGGCGCCGTGAACACCAGGACCGTGAGGAACGCCGAAAGCGCGCCTGTGCAGCGGGGGCTCATCGGGGGCGCGGTCGCGCGCGCGCCGTGGGCTCGGCGATCAGCGGATCGTCCGGCCAGTAGTGCCGGGGGTACCGGCCCTTCAGTTCGGACTTCACCGCCTTGTAGCCATTCGTCCAAAAGCTCGCGAGATCGCGGGTCACCTGCACCGGTCGCCGGGCGGGCGAGAGAAGATGGATGGTGAGCGGGACCTTTCCGCCGGCGATGCGCGGCGTCTCGGTGAGGCCGAACATTTCCTGCAGGCGTACCGAGAGGGTTGGCTCGTCCGGATTGGTGTAGTCGATGGCGACCCTCGATCCGCTCGGCACCTCGACATGCGTCGGCACAAGGCGGTCGACCTCGCGCTGCTTCTCCCAGGGAACGCGAGCCTTCAGCGCGGCACCGAGGTCGATGCGTGACAGATGATCCTTCCGCGACACACCGTCGAGATGAAGGCCAAGCCACTCCGGGAGCGACGAGAGGAGGGCGGCATCGGACAGGTCCGGCCATTCCTCGCCGGCGTGGCGGCGGAGGAAGCCGATGCGTTCGCGCCAGCGCCTCAGGTCGTCGCTCCACGGCAAGGCGCCGAGCCCCAGCTGGCGCACGCCATCGAGCATCGCGGCCTGCATCTTGTCGGCATCCGGTCGGGCCAGCGGCTTGTCTTCCAGCGCCAGCGCACCCAGCCGACGGCGTCGCCGCGCCAGCACCGCGCCGTCGCGCGCGCTCCACTGCACCAGCTGCTCGTCGACGATGCGGTCGGCGTAGAGGTCCTCGATCTCCGCGGCCGTGATCGGCGCGGCGAGGAAGATGCGCGATTCCTGCGCCGAGCCGTCGAGATCGGCGACGACCAGGAACTCCTCGTTGGCCATCGGATCGCCCTCGGGCAGCGCGGCACCACGACCGCCCGACAGGAGATAGCGCCCGGCCGTGCCGGGCCGGCGGCGGCCGATGCGGTCGGGATAGGCCAGCGCCAGCAGCGGACCCGTCATGGCGATGTCGGCGCGTTCCTCGCCACCGCCGCGCGGCATCAGGCGTCGTGCCGCCTCCTGGATCAGCCGCAAGGTGCCGTCGCGTCGGCCGCTCAACGCGATATCGACCCGGTGCCGCAGATCGGCGTCGCGCTGGCCCGGCGGCAGACGCAGGAAATCCCGTTCGCCCAGGATGGCGGCCAGCAGGGCGGCAACCTTGCCTTGCCCCAACTCGCGGCCTTTCAGGACGAGATGGGCGATGCGCGGATGCTGGCCGAGGCGCGTCATGGCGCGGCCATGGGCCGTGATCGCGCCAGTGCCGTCGATCGCGCCGAGATCGGCCAGCAGCGCGCGCGCCGTGGCGAGCGAGGCGGCGGGCGGCGGCGTCAGCCACGGCAGGCCGGTGGCATCGCTGGTCCCCCAGGCGGCAAGCTCGAGGGCAAGCGGCGCCAGGTCGGCGTCGAGGATTTCGGGCGGCGTGAAGGGCAGGAGGCCGCGGTGCGATTCCTCCGTCCACAACCGGTAGCAGATGCCCGGCTCGAGGCGGCCGGCGCGGCCGCGCCGCTGGTCGGCCGAGGCCTGGCTCACCCGCACGGTTTCGAGGCGCGTCATGCCCGAGCGCGGCGAGAATTTCGGAACGCGCATCTGGCCGCTGTCGATGATGAGGCGCACGCCCTCGATGGTGAGGCTGGTTTCGGCGATCGACGTCGCCAGCACGACCTTTCGCCGGCCTGCGGGCGAGGGGGCGATGGCACGGTCCTGGTCGGTGGGGGAGAGGTCACCGTAGAGCGGCGCCACGTCGATATCGGCACCGATACCTTGCAGACGCTCCTCTACCCGGCGGATCTCGCCGACGCCGGGCAGGAAGACCAGCGCGCTGCCGGTCTCCTCGGCCAGCGCCCGGCGCACGGTGGCGGCCACGCCATCCTCGATACGACCGGCGGGCTCACGGTCGAGGTAGCGGGTGTCCACGGGGAACATGCGGCCTGCACTCTCGATCACTGCGGCGCCGCCTAGTCGCGCCGACACCGGACCGGGATCGAGCGTCGCCGACATTGCCACGACGCGCAGATCCTCGCGCAACGCGGTCTGTGCTTCGCACACGAGGGCGAAAGAGAGATCGGTCTCCAGTCCGCGCTCGTGCAATTCGTCGAAGATCACGCAGCCGACGGACTCGAGCGATGGGTCGTCCTGCAGCAGGCGCAGGAACAGGCCGTCCGTCACAACCTCGATGCGGGTGCGCGGTCCCACTTTGCTGTCGAAGCGCACGCGGTAGCCCACGGTCTCTCCGACAGCCTCGCCGAGCGACGCCGCCATGCGCCGGGCGGCGGCCCGGGCGGCCAGCCGGCGCGGCTCCTGCATCACGATCCTGCGTCCCGCGAGCCACGGCGCATCGAGCAGGGCCAGCGGCACGCGCGTCGTCTTGCCGGCGCCCGGCGGCGCCACCAGCACCGCGGCGTTGTTCGTCTCCAGCGCGGCGCGCAGCCGCGGCAACGCCTCGTCGACGGGAAGTTGCTCCATCGATCCCTGTTAGCGCGCAAGCGGATGGACGGGAAGGAGGGGCAGGTCCACTGTAACGAGCCTTAGGAGCGAGGGAGTGCAATGACTGTCGTCGTCGAGGCCCTGGATCATCTCGTCATGAACGTGCGCGATGTCGAAGTTGCCGCCGCCTGGTATGAGCGCGTGCTGGGCATGAAGCGCAAGATCACCGAGCCGGCGCCCGGCCGTCACGTCACGTCGATGCATTTCGGCCGCCAGAAGATCAACCTGCGGCCCGAAACCGCGACCCAGAAGCAGTGGTTCACGGGCAAGACGGTGGCGCCCGGCAGCGACGATCTCTGCTTTCTCACGTCGACCGGACCGCAAGCCGTGGCCGATCACTTCCGTGCCTGCGGCGTCGAGATCGAGCTCGGGCCCACCGAGAAGAGCGGGGCGATGGGCACGATCGTCTCGGTCTATTGCCGCGATCCCGACGGCAACCTGATCGAGGTCTCCTCCTACAAATAGGGACGGAGCGGCTAGGAGCTTTCCGAGCACTATAGAATCACCAACACCAACCTCATGCTGAGGAGCGCTCCGGAGGAGCGCGTCTCGAAGCATGGGCACGAGCACCGCGTCGTGACCCATCCTTCGAGACGGCCCTTCGGGCCTCCTCAGGATGAGGTGGTGTGTGTCACTCCAGACGGAAGAACTCTAGAGCAGGAAGGTGTGCGTCCGGTCGAGGAAGTCGTGCATGTGCACGATCATCTGGTCTTCCTCGAGCAGGCAGACGCCATAGGCCGGCGGTTCGTGGCTTCCGGGGATGCGGCCTTCGATGACGAAGTCGAGCGCCACCTGGTGGCTGGTGGCGCGCAGCGTCGAGAGCGGGATGCCGCGCCAGGCGCCGGCGATCGGCCGGTGGAGATGGCCGAAGAACAGATGGCGTATGTTCCGGCGGCCCTCGATCGCCTTGATGAAATGCTGCGGGTCGAGCAGCGAGATGTCGTCCATGCGCTTCAGCCGCACCTTGAAGGGCGGGTGGTGGATGAAGATCATCACCGGCCTGTCGCCCAGCCGGTCGAGCGTCGCTTTCAGCCAGGCGCCGCGCTTCTCGCAGAAGGTGCCCCACGGCTTGCCGGGCTCGTTGGTGTCGAGACAGATGCCCGTCACGCCCTCGCCCATGTCGATCGTGTATTGCACGAAGCCGTTCTCGTCGAACTTCGCCTGCGGGAAGGTCGTTCGGAAATTGTCGCGATCGTCGTGGTTCCCCACCAGCAGGTGATACGGGATCACCAGCTTGTCGAACTCGCGCTTCAGTGCGGCGTAGGCTTCCATCTCGCCCTTGTGGGCGAGGTCGCCGGTGACGATGGCGAAGGCCGCGTCCGGGTGGTTGCGGTTCACGTCGGCGACACACAGTGCCAGCCGGTCGATCGGGTTCAGGCCGTAGAGCAGGTTGCCCGGCGGCACGAAATGGGTGTCGGTGATGTGAATGAATTTTTGCACGTCGTTCCTCTGACATGACAGGCGGAGCAGGGGATCCCGCTCCGCCCGCACGCTTCGTCTGGCGTTATTTCGGCAGCAGCGCCTGCGTGTCCGAGGTCATCTTCTTCAGCGCGTCGGCGGGCTTGGCGCTGCCGTTCACGACCGTCTGCAGATGGTCCTTGATCACGTCGGTGATCTTGAGGCCGTTTTCACCCGGAAAGGCGTACCAGGCGGTCATGCTCGGGAGCTGGCCGATGGCGACGCGGTGGTTCGGGTTCTGGGCGTAGAAATCGCCCAGCATCTTCGGGTCCTTGGCCGGGATGGCATTTGCCGGGAAGTAGCCCGTGCCCTTGACCATGATCGTGGCGCCCACCGGGCCGGTGGCGAACTTGATGTATTCCCAGGCGGCCTTCTGCTTGGCCGGGTCCTTGGCCAGCATCATGGCGACGTTGCCGCCGGCGGGCAGGCGCGAGTCGGCGCCGGCGCCCAGCGGGAAAGTCGCGGTGCGCAGCGGGAACACGCCCTGCGCCTGCTTGGTGACGCCGCCGAGGCGCGAGGTCGAGTGCGCCCAGATGCCGAGGCGGCCCGCGACGAAGTCCTGCAGCGCCGTCGCCTGGCTCACGTCGCGCATCCCGCCGTCGGTGATCATGAGACGCAGCGTCTCGATCGCCTTCTGGCCGGGCGGCTGGTCGAAGGCCACCTTCTTCTCGTCGGCCGTCAGCATCGTGCCGCCGTTGGAGAAGACGAGGGCCTGCCACATCCAGTTGCCGGTGATGTCCCAGTCGAAGTGGAAGCCGGCGATCTTGTTAGCCGGATCGTTGATCTTCTTCGCCAGCGCGAAGATGCCTTCCCAGGTCTTAGGGAAGTTGTCGGGATCGCCGCCGGCCTTCTTAACGAGGTCGGCGTTGAAATAGATGATCGGCGTCGAGAGCGAGAAGCCCATGCCGTACTGCTTGCCCTTGACCTGACCCAGCGTCAGCAGCGCGCCGTCATAGCCGGCCTTGGCCCAGTCCTTCTCGGCGGCGATGAACGGGTCGAGCGGCTGGGCGATGCCGCGATCGGCCAGGATGCGCTGGCGGTTGAGGCCCTGGAAGGTCACGTCCGGCAACTGGCCGGTGACGGCATTGCGCAGCACCTGCTGCGTCGCGTCCTCGTACTCCTTGGTCGGCTGGGTGAACTTCACCTTGATGTTCGGGTTCGCCGCCATGAACTGCTTGGCGACCTCCTCCTGGACATCCTTGAAGATGTCGGGGATCGCGTACTGGACGGTGATTTCGGTCTGTGCCGTCGCGGGGCCCGCGACGAATGCGGCGGCAAGCGCCGCCAGCCCCAAGAGTTTGCGCATGATCTCTCCCTTCGTTGAACGTTTCCTCTCATCACACGGCTATGTTGCCGTTTCCTTTCACCCCTTCATGCCGCTGAGCGTGACTCCCTCGATGAAGCGCCGCTGGGCGGCGAGGAACAGCAGGACGAGCGGTGCGGTGATGACGACCGTACCGGCCATCAGAGGGCCGAAGTCGCTGCCGGCCTCCTCATTGCGGAAGAAGAGCGTACCAAGGGGGGGCGTGGCAAGGTCGCCGGTCTGTATGACGATCAGCGGCCAGAAGAAATCGTTCCAGTGCGAGACGACGGAAATGACCCCGAAGGCCAGCATGGCGGGCATGGCAAGCGGCAGCATGATGCGCCACAGGATCTCGAATTCGCCCAGCCCGTCGATCCGGGCGGCATGCATCAGGTCGTCCGGCACGGTCTTGAAGAACTGCCGCATCAGGAAGATGCCGAAGGCCGAAAAGACGAATGGGATGATGAGGGCGGCATAGCTGTCGAGCAGGCCGACTTCATACAGCATGACATAGCGCGGGATGGCCGGCGCCTGGGCCGGGATCATCAGCCCGATCAACACCATGGTGAACAGGATGTCGCGGCCGCGGAAGCGCAGCTTGGCCAGCGCGTAGGCCGCGGGCAGGGAAACGATCAGCTGCAGCAGGAAGATGCCGCCGGTCACGATCACGCCGTTCAGCAGGTAGCGAAGCAGCGGCACCTTGGTGAACGCCTTGGTATAATTTTCCGCCGCCGCCCAGTTGTTCGGGAGCAGGCTGAGTTTGGTCGAGAATATCTCGTTGGGCGGCTTCAGCGAGGTCGAGATCATCCAGACGAACGGCGTCAGCATGATCACCAGCCCGGCGATCAGCAGGAGGTGACGCAGCACTTGGCCCAGGATCGAGCCGCCGGGTTTCATGCGAGGCGCCTCATCCGTAGTGCGTCCTCTTCTCGCCGGCCTTCACCTGCAGCAGCGTCAACGCCAGAACGACGACCAGGAACACCACGGTGATCGCCGCGCCGTAGCCGGTCCGGAAGAAATTGAAGGCCTCGGTGTACATCGTATAGAGCAGCACCTCGGTCGCCTTGTTCGGCCCGCCCTTGGTCAGCACCTCGACCGTGTCGAAGACCTGGAACGAGCGGATGCCCGACACGACGGTGACGAACAGGGTCGCCGGTCCCAGCATCGGCCAGGTGACGCAGCGGAAGCGTTCCCAGGCCGAAGCGGCGCCGTCGATCTCGGCTGCCTCGTATAGATCGGCGGGGATCGACTTCAGCCCGGCCATGAACAGGACCATGTTGAGGCCGGCCGACTGCCAGATGCCGATGCCGGCCAAGGTGAACAGCGCGCGGTTCGGGTTCTTCAGCCAGTCGCCGCCCTGGATGCCGACCTGTTCCAGCACCACGTTGATCAGGCCGACGCTGGGATGCAGCAGGAATTCCCAGACCACCGCCATGGCGATCAGCGTCGAGGTCACCGGGAGGAAGTAGGCGGCGCGGTAGAAGCCCCGCCCGAAAGTGGCGCCCTCGATCAGGAGCGCGAGGCCGAGCCCCAGGAACACCGAACCCGGCACTGTTACGAGACAGTAGACGGCAGTATTGCTGAACGACTTCCAGAACACCCGGTCGGCGAAGAGCTGCTCGTAGTTGCCGAGGCCGATGAAGTTCATCGTCGGCGCGCCGAGCTGCCAGTCGGTGAGCGACAGGACGAACACGGCCAGTGTCGGGCCGGCCAGTAGCACGACGAACATCAGCCAGGCCGGCGACACCAGCGCCAGCGCGGCGCGGCGCTCGGCCGGCGTAGCGTCGTTCGCGGTGGGCGTCGTCACCGCACGCGCCTTCCCTGGACATCGAACTTGAGGACGCGATGGGGCAGCGGCTTCAGCCCGACGGCTTCGCCACGCTGCGGATCGCGCTCCGAATGGGCATCGATGCGGGCGATCAGTGGCGTCGGCTGCCCCTTCACCTCGACATGGACGAGGCTCTCGGAGCCCATGTGCTCGACGAGACGGACATGGCCCGCGATCGCGCCGGCCTCATAGGGGGCCACGAGTTGCATCGATTCCGGCCGCACGGCATGGAAGCCGCCGTCGACCGGGATGACGTTGATCTTCGGGCTGCCGACGAATTCCGCCACGGCCAGCGTTTCGGGATCGTCGTAGAGCCGGCGCGGCGGGGCCACCTGTTCGAGCTTGCCGGCCAGCATGACCGCGACCCTGTCGGACATGGTCATGGCCTCGGCCTGGTCGTGCGTCACGTAGATCATCGTGGCGCCGAGGCGGCGCTGCAGTTCGGTGAGCTCGGACCGCATCTGGACGCGCAGCTTGGCGTCGAGATTGGAGAGCGGTTCGTCGAGCAGGAAGGCCGATGGATGGCGGACCATGGCACGACCCAGCGCGACGCGCTGCTTCTGGCCGCCCGAGAGCTGGCCGGGCTTGCGGCCGAGCAGGGGGCCGATGTCGAGCGCCTGGGCGGCGTCCGCCACGTCCTTGGCGATCATCCTGCGGGCGGCGGCGGTTCCCGGCAGCAGCGATCCGATCCAGGGCAGGCGCTGCCAGACGTTCATGCGGCGCATCGAGAGCGGCAGGCCGATATTCTGGGCCACCGTCATGTGCGGGTAGAGCGCGTAGCTCTGGAACACCATGGCGATGTCGCGATCGCGCGCCGGCAGTTCGTCGACCCTCCGGCCTCCAATGACGATCGAGCCGGCATCGTTGCGCTCGAGCCCCGCAACGATGCGCAGCAAGGTCGACTTGCCACAGCCCGATGGGCCGAGCAGCGTCAGGAACTCGCCATCGGCGATCTCCAGGGAAATGTCCTTGAGTACCTCGACGGGACCGAAACTCTTTCGAATCCCGTCGATGGAAATTGTCGCCACGCGACGCTCGCTCCCCATACCTTCGCTGCAGCCTAGCCGACTATTGTTACAGCCGCTATGCGCCGATTGTACGTATGGGGGACGGTTATGACGGGTAGAACCCGTACGGCTTCGGCCGGCCCGGATGATTCACGCAGAGCATTTCCGGCGAAACGATCGGGCCGAGCTTGATGCGCTCTTCCTCGCATTTTTCGTAGGTGAACGGTCCGCCGAACACCTTCGGGCTGCTGGCGATGATGAGGTAGGATTTCTCGAGGTACCAGCCCGGACCCGTATAGGCCTGGATGGCGGTCGGCGTAGAACAGGCACCGATGGTTGCGGCCAGCAGGGGAGCGGCCAGCAGGGTCGCCCAGCGACCGATCGAACGTTCCGACATCAGCTCAGTATCTCCCCCGGGGCACGAACGCTGCCCGCGTGCAGCCGGCAAAGTAGGCCATGGCGGCGATGGCTTCAATGCGTCGCTGCCGGCGACTAGGATGCGGCGCATGCGCTGGTTCTTCACATTACCCTTAGTCGCGGCCGCGGGATTAGCGTCCGGAAGCGCGTTCGCGCTGGATTGTGCCGCCCTCAAGGGCACCGACATTCCCTTCGCCCTCACCCTCGAGGTGACGACCCGGCAGGCCGGCGAAGTGCCGACGACAAGAACTCAGCAGCTCCAGGTGTTCTGCAAGGGCGCCGAAGTCACGACCTATACGGTCGATTCGCCCACCATCTATCTCAGGACCCGTGGCCCCGATCCCTTCTTCCCGGTGCAGAGTTTCTATTCCAGCCACGCCGACGATCGACGAACGTGGACGTACTCGGTCGATCCCACGACCAGCTACCCCGCCGGAAAGCCGCTTCGGTACAGCGCAGACATGAAGGGAGCCGACGGCAAGGTGCGGCTGGCGGCCACGATGAGCATCGAGTACGTGGAGGCCGGCACCCGGCGGCTCGATGGATGCATCTTGGTGGTCGCGAAACTCCGCCGGACTCTCGAGGGCCTGGCTGACGGCCAGCCGGTTTCCAACACCAGCGAGGTGTGGTTTGCGCCGGCGCTCCGGACGGTGATCGCGTCCACTCTGCGGACCGGCAATGTCGAGGTTACTTCAACCCCCATGGCAATCTCTCTGGAATTCAAGCGGGTAGAGTAACTTCCTGAAGTCGGCTATTGCGATGCAACGAGGGCTTTCGCCAGAGCCCGCGACCGGTCTAATAATGCGCCGATACACGAAAGCATCCGGGGGGATGCTGGGCCCGCTCGCGCGCCAGCAGGATAGAGTCATGGGATTGCCTGAGAAGCAGGGACTGTACGATCCACGCAACGAACACGACGCGTGTGGCGTCGGCTTTGTGGCCGACATCAAGGGCCGCAAAACCCATGACATCGTGCGCCAGGGGCTGCAGATCCTGGTCAACCTCGACCATCGTGGCGCCGTCGGTGCCGATCCGCTGATGGGCGACGGCGCGGGCGCCATGATCCAGATACCGGACGCGCTGCTGCGCGACTGGGCGCGCAAGGAAGGTGTCGACCTCCCGGAGCCGGGCCATTACGCCGTCGCGATGTGCTTTCTGCCGCAGGATGAGAAGGCAAGAGCCTTTGCAATCAAGCGCTTCGAGCATTTTGTTAAAGTCGAAAAGCAGAAGATTGTCGGCTGGCGAGACGTCCCGACGAACCTCGACGGGCTCGGCAAGGCGGTCATCGCGTCGATGCCGGTCATCCGCATGGCGATCGTCGGGCGGAGTTCAAAGCTGGCCGATCAGGATGCGTTCGAGCGCAAGCTTCTGGCGATCCGCAAGCAGACCCAGAACCCGCTGGCCGACCTGGAGAAGAAGCACAAGCTGCCGGGCCTGTCTCAGCTCTACATGCCGTCCTTCTCGTCGCGGACCGTGGTCTACAAGGGCCTGCTGCTCGCCCATCAGGTTGAGAGTTTCTATGAGGATCTGAGAAATCCTCTTTGTGAATCAGCGCTTTGCCTCGTTCACCAGAGATTCTCCACGAACACGTTCCCGTCGTGGAAACTGGCGCATCCCTACCGGTTCATCGCCCATAACGGCGAGATCAACACGGTCCGCGGCAACGTCAACTGGATGTACGCCCGCCGGCGCACGATGGAATCCGACCTGATCGGCGCCGACCTCGACAAGATGTGGCCGATCATTCCGCACGGTCAGTCGGACACGGCCTGCCTCGACAACGCGCTCGAACTGCTGGTTGCCGGCGGCTATTCGCTGAGCCACGCCATGATGATGCTGATCCCGGAGGCCTGGGCCGGCAATCCGCTGATGGATGGCAGCCGCAAGGCCTTCTACGAGTATCATGCGGCGCTGATGGAGCCGTGGGACGGCCCGGCCTCGATCGCCTTCACCGACGGTCGCCAGATCGGCGCCACGCTCGACCGCAACGGGCTGCGGCCCGCGCGCTTCCTGATCACCGAGGACGACCTCGTGGTGATGTCGTCGGAGTCGGGCGTCCTGCCGATCCCGGACAACAAGATCGTCCGCAAGTGGCGCCTGCAGCCCGGCAAGATGCTGCTGATCGACCTGGAAGAGGGTCGCATCGTCGAGGACGAGGAGCTTAAGAGGACGCTCGCCGAGGCCGAACCCTACGAGGAGTGGCTGAAGGAGACGCAGCACAAGCTCGAAGAGCTGTCGGAGATCCCCGACGCGCCGTCGCCGGTGCCGTCGAACGATCCCTCGACCCTGCTCGATCGCCAGCAGGCCTTCGGCTACACGCAGGAAGACATCAAGTTCTTCCTCGAACCGATGGCGAGCGAGCCAGACGATCCGATCGGGTCCATGGGCACCGATACGCCGATCGCGGTGCTCTCGAAGAAGCCGAAGCTGCTCTACAACTACTTCAAGCAGAACTTCGCGCAGGTCACCAATCCGCCGATCGATCCGATCCGCGAGGAACTGGTGATGTCGCTGGTTTCGATGATCGGCCCGCGTCCCAACCTGCTCGGCCGCCATGCCGGCATGCACAAGCGCCTCGAAGTGGCGCAGCCGATCCTGACCAATGCCGAACTGGAGAAGATCCGCTCTATCGAGGACCTGCTCGACGGCTCGTTCCGCACCGCCACGATCGACACGACCTGGCTGGCGTCGGAAGGCGCGGCCGGGCTGGAGAAGGCACTCGACCGTGTCTGCGCAGAAGCGACGGACCTGGTGCTGGCCGACCGCAACATCCTGATCCTGTCGGATCGCGCGGTGTCGGCCGACCGCGTGCCGATCCCCGCGCTGCTGGCGACGGCGGCCGTGCACCACAGCCTGATCCGCCGCGGCCTGCGCACCCAGACCGGCCTCGTGGTCGAGACGGGCGAGGCGCGCGAGGTCCATCACTTCTGCTGCCTGGCGGGCTACGGTGCCGAGGCGGTGAATCCGTATTTGGCCTTCGAGACCCTGGAGGCGCTGCGCGTCCAGAACGGCCTGCCGCTCAAGCCCTACGAGGTTCAGAAGAACTTCATCAAGGCGGTCGGCAAGGGCCTGCTCAAGGTCATGTCCAAGATGGGCATCTCGACCTACCAGTCCTACTGCGGCGCCCAGATCTTCGACGCGATCGGCCTGCATTCGGGCTTCGTCGAGAAGTACTTCACCGGCACCGCCACCACGATCGAGGGGGCGGGCTGGCAGGAGATCGCCGAGGAGACGGTGCGCCGTCATCGCAACGCCTACGGCGACAATCCGGTCTATCGCACCATGCTCGATGTCGGCGGCGACTATGCGTTCCGCCTGCGTGGTGAGGATCATGCCTGGACGCCCGAGAGCGTGTCGCGCCTGCAGCATGCGGTGCGGGGTAACTCGTCAGCCGAGTACAAGGCCTTCGCGACCACGATCAACGAGCAGAGCGAGCGGCTGCTGACCATCCGCGGCCTGATGCAGTTCAAGTGGGCCGACGCGCCGGTTCCGATCGAGGAAGTCGAGCCGGCCGCAAACATCGTCAAGCGCTTTGCCACCGGCGCGATGAGCTTCGGCTCGATCAGCCGCGAGGCGCACACGACGCTGGCCATCGCCATGAACCGCATTGGCGGCAAGTCGAACACCGGCGAGGGCGGCGAGGAGGCGGATCGCTTCAAGCGCATGGCCAACGGCGATTCGATGCGCTCGGCCATCAAGCAGGTTGCGTCGGGCCGCTTCGGCGTCTCGGCCGAATACCTGGTCAACGCCGACGACATCCAGATCAAGATGGCGCAGGGCGCCAAGCCCGGCGAGGGCGGCCAGCTTCCCGGCCACAAGGTCGACGAGAACATCGCCCGGGTCCGCCGCTCGACGGCCGGCGTCGGCCTGATCTCGCCGCCGCCGCATCACGACATCTATTCGATCGAGGACCTGGCGCAGCTTATTCACGATTTGAAGAACGTGAACACGGCCGCGCGTGTGTCGGTGAAGCTCGTCTCCGAGGTCGGCGTCGGCACCGTCGCGGCGGGCGTCAGCAAGGCGCGTGCAGACCATGTCACGATCTCGGGCTACGAGGGTGGCACGGGCGCCTCGCCGCTCACCTCGCTGACGCATGCCGGCTCGCCGTGGGAAATCGGTCTTGCCGAGACGCAGCAGACGCTGGTGCTGAACGGCCTGCGCGGCCGAATCGCCGTCCAGGTCGACGGCGGCCTGCGCACCGGCCGCGACGTCGCCATCGGCGCATTGCTGGGCGCCGACGAGTTCGGCTTCGCCACCGCGCCGCTGATCGCCGCCGGCTGCATCATGATGCGCAAGTGCCACCTCAACACCTGTCCGGTGGGCGTGGCAACGCAGGATCCCGTTCTGCGCAAGCGCTTCACGGGACAGCCCGAGTACGTGATCAACTACTTCTTCTTCGTCGCCGAGGAACTGCGCGAGATCATGGCGAGGCTGGGCTTCCGCACGCTGAACGAGATGATCGGCAAGGTCGATCGGCTCGACATGCGCAAGGCCATCGACCACTGGAAGGCGGGTGGCGTCGATCTGTCGAAGCTGCTCTACCAGGCGCCCGCCCGCGAGGGCATCGCGATCTGGAACGTCGAGCGCCAGGACCACGGGCTCGACAAGGCGCTGGACCACCAACTGATCGAGGCGGCGCGGCCGGCGCTCGACGGCGGCCGGCCGGTCCAGATCGATCTGCCGGTCACCAACGTCAACCGCACCGTCGGCGCCATGCTGTCTGGCGAGGTGGCCCGACGCACCGGCCACGCGGGCTTGCCCGAGGACACGATCTCGGTGCGTCTCACCGGCACCGCCGGCCAGAGCTTCGGCGCCTTCCTGGCTCGCGGCGTGTCTCTCGAACTATCGGGCGACGGCAACGACTATGTCGGCAAGGGCCTGTCGGGTGGCCGCGTCGTCGTGCGCCAACCGAAAGGCTGCGCCCGCGATCCGTTGAAGAACATCATCGTCGGCAACACGGTGCTCTATGGCGCCATCGCGGGCGAGGCCTACTTCGAGGGCGTTGCCGGCGAGCGCTTCGCCGTGCGCAACTCGGGCGCGGTCTGCGTCGTCGAGGGCAACGGCGACCATGGCTGCGAATACATGACCGGCGGCGTCGTCGTGGTGCTGGGCGACACCGGCCGCAACTTCGCGGCGGGCATGTCGGGCGGCATCGCCTACGTCTACGATCCAAAGGCTCGCTTCAAGGACCTGTGCAATCCCGCCATGGTCGATCTCGAAAAGATCGCACCGGCCGGCGGAGAGAGCGACGAGGCGGGACGGCCGCGCCAGCGTGCCGTCGATGTCGAGGACAACGGGATGGGCGATGTGCTGCGCTTCGATGCGGAGCGCTTGCGCATCCTCGTCGAGCGCCATCATCTCCACACCGGCAGTGCGCGGGCACGTGCGCTTCTGGAAAATTGGGACAATGCGCTGCAGAGCTTCGTGAAAGTGATGCCGCGTGACTACAAGCGGGCGCTGTTGCAGGCGCGTGAGCGGGCGGCGGCGAAGGCCGTCGCGGCGGAGTAAGGATCATGGGTCTCGCCACAGGCTTCCTCGAGATCGAGCGCAAGGACCGGTCCTACGAAAAGGTCGAGTCCCGCCTCAAGAACTACAATGAGTTCGTGCTGCCGATGCCGCCGGCCGAGGTCTCGCGGCAGGGCGCGCGCTGCATGGATTGCGGCATTCCGTTCTGTCACAACGGCTGCCCGGTCAACAACATCATCCCCGAGTGGAACGAGCTGGTCCGCCGCGACCGCTGGAAGGACGCACTCGAGGTCCTGCACTCGACCAACAATTTCCCCGAGTTCACCGGCCGCATCTGCCCCGCGCCTTGCGAGGCCTCGTGCACCCTGAACATCGACGACAACCCGGTGACCATCAAGTCGATCGAATGTGCGATCGTCGATCGTGGCTGGGAAGAGGGCTGGATCCAGCCGGCGGTGCCCGCGCACAAGACCGGCAAGCGCGTCGCCGTCGTCGGCTCCGGGCCGGCGGGACTTTCCTGCGCCCAGCAGCTCGCGCGCGCAGGCCACGCGGTGACGCTGTTCGAGAAGGCCGATCGCATCGGTGGCCTGCTGCGCTACGGCATTCCCGACTTCAAGATGGAGAAGCATCTCATCGACCGGCGCATGCGCCAGATGGAGGCCGAGGGCGTCGAGTTCCGCACCGGCGTCGAGGTCGGCGCGACGCTCTCGATCAAGTCGCTGCTCGAAGGCTATGACGCCGTGGCGTTGACGGGCGGCGCCGAGTTGCCGCGCGATCTCGAGGTCGCAGGACGCGAGTTGAACGGCATCCATTTCGCGATGGATTTCCTGACGCAGCAGAACAAGCGCAATGCCGGCGACGACGAGTCGCGCGCGGCGCCGCGCGGCACGCTCACCGCCAAGGGCAAGCATGTCATCGTGATCGGCGGCGGCGACACCGGCTCCGACTGCGTCGGCACGTCGAACCGCCATGGCGCCGCGTCGGTGACGCAGCTCGAAGTCATGCCGCAGCCGCCGGTGCGGGAGAACAAGTCGCTGACCTGGCCGGACTGGCCCCTCAAGCTGCGCACCTCGTCGAGCCACGAGGAAGGCGCCGCTCGCGACTTCGCCGTGCTGACCAAGCGTGCGATCGGCCGTAACGGCAAGATCGAGGCGCTGGAATGTGTCCGCGTAGAGTGGGTGAAGGGGGCCGATGGCCGCATGGGTATGCAGGAAGTGGCGGGCAGCAGCTTCGAGCTCAAGGCCGACCTGGTGCTGCTGGCCATGGGCTTCCTGGGGCCGCGCAAGCCCGGCCTCGTCGAGCAGGCGGGCGTGACGCTCGATCCGCGCGGCAACGTCGCCGCCAACGTGGTCGACTACCAGACCTCCGTGCCGAAGCTGTTTGCGGCGGGCGATATGCGTCGCGGTCAGTCGCTGGTCGTCTGGGCTATCCGCGAAGGCCGCCAGTGCGCGCGCTCGATCGACGAAAGCTTGATGGGGACTTCGACGCTGCCGCGTTGATCTGCGGAACGGATGGTTCGCGTGAGCGAACAATTGCCGTAGACTCCACCAGATGAAGCTTCTGCTGATTCAGGGTGCGAACATGGAGTATCTGGGCCGACGTCAGCCCGAACTCTATGGAACTACTACCGCCAAGGAACTCGACGCGCTCATACGCCGGCGGGCGCGGGAACTTGGCGTGTCGGTCGAGATTTTTTACACCAACATCGAGGGCGAGGCCGTGTCGGCGATCTACAAGGCCGACCGCGCCAGGTTCGACGGGTTGTTGTTCAATCCCGCAGGCTTCCTCCATGCCGGCTATGCGCTGCGCGATTGTCTGCGATCGATCGCGATGCCCGCGATCGAAATCCACATGACCAATATCGAGAAGCGCGGGTTCGGGTCCATCACCGCGGCGGCTGCGGTCGGCATGATCGCGGGCTTTGGAACCGATTCCTACCTGCTGGCGCTCGAAGCGATGGTGGCGCGGCTTCGCTCCGCGGCGGTTTGAGCCTCGGCCTCGGTCTCATACCTGCCGATGTAGAGGGCATCCTGCCGATCGGCCTCGCTGGCCGGGGCCTGCAGCCTGTCGAGATAGGGCGCTTCCTTGGGCCGGAGCGTTTCGGCCGCACCGAGCATCAGGTGTAGCGCGCGAAAGCCCGCCAGGTTCAGGACGGCGTCGCCGACTTTGCGTTTCAGGGCGCTGCGCGGCCGGGGCGTCACGTAGTAGCGCCCGCCGCCCCATTCCCGGAAAGCGGCGGCGAGTTGTGGCATGTAGGTCTGGCCCGCCGCGACGATGGACAGCCGGATCAGACTGTCCATCAAACCGTTGCGCAGGGCTTCGGCGCAGGCCCGGTGCTCGGGATGGTCGCGCAGGATTGCCGCCCACTTCAGCCAGTAGCGCGCCGACCACAGGAGCTGGTTGGTGTCGTCGCCGGCGTGGGTGATCCGTGGCGCGGCATGGACGCGGATATAGTACATGCCGACTTCTCGACCGATCACGTGCAGGCCCGACAGGATGGCCCGGCCGCACAGGTCGAAATCCTCGTAGAAGCTCAGGGTCTCGTCCCACTTTTCCGTGTCGAACAGGCGGCGCGGCCACAGGATCGTGGTGTGGGTGATGGTGCGCAGCGCCGTGGGCTCGAGGAACTGGATCAGCGTGTCGGTGTCGGACCGCTCCGCCGCCGTCCAGACCGGCGGGCTGAAGACGATGTCGTCGTCCCGGACGGCGAAGTCGCGCGACCGGCCCGCGACGAGCGAGTGGGGAGGAGCTGCCAGCGTGGCCGCCAGAAGCTCCGCCAGATGCGAGGGATGCATCAGGTCGTCATCGTCGTGGAAGAATATCCAGTCACCCGACGCGGCGGCGACGCCCGCGTTGCGCGCGGCACTGGGGCCTTTCGACGATGGGTGATGGACGACCTTCACGTCGGGAAAGGAGGTTTCGAGCATCGACAGCGTATCGTCGGTCGACCCATCGACGACGACGACGATTTCCTTGTCCCGCAAAGTCTGCGATTGCACGCAAACCAGTGCGCGCCGCAGCAGCGACGCGCGGTTGTGCGTCGGTATGACGATACTGACCCTGTTTCCCACGGCTTCCCAATCCCGGCCCGACATACCCTGCCGGGATGGGATTTGTCCGAATGAATGTGGCTACCAGGTGCCCGTATGGAGGGTGCTTGGTGCAAATTCACCGAAAGTTGACTGCGAGGCAAATGCAGATCGTGTGCGCCAGGCGCGCTTGACCTGCACGCGCCAAAGCCGCTCCGCCCCGGCAGGCTCGCTTCCTTCCGGTTGCCAATCGATCGCGACGGTGCCCTGGAGCTGCAGCAGGTCGCCGGTGTTGAAGTCGATGAACAGCAGGCCGGCCCTGGGGTCTCCCAGCAGGTTGCCGAGCGTGTTGAAGAAACCGTTGCCGCGAAAGTCGGGAATGACGAGCGTGTCTCCCTGTACGGCGACGAAGCCGGGCCGTCCGCCGCGATGCGACATGTCGAAACCACCCTCGGCACCAAGCTCGCTTCGGCCACGGCTGGCGACGAAGAACGTATCGGCTGACTCGATGAGTTCGCGCGCGGCTTCGTCCAATCCGTCCAGTATCACAGCCGGGGATTCGCCCGCCGTTGAGGCGGCTTTGGCTGCGGTGACGGTGCGCGTCTGGATGTACTGCGGGCAGTTGCCGAAGCTCTGGGCGATGTGCACCGTCAGGCCGTTGTCGCGGTTGACGATCCGCCCGTTGGCGCGATTGCGCCGCCGCGTGGCGAGGTCGAGACCCAGCAGGCCGATCTCGGCACCGACGGCGAACCCCGGGGCGGCGGGATCGCCGGTGCGCGGCAGCGCGCCGATCCGCAGGGTCGTCGCGTCGGGCGCGGCGATGAAGCCGGGCAGGCCCGTCAGCACCGAGGCCATCGGCCAGCCCTCGGCATCGGGCGTGGCGGTGAACAGGTACTGCAGGAGCGCAAAGAAGGCGCGATGCTGTTCCGGCATGAACGGGCGAATGGGCGCGGTGCGGCCGGTCGCAATACCCGCGCGCCGCTGAGCGGCCCGCTCATCGGCGTTGAAAGGCAGGAAGGGTGACGGCTCGACGGGCATCACACGCCCTCCTGCTTCTCTGGAACGTCGACCTTCGGATCGTACCAGGGGGCTGCGTCAGATCTCCAGATATGGAGCTGTGGCCGCTCGCGCACCTCCGTGTCGAGGCAACCCAGCCGCAACAGGATGACGGGTTGCGCCACGCGCTCGGCCATCACATGCGAACCGCACGTGCCGCAGAAGCGGCGGAACTTGCCGGGAGAGGATTCGATGGCGCCCAGCGAGTCCTCGCCGCGCAGCCAGCGGAAACTGTCGCGCGGCACGGCGGTGACGGATGAGAAGGCCGTACCATGTGTCTTGCGGCAGGTATGGCAGTGGCAATGCACGATACGCTCGACGCGGGCGTCGGCCTCGTAGGCAACGGCACCGCAGAGACAGCTTCCATTCAACATGCCGGTTCTCCTTCCGGCCCAAACATAGGCTCGGTCGATTGCGGCGATAATGGCATGAATGATAAAGTCATAATTCCAATTATCGGAAGAATGACATGGACCGCATCGACGAGTTCGCGATCTTCGTGCGCATCGTGGAAGAGGGAAGTCTCGTGCGGGCGGCCCGCCGACTGCGGCGCTCGCCGCCCGCAGTCACCCGAGCGCTTTCGGCACTCGAGGACCGGATCGGCACCCGGCTGATCGACCGGACCACGCGCCGTCTTGCGCCGACGGAAGCGGGACGCGCCCTTTATGAGCGGGCGCGCGCCGTCGTGGCCGATTACGAGGCGGCGGCCTCGGGTGCGCGCGAGGTACCCGTTCGCGGATTGCTGCGCATCGCCGCGCCGGTCCAGTTCGGACGCCGCCATGTGGCTCCACTGGCCGCCCGCTTTCTCGACAGGAACGCGGCAATCGAGATCGAACTGCTGCTGAACGACCGCAATGTCGATCTGATAGACGAGGGTATCGACGTGGCGGTGCGGATCGGGGCGCTGGCCGACTCCAGCCTCACGGCCCGGCCGGTCGGGCATGTGCGGCGGCAGTGGGTGGCGAGCCCGGCCTACCTCGCGCGTCACGGCGTGCCGGAAAATCCAAGCGATCTGGCGAGCCACCAGGCCCTGCTGGGTACGTCGCGGGGAGCGCTGGACTGGAGTTTTGCCGGGCGTCGTCGTGGAGCGCCTCTGCATCTTGAAGGACGCTTCCGGACCGATGACATCGAAACGAGACTTCGTGCCGTTCGAGACGGACGCGGGATTGCGCAATTCCTGTCCTATCAGGTGGCCGACGATCTTGCGGCCGGGCGCCTCGTGCGCCTGCTGCGCACCTTCGAGGCGGCGGCGCTGCCGGTGCAACTGTTGACGAAGGGCCGTGTCCATCGTGCGCCGAAGGTCGATGCCTTTCTCGATTTCGCGGCAAAGCGATTGTCCGCCTTGCCCGTGCTGCGCTCGGATTGACATACGGTGTGAAGTTACACTATTGAATTAACCATATGGTTAAATAAAGGGAACATCCGATGTCCTATGTCGATGGCTTCGTTCTCGTCGTGCCGAAGAAGAAGCTGGCTGCCTACACGAAGCTGGCTCGCCTGGCCGGCAAGGTCTGGCGCGAGCACGGCGCCCTCGACTATCGCGAATGCGTCGCCGACGACCTCAAGGTCAAATTCGGCTTGCCGTTCACCAAGCTGGTGAAGGTCAAGGCGGGCGAGACGATCATGTTCTCCTACATCGTCTACAAGTCGCGATCGCATCGCGACAAGGTCAATGCCAAGGTGATGGCCGACCCGCGCATGCAGGAGCCGCCCAAGGACATTCCGTTCGACATGAAGCGCATGGCCTATGGCGGCTTCAAGACGATCGTCGCTTAGCTGCCTGGGATGCGGACGATAACGGGACGACTGCCCTCGGGGATGATGGGCGCTACGTCCGCGTAACCACTTCATGACGAAGATACGCGATGCGCTCCTTGTGTGTGCAGCAATCTTGATTGGGCCGGTGGCGGCGAGTGTTCCGGCGGCTGCCGATGCGCCGAGGGTCGGGATCGCTTCGGCAGTCGCGGGCGATCCGACGGGCAAGCCTCCGGACGAAGTTGAACGCCTCCTGCATGTCGGCCTCGACGTCCAGGCGGGAGAGGTCATCACCACCGGCGCCGCCGATCGTGCCCATCTCCTGTTCCTCGACGGCACGGCGCTGACGATCAGCAGCCAGGCACAGGTCACACTCGACAGGTTCGTCTACGATTCGGACAGGAAGCTGGGCGAGCTTGCCGTCACGGCAACGAAGGGCGTGTTCCGGCTGGTCGGCGGCAAGATCAGCAAGAAGACACCCGTCGTCGTCACGACGCCCTCCGGCACGATCACCATTCGCGGTGGCATCGCGATGTTCAGCGTCGAGCCGACGAAGACGACCGCGACCTTTGTCTTTGGCTACGAGATGACCCTGACGAGCCAGGGGCGCACCCGAAGCGTGACGGCGCCGGGCTTCCAGGTCAGTGCGATGCGCGGCCAGTCGCCCGGTATGGTGTCACGCGTGGAGCGGGCTGGGCTCGCCGACAGTATCGGCAGGCTGGAAGGAAACGGCGGCAAGCGCGACGGCAGCGGCGACCGCGCGGTGAAGGCGGCGGGTCTTGCGGAGGCCAATTCTGCGAAGGGTCCGAACTCGACGGGCCCCCTGCAGGGTGGGCCGGCACCGGCTCCGCAGGGGCCTGGCGGACCACCCCGTCCGGGCGGCTTCGAGCAGGGACCCGGTCCGATGCCACCCCAACCCCTGGCGGGCGGAGGCGCACCACGCCCCGCGCCATAGGCGCTACTTCACGGCTATCAGGCGTATGCCGCCGAGTTCGCGCTTCGAGATGAGTTCGACGAACCGGATGTAGGATTCGTGGAATGCGTCGTGGCCCATCGGCGTGCCGGCGGCGCGGGCTTCCTCCCGAAGTCGCCGATACATGGCTAGCCGTTGCTGGAGGATCGGTCCCCATTCTTGGGTCAGGTCGGTAGCCGCTTCGACCTGGAAGCCCGCAGAGCGGGCGATGGCGCCATAGGACGCCAGCGTCTCCAGGGGCTGGATCGCCATGCCGTCCCACATGAGGCTCGCGTCCTGCGCGGAAAGCGGCTTGTTGGCGATCCAATCCGTCATGGCCAGGCGTCCGCCTCTCCGCAGGACGCGGAATGCCTCCGCAAGTGTCTTCGCATGATCGGGGACATGGCAGAGCGCTTCCTGGCTCACCACGACGTCCATGCTCTCGTCCGCCAAGGGGACGTCCATCACATTGCCTTGCCGGACGCGGGCACGGTCGTGCAGACCAACCAGTGCGATGAGTTCCTGCGCGGCGGCGACACGCGACGGTGTCAGTTCGATACCGGTCACGTCGGCGCTGTAACGGTGCGCGAGGTAGCGTACGGTGCCGCCGAGGCCGGCGCAGAAATCGGCGACCTCGGTGCCGGGCCCGATCGCCGCGGCCGCCGCCAGCGCATCGGTCGCGGCGATGCCGCCATAGTGATCCTGATCGTGTGGCCAGAGTTCCTCCGGCGCGACGCCATCGAGATGGCCACGCGCCGCGCGTAGCTTCGCCTTGATGATCTCCCCAGACATCGGATGCCGGTCGTAGAAGTAGATCGCCTGGGCAGTCGCGTCGTTCATGGGCTCCCCTGGCCGGAGCACCCGACCTTTATTGCTCTGCCGGAAGCATCTTCAGGATCGCGCCCTGCGCGTCAAACGGTCAGTCCGGCGTGACGCCGAAGCGGCGCTGCCAGAAGTCGCGGGAGCGCCGTTCGCCGACGTCGCAGCCCAGCTCGTATTCGGGGCGCACGAATCGGGTGTAGTCCTCGTCGGCCTTGACGGCGCGGCGCGCTCCGCCGGACTGCGCCAGTTCAACTCCGTCGCGCGCCGCCCCGAGATCGCCGATGTCGAAGTCGTTCAGCGGACCGATGTCGGCCACTTCCTGGAGCAGCTTCTTGCGGATGGCGCGGGGAAAATCCTCGAAACTGCGCGCCACCTCGACGAAGGAGCGCGGGCCGCCGGTTACGCAGTGCAGGTAGTACTGGTCGAGGTCGTCCTCGGCCGGGAAGCCGAAGGGGTTTGGCCGGCCGTTCATGATCGGCAGCCCGTTGATGATGATCCGCTCCTTGAGCGCGTCGCGGCGAATGTCGGTGACCAGTCCGCCATCGTTGTTCGAGCCGTCGCCCGAAATGTCGAGGACCTTGCGCTCGGCCTCGTACGGGATTCGGCCGTACATCGGGATGGCGTAGCGGATCGCACCGCTGATCGAGGTCCGGCGCGAGATCGAGATCGGCGCGTCCGCGAGCCGATTGGTGAAGGCCGCGATGGCGGCTTCCGAATCGAGCAGGGTCCAGTCCACGAGCAGCTTCTGAATCCAGGAATCGGACCATTCGAAATAGGCCACGGCGATGCGGCCATGATTGCCGCCGAGGATCGCCTTGACGATGACGGGATCGCGGAACGCCTCGACGTAGCCTTCGCGCTGCAGCCTGGCTTCGTCGGGGTCGATGCTGCCGGAGATGTCGATGGCCAGCACCAGCGCGAGGTCGACCTCCTTGCGGTCCTGCGCAGCCGCCGGCAGCGCCAGGAAAAGAAGGGCGATCAGACCAACCAGTCGGGCCACGGCGACCTCCGCGTTCGAGTACGCTTTCGAGGCAAGAACCATACCGCCCGACGGAAGCCCGTGTCAGCCGCGCACTGGACGGGCCATGGCGACGGTCGCTAGCCTCCCGGGAAAGTGAAAAGGGAGCAGGCTGATGGATCTGGCGCTGAGCAGGGAAGACGAAGCCTTCCAGGACGAAGTTCGCCGTTTCCTCGACGAGAACCTGACCGAGGACCTGCGGGAGGCGGGTCGCAAGACCGGGGGCGTATTCGCCGACTTTGCAGCCGGTCTGCGCTGGCACCGGATCCTGGCGCGTCGCGGCTGGTCGGCCTCGAGCTGGCCGAAGGAGCATGGCGGCACCGGCTGGAGCGCGACGCAGCGGTATATCTTCAGCCGGGAGTGCACCGCCGCCGACGCGCCTCGCATCTTCTCGATGGGCCTGCGCATGGTCGGCCCGGTGATCATGAAGTTCGGCACGCCGGAGCAGAAGGCCAAGTACCTGCCGCGCATCCTCTCGGGCGACATCACCTTCTGCCAGGGCTATTCCGAGCCCGGCTCGGGCTCCGATCTCGCCAGCCTCAAGACCCGCGCGGAGCGCGACGGCGACGACTACGTCATCACCGGCACCAAGATCTGGACGACCGGCGCGCATGCCGCCGACCACATGTTCTGTCTGGTGCGGACTTCGACCGAGGGCAAGCCGCAGGACGGCATCTCCTTCGTTCTGATCGATTCGATGAAGACGCCCGGCCTTTCGGTTTCGCCGATCCTGACTCTGGCCGGAGACCACGAAGTCAACCAGGTGTTCCTCGACAATGTCCGGACGCCGGTTGCCAACCGGATCGGCCCCGAGAATGCCGGCTGGACCGTGGCCAAGTATCTGCTCGAGTTCGAACGCGGCGGCGACGCCTATACGCCGAACCTCCATGCCCGCCTCGACGACGTGAAGCGGATCGCACGCGAGGAGGCGGCCGACGGATCAGGTCGGTTGATCGAGGAACGCGGCTTCGTCGAGCGACTGGCGGAGACCGAGATGGAAATCCAGGCACTGGAGATGATCGAGATGCAGGTCCTCTCCGATCTGAGCCAGGGCCGCAATCCGGGCGCCATTTCCTCGGCGATGAAGATCCGCGGCAGCGAGACGCTGCAGAAGCTCGACCATCTCGGCGTCGAGGCGCTTTCGTGGTACGCCGCCCCCTTCGAGCCTGAGGCGCGGGAGCTCGGTCACAACGAGCCGACCGTGACGCCGGCCTGGGGCATCACGGCGATGCCGCTCTATCTCAACAATCGCGCCTCGACGATCTATGCCGGATCCAACGAGATCCAGCGCAACATCATCGCCAAGGCGGTGCTGGGCCTGTGAGCCTGGCCAGGAGGGGCTTGTAAGGTGACAATTCACTGCACATCTGTAGGGCTATGACCGATCCCTATTCCGTCCTGGGCGTGCCGAGGACCGCCTCCGAGGACGACATCCGCAAGGCGTTCCGCAAGCTCGCCAAGAAGCATCACCCGGACCTCAATCCCGGCGACAAGGCGGCCGAAGCCAAATTCAAGGAAATCGGGCAGGCCAACGACATCCTCTCCGACTCCGAAAAGCGGCGGCGCTTCGATGCCGGCGAGATCGACGGGACCGGCCAGGAGATGCCGCCGCGCGGGTTCTATCGCGACCAGGCGGGTGGCCGTGGCGGCAAGTACGAGCATGCGGCCGGTCACGATTCTTTCGTCGACATGGGCGGCGTCTTCTCCGAGATGTTCGGCGAGCGCCGCGGTCGCGGCGGCTTCGACATGGGCGGCATGCCGGTCAGCTACAGTCTGCGCGTTCCGTTCCTTTTAGCCGCGCGCGGGGGCAAGCAGCGTGTCACGCTTCCCGATGGCAAGACCCTAGACATCGACGTGCCGGAAGGCACGACCGACGGCCAGACCCTGCGGCTCAAGGGGCAGGGCATGCCGGGTTCCCAAGGCCGGCCGCCCGGCGACGCCTATGTCGAAATCCACGTCGATCCGCACGCCTTCTTCCAGCCGAGAGACAACGACATTCATGTCGAGCTGCCGGTCACGGTCACGGAAGCCGCGCTCGGCGGAAAGGTGAAGGTGCCGACCGTCGGCGGCGCGGTGATGCTGAACGTCCCGGCCGGTTCGAACACGGGCACGTCGCTGCGACTCAAGGGGCGCGGCCTGCTCGACCGCAAGTCCGGCCAGCGCGGCGACCAGTATGTGAAGCTTAAGGTCGTGCTGCCCGAGACGCCGGACGAAAAACTGAAGGAGTTCCTCGCGGGCTGGGAAGCGGGTCGCAGCTACGATCCGCGCAAGGAGATGGAGCAGTTCACATGACGACCCTGGACGACCTGCTGCGCCAGCATGGCCGCCTTACGGCCGTTCACGTCGAACGCTGGGTAGCCCGCGGCCTGCTGCGGCCGGCCGGCGGCGGCGATGGCTGGAACTTCGAACAGATCGACGTTGCGCGCGCCCGCCTGCTGGGTGAGCTGGTCGACGAGTTGGGCTTCGACGACGAGTCTGTCGAGACCGTGGTCGATCTGGTCGACCAGGTCCATACCCTGCGCCGCCAGCTCGATCTGCTGGGCCGCGCGATTGCCGAGCAGCCCGCCGCGACGCGCGAGGCTATTGCCGTCGCGCTCGACCGCCTGTCGCGGCGCTAGCCTCAGGCAGCGGCCCGGCCGAGGGCGCGCATCCTTTCGAAGTGGCGGGCCATCGCACCGGGCTTAGCCGACGCGACACCCCCCACGATCGTGTCGCGCACCGGCGCGTAGCCGACGAAGCCCAGGATGTTGCGCTTCAGGTTCTTCACCGCGTGCGCGCGGAAGTACCAACGGTACACGAACGCAGGCATGCCCATGGTGACGACGATCCGGGCGCTGCGCCCGCCGAGGTTCTTCTGCGGAAAGCCGCTGGGTCGATAGGCGAAGGCGAAGCCCGGCCGCAGCGTCTGCTCGAAGAAGCCCTTGAGCAGGGCCGGCATGTCTCCCAGCCACAGGGGGAAGATGACCAGCAGGTGATCGGCCCGCCGGATCGCCTCCTGCGCCGCCGCGATGTCGGGTGGAACCGTGCCGGTCTCGAAGTCGGCCTGGGAGCGGAGCAGGCCGAATTGCAAGGTCCCGATGTCGAGCCTTTCGACCGTGTGGCCGCCCGACACGGCACCCTCGGCATAGGCGTCGGCAAGAGCGCCGCACAGGCCCTTGCGGGTGGTGTCGGGATGGCCGTTGAGGATCAGGATGCGCGAGCCCATGCGCACAACGCTCGCATGGGCAGACAATCCGTTCCTTGACGTGGATCAGACGCGTTCGTTCTGGCGTCGGCCGGTCAGGCGATCAACTCATTCCGGCTGGACGCCGGCGCGCTTCACGGCGTCGCCCCAGGCGGCGCAGCCGGTTTTCATGATCTCGCCCATCTCCGCGGGCGTGGTGCCGGTGGCGATCAGGCCCATGTCGAGGAGCTTCTCCTTGCCCTCGGGTGTCTGGACCAGTTTGCGGATTTCCGCACTCAGCCGCTCGACGATTTCCTTCGGCGTGCCGGCCGGCGCCATGATGCCGTTCCAGCCGGTCAGGTTGATTTTGTAGCCCGCCTCCTCGAAGGTCGGGACGTTGGGCAGGCGGGGCCAGCGCTGGGCGGAGGTGACCGCCAGCGGCGTCAGCTTGCCGCCGTTGATCGCGCCGCCGCTGGCGGCCAGGTCCTGGATGGTCATCGGGATATGGCCGGCCACGACGTCCTGCACGGCAGGCGCCGCGCCCTTGTAGGGGACATGGGTCATGTCGAGCTTCTCGGCCTGGTTCAGCATCTCGCCCCAGATGTGCGAGGACGAGCCGGTGCCGAAGGAAGCGAAGTTCACCTTGCCCTTGCGCTCCTTGGCCCAGTCGACGAAGTCCTTCACCGTCTTGAGGCCCAGCGAAGGGGGCACGCTCATCGCCAGCGGGGCGAGGCCATGCTGGGTCACTGGCACGAAGTCCTTGAAGCCGTCGTAGGGCATCTTCTTATAGACGTAGGGATTGATGCACATCATCGACGAGTTGACGTAGACGAACGTGTAGCCGTCGGGGGGTGCGTTCTTGACGATCTCGGCGCCGACCATGCCCTGGGCGCCAGCCTTGTTCTCGACGATCACCTGCTGGCCGAGCACGCCCGATAATTTTTCGGCGAAGTAGCGCGACGCCACGTCGGTCTGGCCGCCCGGAGGATAGGGTGCCACGAGTTTGATCGGCTTGTTGGGCCATGCCGACTGGGCGAACGCCGAGCCGGCGAACAGGATGAGTGCGCCCGCCAGCGCGGCGACCGATTTCTTGGACATGCGTTTCTTCTCCCTTTGGAGCGACCCTAGCGGGAGCGGAACGCGCTGCCAATCGTCAGGCCGTGACGAGTTTTACCGGGATGCGCAGATAACTCTGTCCATTGTCGTCAGGCGGAGGCAGATGGCCGGCGCGGATGTTGACCTGCACCGAGGGGAGCAGGAGGACGGGCGCCGCCAGCGTGTCGTCGCGCTTCTTTCGCATCGCGACGAACTCCGCTTCCGTCACGCCGTCATGCACATGGACGTTGCGCGCTCGCTCGTCGGCGACGCTGGTTTCCCACGCATACCGGTCGCGTCCCGGGGCCTTGTAGTCGTGGCACATGAACAGGCGTGTCTCCGCTGGCAGGGACAGGAGGCGGCGGATCGACCGATAGAGGGTTGCCGCATCGCCACCCGGAAAGTCGGCGCGGGCGGTTCCGTAGTCGGGCATGAAGATCGTGTCGCCCACGAATACGGCATCGCCGATCCGGTAGGCGACGTCGGCCGGCGTATGGCCGGGGAGATGCATCACCTCGATCGCGAGGTTGCCGAGCGGCAGCGTCTCGCCGTCCGCCACGAGCCGGTCGAACTCGCGTCCGTCGTCGCTCACGTCCGAAGCGTTGAACACCTTCCTGAAGATCTTCTGCACGTCGCGGATGTGCTCGCCGATGACGACGCGGGCGCCGGTTCGCGACTTCAGCAGGGGGGCCGCCGTCAGGTGGTCGGCATGGGCATGCGTTTCGAGGATCCAGTCGATGGAAGCCTGTCGTTCCGCGGCCTTGGCCAGGACGCGCTCGGCCGACGCCGTCGAAGCCTTTCCGGACTTGTGATCGTAGTCGAGGACCGGATCCACGATCGCGGCGCGCCTGGTCTCCGGATCGGTCACCAGATAGGTGATCGTGTAGGTCGCCTCGTCGAAGAAGGCGTCGATGATCGGCTTGGTGGGCATGATTTCTCTCCTTGGGATGCTTGACATATATATTAGTAAGATCTAAATTAGCAATATCTAAAATGAAGACGACACAAAACATCGATCCCAAGGCGCTTCAGGCGAAAGCCGGCGAAGTGGCCGACATCCTCTCGGCGCTCGCCAACGATCGCCGTCTCCTCATCCTCTGCAAGCTCGTGGAGGTGGGGGAGGCGACCGTCGGCACGCTCGCGGCCGAGGTCGGCCTGTCGCAGTCGGCGCTGTCCCAGCATCTCGCGCGTATGCGGGAAGAGGGGATCGTCGCCTTCCGGCGCGAGGCGCAGACCGTCTGGTACCGGATCGGGGACGCTCGGATCGAGATGCTGCTGTCGACGCTTCATCGTCTCTATTGCGCGGATTGAAGAACCGCACGGAAAGGAATTCACATGTCTCTGCAAACCATCGACGCTGCCACCGCTCGCCGCCTCGTCACCGAGGGCGCAGTTCTCGTCGACGTGCGTGAGTCCGACGAACGGGCACGCGAGCACATTCCCGGTACCCGCCACGAGCCGCTGTCGGCCCTGCGCCGCGTCGAAGCGCCAGGCGCGAAGGCGGTCATCTTCCACTGCCGCTCCGGCGCACGGACCGGCGCGAATGCCGGCCGGCTGGGCGAAGCCGCCGGCTGCGAGGCCTATCTCCTGGAAGGCGGGCTCGAGGCCTGGAAGAAGGCGGGGCTCCCGGTCTCGACCGATCGCAAACAGCCGATCGAGATCATGCGTCAGGTCCAGATCGTGGCCGGAAGCCTGGTGGTGCTCGGCGTGGTGCTTGGGCTCCTGCTTGCGCCGCCCTTCTTCGCGATCTCGGCCTTCGTCGGTGCCGGCCTCGTCTTCGCCGGCAGCACCGGTTGGTGCGGCATGGCCAAGCTGCTGGCGGTGATGCCCTGGAACCGCGCGGTGCGGAAGGCGCTGGCGTGATGTTCGCCCCGATCGCGGCGCTCGCCTCGGGCGGTGTGGTCGGCCTGGTGCTCGGGCTGATCGGCGGTGGCGGCTCCATTCTCGCCGTGCCGCTGCTGCTCTACGCCGTCGGCATGCCGTCGGCCCATATTGCTATCGGGACCGCCGCGGTCGCCGTTGCGGTCAATGCGGCGGCCGGGCTGGCGCTCCATGCGCGCAAGGCGCCGATCCGCTGGCCCTGCGCCATCGTGTTCAGCCTGGCCGGCGTCGGCGGCGCGTTTGCAGGCGCCGCGTTCGGCAAGGCGGTCGACGGACAGAAGCTCGTCGCTCTGTTCGGCGTGTTGATGGTCGTCGTTGGCCTGATGATGCTGCGACCCAAGGACAAGGGCGGCCGGACATCGGCCTGGCTGACACGTGAGAATGCCGCACACATGCTGCCCCGCCTCGTGCTGCTGGGCGCGGGAGTGGGCCTCCTGTCGGGCTTCTTCGGGATCGGCGGAGGGTTCCTGATCGTCCCCGGCCTCATCCTGGCGACCGACATGAAGCTCGAGGACGCGACCAGTGCCTCGCTGGTTGCCGTCACCGCCTTCGGACTTTCGGCGGCGACAAGCTACGCATGGTCGGGGTTGGTCGACTGGAACGTGGCGGGTCTGCTGATTGCAGGCGGCGTCGCGGGAGCGTTGGCCGGTACGAAGGCCAACGCCATCCTGGCGCGTCGCAAGGGGGCATTGACGATGCTCTTTGCCGTCTTTGTGATCCTGGCGGGCCTCTACGTCGGAGGTCGGGGGCTTTTCGACCTCCTGCAGGGCTGATCAGCCTCGTCGTTGCAGGGCCGTCCAGACCTTGGCGGCCGTGAGCGGCATGTCGATGTGGCGGACACCGAAGGGCCGTAGGGCGTCTAGGATGGCATTCGCCACGGCCGCCGGCGCCCCGTTGGTCGGCAACTCACCGACACCCTTGAAGCCCAGGATGTTGTTGGGCGACGGCGTCGCAATCGTCTCGACCTGGAACAGGGGCACATCGTCGGCGCGGGGCAGGGCGTAATCCATCAGCGTGCCGCTCAGGAGTTGGCCGCTTTCCTCGTCGTAGAGAGCTTCCTCCATCAGGGCATTGCCAAGCCCGTGCACGATGCCGCCATGCATCTGCCCGGCCAGCAGGCGCGGGTTCACGACCGGACCGCAGTCCGCGACGGCTATCAGGCGGTCGACCCGGGTTTCCCCGGTTTCGGGATCGACCTCCACCTCGCAGACCATCACGCCCGTCGGGAAAGATTCGATCTTGTCGGCGAACCGTGCATCGCCGTCGAACGGCTTCCAGGCCGCCAGTTCGAACAGGCCGACGCGCCGGTCGGTACCCACGACCTCGAAGGCGCCATCGCGATAGGCGATGTCGGCCGGCGATGTCTCCAGTCTTTCGGCGGCAAATTCGCGACCGCGCTCGATCACCACGTCGGCTGCGCGCTTCAGCGTCGTGCCACTGATGATGGTCGAGGACGAGCCGCCGGTCCCGCCACCGTGCGGGATGCTCCGCGTATCTCCCTGTTTGATCTCGATGCGCTCGACCGGAACGCCGAGTGCCGCGGACAGGATCTGCCCAAAGACAGTCTCGTGGCCCTGACCCTGGCTCTGCGTGCCCACGCGTGCGACCAGTCGGTCCGCCTCTACATTGACCACGACATGTTCGTCGGCGATGCCGCCGGTGCCGTGCAGGTGGCAGGACAGGCCCAGACCTCGATACTTTCCTGCCTCTTCGCTCGTGGCGCGCCGGGCCGCGAAGCCCGACTCATCGGCGGTCGCGAGCGCGGTTTCGAACAGCCGGGTGCAATCGGCGGCATCGTAGGTGTAGCCGCTCGCGGCCGCGTAGGGCATCTCGTCGAAGCGCAACAGGTTGATGCGCCTCAATTCGACGGGTGTGCGGCCGGTCTCGTGTGCGGCGAGGTCGACGAGTCGCTCCAGCAGGAACAGCGCCTCCGGCTTGCCGGCACCGCGGATGGCATCGACCGGCACGGTGTTGGTGAAAACGCAGTCGAAATCGACGCGGATCGCGGGAATGCGATAGAGGCCGGAAATGACCTTCGCGAGTCCCGTGGTGGGAATGGTCGGCGCGAACATCGAGACATAGGCACCGTAGTTGGCCTCGGCCTTCACACGCAGGCCAAGGAAACGACCCTCGGCGTCCAGCGCCAGGTCCGCCGTGGCGACGAGGTCGCGCGCATGACTGTCGCTCTGGGAAAGCTCGGCGCGCTCGCAGCTCCAGCGCAGGCCGAGGCGGAGCTTCCGCGTGGCCCAGGCGATCAGGGTCGACTCCGCCGAGATCGGGTACTTGGGGCCGAACCCGCCGCCCACGTCCTCCGTGATGAGGCGCAGCTTGTCTTTCGGAAGGTTCAGCACGCGCTCGCACATCAGGCGGTGCGGGATCTGCACGCCCTGGGAGGAGAGGGTCACGGTCACGAGATCGTCCGCGGCCTCATAGCTCGACCAGGCCGCGCGCGTTTCCATGTAGTGCACGATCTGGCGCGGCGAGCGAATGGAGAGCGTCGAGACATGGGCCGCGCGCGCGAAGGCAGACTCCGTTGCGGCCCGATCGCCCTTGCCCCAGCGGCACATGAGATTGCCCGGAACGTCCTCGTGGACCAGCGGCGCACCAGGCGCGAGCGCCTGCGCCGCGGTGACGACCGCGGGCAGGACCTCATAGTCGATGGCGAGGGCCTCCGCGGCGTCGCGTGCCTGTTCCAGCGTTTCGGCCACGATCATGGCCACGATGTCGCCGACATGCCGGACCTTGCCGACCGGCATGGGAAGGTGAGCGGGCTCACGGTGGCGGTTACCGGCCTCGTCCTTGAGTTCGCTGATGGCGGGCAGGTGCCCCACCTTGTCGGCCACGAGATCCGTGGCCGTGAAGATTGCGGCGACGCCCGGAAGGGCCAGTGCGGGATCCTTGTCGATGCCTGCGATATGGGCATGCGCATGCGGTGAGCGCAGGAACAGGACATTCAGGGCATTGGCTGGCGCTGTGTTGGCGGCATATCGCCCGTGCCCCGTCAGGAAGCGTCGATCTTCACGACGCGTGATCGATTCGCCGAGCTTGAGCATGGAACTCATCGGGCCGATGCAGGCAAAAGGGGCGCGCGGTGCCCGGGGGGACGGCTTGTTGTAGTCTTTGCCACCAAATGCTCTCAGTCGTTTGTTAGGGAGCTTTATACACCGGTTCCGGCAAGTATCATCGACGATGAAATCTAGGTTTTGGATCAAGTCTGCTTTGGCAGTGGCCCTGGCGATACCCGGCGCCTCGTCGGTCGGCCACGCTCAGGTGCCGGCGGAGCGGACGACGCTTGGGCGGGCGATCGAACTGGTCGACGCGCACCTAGACAAGGCCCGGCACGAGTCGAACGCCGACCTGAAGCGGCGTCAGCAGATCGAGGGTTATCTCGCGCTCCTGTCGCTCCCCTCCAACCATCGCCAGTACGAGGCCGCGGACAGGCTGAGAGCGATCGACGAGGCGCTGGGCGACAAGCCCGTGTCGGGCGATCGCGAAGTGATCGAGGGCGGGCTGAACGTCGTGAAATCGCAGGCGGAAGAACGCGACGACCTGCAGCGCATCTTCCTGGTCGACCGGCAGTATTCCGGCCTGTCCTCGGGCGAAGGCGTCAACCAGCAGTATTTCTGGCAGCTCATGCGCGCCAACGATCCCGACGCGATGACCTGGTACTTCCAGTCGATGCAGCCGGGCGTCGTCGAAACCGCGGGCATCGTCAATCGCGGCCTGGGTATCAGCCTCTTGTGCCAGCACGGCTACAGATCGCTTGCCCGGCAGGTGGCGATCCGTCTCACGGAGCCCGAACTCGACCATACGATCGGCCCACGCCTGGCCGACCTCGGCGCCACCACCGAGGCTGAACAGCGGGCGAACCGCACCATGACCCAGACGACCCGCCGCGCGCCCGCCGGGCCGGAGATCCTGATACGGCTCGCGGTCGCCGCAAGCCGCCGCGGCGACGGCGCGGAGGTCGAGCGTCTCGCCCGCAAGGTGATCGAGGCCGTCGAGCCGCGCCAGTTCTCGCCCGAGCGCCGGGTCTCGACGGACTACGGCGATTGCGACTGGACCGTCGGTCGCGACTTCGCGCGGCGCTGGCAGGAGCGCAGCATCTACTGGCAGTCGGCCTTCAAGTTGACGGCCGAGCCTTCCGGCACGACGCCAGGGCGTCCCTACCTGGTGGCGCTCGCCGAGTCGGTCGCCGGCGCCGGTGGAGGTGACCGCTCCGTCGAGCTGATCGACCAGTTGATTGCCATCTTCGACAAGAGCGCCCGCGAGAACGGCATCGATCTCACCAATGCCGCGATCCTCGCCGCCGACACCGAGGGCGATGCCGCGCGCCGCGGGAATGCGCCTGTCCTCGCGTGGCACTGGACCCGGCAATCCCTGATCCTGGCCCGCGTTGCGGCCGGCGGGGCCATCGACGAGGTTCCCGCGAAGGCTCTCGGTCTGGATTGGGCGATTGGCTTTCTGGCCTCGTATCCGCATTCAGGGTTGGCACGACGCATCGGTGACCTGTCCGAAGCGGAGCGGCAGAGTGTCGAGCGGATGAACCCCAGACTTCTCGGCCGTCTCCAGCTCATGGCGCTGGTGCTGGAAGGCAAGACCGCCGACGCCCAGGCGCTGATCGAGTCGGATCCGGCTGCGGTCGAGTTCGACGGGTCACGCATCGTGCCTCTGATCGAGGCGCAGGAGAATGCGGGCCTGCGGCCGCGCGCCATCGCCTCCCTCGACGCCTATCTCGGGGTTTTCCCCGCCAAGGACCTGGCGGCACTTCGCCTTCTGCTCATGCAGGGGCAGACCGACAGGGCGAAGAGCATGCTCAGGGCATTCGTCGCCGGCGGAGCCGGAGCATTCGGTGTCTCGGACATCTTCGTCGGCGTCATGCTGTTGCGCGAGCTGGGCGACGACATGGATGTTCCGACGCTCGTCGGCCTGCGCAAGGGCGCGGACGCACTCGAAGCATCGCGGCGTCTGGTGGAGATCGTCGATGCGCTTGCGTGGGACGGGAAGTCGACCGAGATCGAAGCCGCAACACGCCAGCTACCCCGCGAAGTCGCTCAACTGTCGGCAAAGGACACTGCGTGCCTGCGCGACACGTTGCAGGGCCTGCTGTCGGTTTCGCTGGCGCGGCGCGGCGCGCTGGAGGAAGGCATCCGGCTGGTCGCCGATCGCAAGCTCGAGCAACGCCAGCTCTGCTGGGCTGGCCGCGGCTACGACAGCAAGCCGATCTTCGATGTTCGCTTTCTGGTGCAGGAATGGGTCCGGCGCGGCCACGCCGCGCCGTAACCCTTCATAGCCCTCAGGCGGCCAGCGCGTCGCTGATCACCTTCAGGGCGCTGTCGATGTCGGCCTTGTTGACGTCGAGATGCGTCACGGCACGGATGCGGTTGCCGGCGGCAGTGCCCATGCCGACGCCGCGCTCCTTGCAGGCCTCGACCAGCCGCGCCGGCGTCCAGCCGGGCTTGTTCACCTCGAAGAAGACCAGGTTGGTCTCCATGCGCGGCACGTCGATCTTCAGCCCCTTGATGTTGGCGATGCCTTCGGAGAGATGGCGGGCATTGTCGTGATCCTCGGCGAGCCGGTCCCAGTTATGCTCCAGCGCGTAGAGCGCGGCGGCGGCGATGATGCCGGACTGGCGCATGGAGCCACCCAGCATCTGCTTCTGGCGCCAGGCCTCGTGGATGAACTCCTTCGATCCCGCCAGGCTGGCGCCGACCGGCGCACCCAGGCCCTTGGTGTAATCGAGCCAGAGCGAGTCGACGCAGGCGGCGTAGTCGCTCGCCTTGGTGCCGGACTGCACGCAGGCATTGGCCAGACGCGCGCCATCCATGTGCAGGCTGAGGCCGGCGTCGCGGGCGACCTTGGTGACGCCCTGCATGGTGGCGAGCGGCCAGACCGTGCCGCAGCCGCCGTTCGACGTGTTCTCGATCGACACGAGACGCGAGCGCGGGGCGTTGCGGCTATTGGGGTCGCGGATCGCTTCCTTGACCTGCTCGCCGGTGAACACGCCATAGGGACCGTCGACCATGCGGATCATGACGCCGGCATTGGCGGCGGTGCCACCCGACTCGGCATTGATGATATGCGCCGTGCGGTCGGCGATCACCTCGTCGCCCAGCCGGCAGTGCACGCGGATGGCGATCTGGTTGCCCATGGTGCCGCTGGGCAGGAACACGGCGTCTTCCTTGCCGAGAAGCTCGCAGATGCGGTCGCGCAGGCGGTTGACCGTGGGGTCTTCCATCTTCTGCTCGTCGCCGACTTCGGCGTCGGCCATGGCCTTCCGCATTCCGGGCGAGGGCTTCGTCTTGGTGTCGCTGTAAAGGTCGATGAAACGGTTTTGCATGGCGTGTTCGGATCTCCTGAGCCACCATAGCGGCAATCGCCAAAGGGATGAAACATGAGCCAGTTTGCGGCCCAGCCCACAGCTTCGGTAATGCCCGAGGAGCTGCTCTACGCCGTCGACGGTACGATCGCGACCGTCACGCTGAACGCGCCGCAGCGCATGAACACGATTTCAGGCCCGATGCTGAGGCAGCTCACCGATGCGCTGGTGAAGGCCAACGAGGACCGTGCCGTCCGGGTGGTGATCCTGACCGGCACCGGCCGCGCCTTCTGCGCCGGCCTGAACCTCGAGGCGCAGAACAAGGGCACCGACAATCTCAGCGTCGGCTCGGGCGCGACGCCGACCAACATCGATCTGCGCAACACACCGCCGCCGGTCCTGCATGCGATGGACAAGCCCGTGATCTGCGCCCTCAACGGCTCAGCCGCCGGCTACGGGCTCGACTTGGCACTCGGCGCCGACATCCGCGTGATGGCGCAGTCGGCCAAGCTCGCGGCGTCCTATGCGAAGCGGGGCGTCCTGCCCGAGTCGGGCGGTACCTGGTACCTGCCGCGCATGCTGGGCTGGGCAAAGGCGGCCGAGCTGATCTTCACCGGCCGCACGCTGAGCGCGGCCCAGTCGCTGGAGATCGGCCTGGTGAACCGGGTCGTCGCGGACGGGGAGGTGATGGGCGCGGCGCGTGAACTCGCGCTGGAGATTGCCGCCAATGCGCCGCTCGCCATCCAGGCCGCCAAGAGGATGATGCGCATGGCGTGGAACGAACCCTTCAACGAGCATGTCCATCATGTCTTCCTGCAGCTCCTGCCGCTGATGCAGACGGAGGACATGAAGGAAGGCATCACGGCCTTTCTGGAGAAGCGGGAGCCCAACTTCACGGGCCGATAGCGCTGCACCGGCACTGAAACGTGCTGGCGGCATGATGGACGTCATCGGCCAGATCAAGGACGGCGATTCGAGGATCAAACTCGACGGCGATTGCGTCTTCGAAGGCAAGCTGACGAAGAAGTAACCCGTCAGCCCATCACGATCGCCACGCGGCCGGTGACGCTGCGCTCCAGGAGCGCACGCATCGCCTGCGGCGCTTCGGGAAGGGCGAAGGTGCGGTCGACATGCGGCCGGCAATGCCCCTGCTCGCACCAGCCGCGGATGCGCTCGGCGAGAGCGTAGGTGCGCGGCGCCTCCTCGAAGCGTGCATCCTGCGGGCTCCAGCCGACATAGTAGCCGTAGTTGAAGCCCATCACGGCCAGCGTCTTCACCAGCAGAATGTTGGCCGGGATCTGCGGGATCGTGCCGCTGGCAAAGCCGATGGGGCAGATCCGTCCGCCCACCGCCATGCAGCGCAGGGATTGCGTGAAGACATCGCCGCCGACCGGATCGTAGACGCGATCGACGCCACGCCCGCCGGTGATCTTGAAGACCTCTTCCCGGAAGTCGGTCGCGTTGTAGTCGATCACGTGATCGGCACCGTGTGCCTTCGCGAACCCGGTCTTGCGCGGGCCGCCCGCCGTGGCGATTACCGTCGCGCCCAGGATCTTGCCGATCTCGACCGCCGCCATGCCGACGCCACCGGCCGCGGCGTGCACCAGCAGTGTGTGGCCGGATTGCACGTCCAGCGCCTCGGGCCAGGTCAGGGCGCCCGCCGAGGTCGGATAGGAGATGGCGAGCTGGATTGCCTCGACGAAGCCGACGTTGCGCGGCTTGGGGAAGACGTTGACCTCGTGGGCCACCGCCTCCTCGGCCAGTCCGCCCCAGTCCAGCACGGCCACGACCTCGTCGCCGACCTTGACACGCGTGCAGGCAGGATCGACCTCGGTGACGATGCCCGACGCCTCGGTGCCGGGAGCGAAGGGGAACGGCGGGCGGCGCTGGTACTTGCCCGCGATGATCAGGGTCGTGGCGAAGCTGACACCCGCCGCCTTGATCCGGATCCGTACCTGACCGGTCTTCAGCGGCGGGGAATCGATCTCCTCCAGCCGCAAGTCTTCGGGGCCGCCCCATTGGCGGCAGATCATGGCCTTCATGAGGTGCTTTCTATCAGGCGTCGAGGGCGCCGACGATGGCAATGGAACAGACATTGCGTGCCGGAAAACCGCCAAGGTTGTGAGTGAGGCCGAGGCGGACGTCGGGACGCTGCCGGGCGCCGGCGCGGCCCTGGAGCTGGAGATACATCTCGTAGATCATGCGGATGCCGGAGGCACCGATCGGGTGGCCGAAGCATTTCAGGCCGCCGTCGATCTGGCACGGCACCTTGCCATCCGAATCATAGAAACCGTCGAGCACGTCCCACACCGCGCCACCTTCCGGCGAGATGAACAGGTCTTCCAGCGTCACCAGTTCGGTGACGGAAAAGCAGTCGTGGCATTCAACCAGGCTGAGCTGCTCGCGCGGCCGGTCGATGCCGGCCTCGCGGTAGGCGCGTTGGGCGGCGACGCGGGCCGTCGCGAAATAACTCCCGTCCCAGCTGTTGTGCTGCTCCTCGATGCCATTGGAGCCCGCGATCTGGAGTGCCTTGACCGAGACGATGCCCTTCTTGCCGAGACTGCGTGCGATCTCGGGCGTGGTGACGATGGCGGCGGCCGCGCCGTCGCTCACGCCGCAGCAATCGTAGAGGCCCAGCGGATCGGCGATCAGCGGCGCGTTCAGCACGTCGGCTTCGGTGATCGCACGCTGCAGGTGTGCCTTTGGATTCTTGACGCCATTGGCATGGCTCTTGACGGATATGTGGGCCATCGCCCGCTTGAGGTCGTCCCGGGTGACGCCATGCTTGGCGCGATAGGCCGAGGCGAGCTGGGCGAAGCTGCCGGGGGCCGTGAGGTTCGCCCACCAAAGCGGCGGCGTCGATCCGGCATTGAGCCCGGGCAGGCCGCCGAACCCGGTGTCCTTCAGTTTTTCGACCCCGAGCGCCAGTGCCATGTCGCAGGCGCCGGCCGCGACGGCATAGACCGCCGACCGGAAGGCATCGGAGCCGGACGCGCAGTAGTTTTCCACGCGGCTGACGGGGATGTAGTCGAAGCGCAGCGTCTCGGAGAGCGGCAGGCCCGACTTGCCGACATGGACCTCGTCGAGGCACGTCGCAAGCCAGGCAGCATCGATCTGCTTGCGTTCGATTCCGGCATCGCCGATTGCCTCCTCGAAGGCGCCGACCATCAACTCCTCGGCGCCCTTGTCCCAGTGCTCGCCGAAGCGCGTACAACCCATGCCGACGATGGCGACCTTGTCGCGAATCCCAGAGGCCATGCCAATGTCTCCCTAGCCGAGTTGCACCGGCAATCTCTTGACGCCGCGCAGGATGAGCGAATCGTGCCATTCCGGGTCGCCGCCGGAAAGCCGGACGTGGGGCAGTCGTTCCGCGAGCCGTGCTGTCGCGATCTGCGCCTCCAGACGGGCGAGCGGCGCGCCAAGGCAGAAGTGGATGCCGTGACCGAAGGTGACGTGCGGGTTCTGCGACCGGCCGATGTCGAACCGCTCGGGATCGGCGAAGGCCTCGGGATCGCGGTTGGCCGAGTTCATGAAGGCGAAGAGGCGCTGGCCTTCGCGAATCCTCTTGCCGCCCATCTCGAGGTCCGCCGCGGCGACACGGGCGAGGGCACCCGAAGGGCCGTCGTAGCGCAAGTACTCCTCGACCGCGCTCTCGGCCAGGGACGGATCGGCGACCAGCCGCTCCCACTGGTCGCGATGTCGCATCGAATAAAGGAAGCCGTTGCCGATCAGGTTGGTAGTGGTCTCGTGGCCCGCGAACAGGAGCAGGATGCAGGTGCCGATGATTTCATCGGTCGTCAGCGCATCGCGATCGTCGCGCGCCAGGACGAGGTGGCTGATCAAGTCGTCGCGCGGCCCTCCGGTGCGATCCTCGACCAGCGCGCGGAAATAGTCTGACATGGCCTTGGCGCCGGATTCGGCCCGCAGATACTTGTTTCCGGCGACCTGCGCGGTCCCGATGAACAGCGCGATGTCGTCGGACCAGACTTTCACACGGCCGAGATCGGCGCGCGGCACGCCCAGCAGGTCCATGATCACGGAGGCGGGAAGCGGATAGGCAAAGTCGGCGATGTAGTCGACGGTCTCGCCGCGTCGGGCCTTTGCTTCCATGCCGTCGATCAGGTGGGTGACTATGCTCTCGATGTTGGGCCGCAGGTTGGACACCGAGGTCGGCGTGAAGGCCTTGTTGAACAGCCGCCGCAGCCGCGTGTGGTCGGGCGGATCCCGGAACACCATCCAGTGATTGAGATAGCGGACGAGACTGTCTATCGAGCCGCGCTGGTGTTCGGGGTTGGCCCTGAAGAAGGGCGTCAGCCGGTCGGCGGAGATCTGCCTGTTGTTGAGCGCCACCTGCTTCACGTCGGCGTGGCGCGTGATGATCCAGGCCTTCATGGCCGGCGACCAATGGATCGGATCCTCGGCCCGCAGGCGCGCGAATTCCGGGAAGGGATTCGCGTTGGTCGCGGGATTGCCGAGATCGAAGACGTAGGTCACACGGCGAGGCTAGCGCCACGCGGTTTACCAAACAAGCGTTTGGTCGATAGAATGTTCCATGTCCCGTAAGACCTTGATGGCCGTCTCTGCCCGCCTGTTTGCCCGTGGTGGCTTCGATGCCACTTCGATGCGCGACATCGCGGGCGAGGCCGGGATGCTTGCGGGTTCGATGTACTATCACTTCCCCTCGAAGAACGACCTGATCGCGGCGGTCTACGAACAGGGGGTGGCGGAGATCGGCAGTGCGGTCGATTCCGCCCTAGCGGAGCGGGAGGCGCCCTGGGCCCGCCTGGAAGCCGCCTGCGTGGCGCATCTGGAATCACTGCTTGCCGACCGTGCGCACGCGGCCGTCATGACGGCCGATCTCAGCCGTCTCGATCCCAAACTGCGCCGACGGCTGGTGACGTTGCGCGACGGCTACGAGCGGCGCTTCGTCGATCTGGTCGCCGCCCTCCCGCTCGCGCCCGGCACCGATCGCACCCTGTGGCGTTTGCAGCTTCTGGGCGCGCTGAACTGGACTCCGACCTGGTACAGGGTGGATGGAAAGTCACCAGCCACGATCGCCCGCGCCCTGGTGGCAGCGCTTCGAACATCGGCCGCGGAGGCTTCATGAGCGTAGGAATTCGATACGTCCTGCCAGGTGACGAGGCGCTGTTCGACCGCATCTCGCCCGATGTGTTCGACCATCCGGTGGAGCGCGCCCAACTCTCCCGCTATCTCGTCACGCCGGGACACCATCTCATCGTGGCGATCGTGGATGGGCAGATCGTCGGTCAGATCGCCGCCGCGGTGCACTATCATCCGGATGGACGTCCGACCGAACTGTACATCGACGAAATAGGGGTGACGCCTGCGTTCCAACGGCAGGGAATTGCCCGCAGGCTGCTCGATGCCATGCTCGCGCTCGGCAGGGAGTTGGGGTGTCGGGAAGCCTGGGTCGGTACCGAGCACGACAATGTCGCGGCGCGGGCTCTTTACGAACCCGGCAGTGAGCCGCCCGAGAGCTTCCTCATGTACGAGCTCAGGCTCTAGACGGGTACGCAGAGATGCGGCGACAGCAAGCTCGCTTAGGCTCCGTACCTTCAGGTCCTACTTCGTCCACGGTCCGAAGGGAGGCATGTCCTTCGAAGGCCTCAGCGGGAAGTTCGGCGCGCGCTTTTCGAAGAACGACTTGATGCCCTCCTGCGCATCGGCGCCGGCCGCGAGATGGCCGACGCATTGCAGGTCGAGCGTCACGGCGTCGATCGGATCCTGCGCGCCCCACATGCTCCACATCAGCCGCCGGTTGACCGCGGCGGCGACCGCGGAGGAGGTCGAGGCGGCGAACTTCGCCGCCAGCGCCTGCGCCGCGGGCAGAAGTTCTTCCGGCGGATGGACCGACCGGACGAGGCCGCCTTTCAGCGCCTCGTCCGCGCCGAACAGCTCTGCCGTCATCACCCATTCCTGCGCCTGCTGCATGCCGACGAGACGCGGCAGGAACCAGCAGCTCCCGGCCTCCATCGCCATGCCGCGCTTGTTGAAGACGAAGCCGATCCGCGCACTGCTCGACATCATGCGGATATCCATGGGCAGGCACATGGTGATGCCGACCCCGACCGCGGCGCCGTTGATCGCCGCCACGATGGGCTTCAGGCAGTTGAAGATCGCCAGGGTGATCGAATCGCTGGCTTCGCGCTTCTGCGGCTTGTTGCCGTCGTTCCACACCTGAAAGGCTGACGTGCCACCCGAGATGTCGGCGCCGGCGCAGAAGGCCCGGCCGGCCCCGGTGACGACGATGGCCCGGACTTCATCTACCGTATTCACGCGCTGGAAGAAGTCGATGAGTTCCCGGCTCATCGTGGTCGAGAAGGCGTTGAGCTTGTCGGGACGGTTGAGCGTCACCGTCATGACGCCGTCCACGAGGTCGGTCAGCAGGGTCTCGTAGTCCATGGTCGAAAGGCCTCCCGGCTTGGTTCCGCCCAGCAAGACGGAATGTCGTTGCGCGACTCATTGGTTTGGGAAACATTCGCCGCAACACTCGCCAACTGCAATCCCGGAGGAAGCCGATGTCACACCTGATCAAGACCGTCGAAGACGGCGTCATGAAGATCGTCCTGAACCGCCCCGACGCCATGAACGCGCTGAGCCGCGACATGATGCAGGCGCTTTCCGATTCGCTCGAGGAAGCGGCGGGCAGCCGCGCCATCGGTTGCGTGGTCGTCCGCGGTGCGGGCGAGAAGGCCTTCTGCGCCGGTGGCGACGTGAAGTCGATGGCCGCGGGCCGCGACCATGACAAGACCTATGAGGACAAGGTCCACGACATCCGCGAGCGCATGAAGGTCTCGGAGCTGCTGCATGAAATGGGCAAGCCGACGATCGCGATGGTGAACGGCGTTGCCGCCGGCGCCGGCCTGTCGCTGGCCCTCGCCGCCGACATGCGCTTCGTCGGCAAGAGTGCGCGCATGACGACAGCCTTCGCCAAGGTCGGTTTCTCCGGCGACTTCGGCTCGCATTACTTCCTGCACAAGCTGGTGGGCACGTCGAAGGCGCGCGAACTCTACTTCACCGCCGAGATCCTGAACGCCGACCAGATCGAGAAGCTCGGCCTCGCCAACCGCGTCGTCGACGACGCCAATCTCGATGCCGAGACGATGGCCTTCGCCAGGAAGCTGGCGGCCGGACCGCGCGTCGCCTGGTGGCACGTGAAGAAGAACATGAAGGTCGCGGAAGAGGGCACGCTGTCCGAGGCGCTCGACAGCGAGGCCGCGCGCATGATCCGTACCGGCGAGACCGAGGATCACAAGGAAGCGGCCCGCGCCTTCGTCGAGAAGCGCGCGCCGGTTTTCAAAGGCAAATAGGCTTCTTCAAGGGCGCCTGATCTTCAGCCAGGCGGCAAGGCGGGCCAGCGCGCCCGCCAGGCCGCTTGGCATCGCCACCATGGCGGCGATCAGCAGCACGCCATAGAGCAGGGCCGAGAAGCCCTTGCCCAGTCCGGCGGTGACGTCGGGGAAGAACTGCAGGAAGAGTCCGCCCAGGATTGCGCCGGCCAGCGACTGCATGCCGCCGATCACCAGGCCGAACAGCATCTGGACCGACAGCGCAAAGTTGTAGCTGCCGGGTCCCACGAATCCGAATTGCCAGGCCGACAGGCAGCCCGCTATGGCGATGTAGGCGCCGGCGATTGCTGAGGCGAGAGCGCGCGCCTGCGGAACGCGGATGCCCTGCGCCTCGGCCGACACCTCGTTGTCGCGGGCGGCGCGTAACGCACGGCCGGACCGGCTGTGGATCAGGTTGTGCGCGAGCCACATGCCGGCGCCCAGGATCGCGAGCGACATCAGGAAGGCCCAGCGATCGTTGCTGAGCAGATCGGTGGGCGGGGTGGGGAAGTCGAGATAGAGGCCCTGTACGCCGCCGGTCCACTGCTCAATGAGGCGCCATCGCAGAAGCTGTGGAAAGGCGATGGCAAATGCGTAGGTGACCAGCGCCTGCGTCCAGAGGCTGTGCCTGCCGGCGACGCGGCCCACGCCGTAACCGGTCGCGAAGCCCAGCAGTGGCGCAAGCAGCAGACCGGCGTAGGCCGGGAGCGACGTATGGGCCCCCAGCATGGCCGCGCCGTAGCCGCCAATGCCGAACAACGCCGCCTGGGCGAAGGAGAACTGACCGCTGATGCCGCAGAGGATCACCAGTCCCATGAGCGCAATGGCCCAGATCGCCGCCTGCGTGAAACGGAAGACGATGAAATCCGGCAAGCAGAAGGCGAGGGCGGCCGTTGCCACGAAGCCCATGGTCCACACGGTCCGCATGGCGTTACGATAGCCGGTACAACAACCAAATGGGAGCGAAGCGATGAGACTGAGGCAATGCGTCTTTGTCTGCAAAGACCTGGAGAGCTCCGCGGAGGAGCTGTGCGACATTCTCGGTATCGAGGTCGCCTATCGCGATCCGGGCGTCGCCAAGTGGGGGCTGGCCAACGTGGTCTGTCCGACCGGCCATGACTTCCTCGAAATCGTGGCGCCCTTCAAGGACGGCACCTCGGCCGGCCGCTACATCGAGCGTCGCAAGGGCGATGGCGGCTACATGGTGATCCTGCAGGTGCCCGATGCGGCGGCAGAGCGCCAGCGCGTCACCGCGCTCGGCGTTCGAGCCGTGGCCGAGAAGGACCTGCCGGAGTACCAGTACACGCACTTCCATCCCTCGGACACGAACGGCGTGCTGCTGTCGCTGGATACGACGTTTGCACCCAAGGGTACCGATCCTGCCCTGTGGTGGCCGCCCGCCGAAAGGGACTGGCTGACGCACGCGCGCTCCGACGTGACGAACGGTCTGGCGGGTGTCGAGATCCAGCATGACGATCCCGACGGCGCCGCCGCTTCGTGGTCGAGGATCCTGAACCGGCCGGCGGTCGACAATATCATCCGGCTCGATGGATCGCAGATCCGCTTCGTGCCCGCCGTCGACGGGCGCGGACCCGGCGTCTCGGCCTACGACGTGACCGTCGTGGATCGCGAGCGCGTGCTGGCGGCTGCCGAGAAGCGTGGCCGCAAGCTCGGGCCGGCTCAGGTCGAGGTCTGCGGCTGCCGCATCAATCTCGTCTAGGACAGCGAGGGCAGGGAGAGGCGACATCGTCGTGCTGCGCATCCGCCCCTTCGTCATGGGCCACCTGGTCGCCGCGCTCCTGGTAGGCGCGGGGGCAGGTGCCTTTCTCGCGGCCGAGGCCATGCTGATCGGCGGCCTTGGAATGCTGGCCGGGGCGGTGGTGAGTTCGCTGGTGTGCCAGTGGAAGCCGGGAGTCGAGGCGCCGGCCTGGCAGCTCTGGGCCGTCGCCGTCCTTGCCAACCCGGTCTTCCTGGCAGCGCTCGTCTTCATGGCCCTCGACTGGAAGTGTGTCGTGGGCCTCCAGCGCGGGTGGGGCTGTCTGGTGGCCGCCATGGCGATCGTCGCCACGGCGCTCTGTTTCCTGCCGCCGCTCGGCGGCCTGGTCTGGCGAAGCTGGAAGCGCTACCGGGCGCGACCGCGCTAGGCGGCGAGCGACTTTGCGAGGCGGCCGCGGATCATCTCCTCGGCTTCGCGGACGATACGCTCCACCAATTCCTTGCAGGAGGGGATGTCGTTGATCAGGCCCATGCAGGTGCCGGCCGACCAGATGCCGTGTTCCATGTCGCCGGTCTCGTAGACGACCTTGCCCTTGGCGCCGGCGACGATGGGACCGATCTCCTGGATGGTCTTGCCCTCGCCTTCCATCTCGATCGTCTTCTTGGCGATGCTGTTGCCGTAGACGCGGCTGGTGTTGCGCATGGTGCGCAGGATCAGCGACGTGCTGCGCTCGTCGGAGGAGACGATCTTCTCCTTCACGTTCTGGTGGATCGGGGCCTCCTTGGTCGCCATGAAGCGGGTGCCCATGTTGATGCCCTCGCAGCCCAGCGCCAGCGCGGCCACGAGACCGCGCGCATCGGCGAAGCCGCCCGAGGCGATCATCGGGATCTTGATGACGTTGGCGGCGGCCGGCAGCAGCACGAGGTTCGGCACGTCGTCCTCGCCCGGGTGACCGGCGCACTCGAAGCCGTCCATCGAGATGGCATCGACACCGGCCTTCTCGGCTGAGAGACCGTGACGGACCGCGGTGCACTTGTGGATCACCTTAACGCCCGCTTCCTTGAGCTTGGGCATGAAGGGCTTGGGATTGTTGCCGGCGGTCTCGACGATCTTGATGCCGGAATCGATGATGGCGTCGATGTACTCGCCGTAGGGGCGCGGCACGAGCGTCGGCAGGATGGTCAGGTTCACGCCGAACGGCTGGTCCGTCATCTCGCGGCAGCGCTTGATCTCCTTGCGGAGATCCTCCGGCGTCGGCTGGGTGAGGCCGGTCAGGATGCCGAGGGCGCCGGCGTTGGAGACGGCCGAGGCGAGTTCGGCGCGGCCGACCCATTGCATGCCACCCTGCACGATCGGGTGCTTGATGCCGAACATCTCGGTGAAGCGCGTCTTGATCATCTGGACTTTTCCCCCTGGGTAAGTTCCCCAAGCATTAGCGAACCCGAACGCCGGGGGCCAGCCCACGGACCGCACCGTGGACATGCTGTCCGCAATGCGGATCAGGTGCGGTCGATGAAGGAAATCGTGTCGTCGAGAGACGGAGCGCGCTTGCGCAGCAGTTCCGAGAAGGATCCGACGATGTCGATGTGATCGACCTCGGGATAGAGCTTGAGCTCGGCCGTGCTGCCGGCCTTGCGCCAGGCCGCAGCCAGCCGTTCGCTGTTGAACGGCTTCACCGTCGTATCGGTCGTGCCGTGCAGCAGGAGGATCGGCGGCAGCGGCGCACGGGCGTATTCGATCGGCTGGGTCTCGCGCCGGTCGCCGCCGAATATCTCCCTCAGGCGGCGCGAGGTGAGGGGCAGGAAATCGTAGGGGCCGGCGATGCCGATCCCGCCCGGCAGCTTCATGCGGTCGACGCCGGCGGCGGCGAGATAGGGCGTGTTGGCGACCATCATGATCGCGATATAGGCGCCCGCCGAATGGCCGGCGACGAAGAGCTTGTCGGTGCCCACCCTGCGGGCCGCCCAGGCCGTGGCTGCCGCACCGTCGTCGAGGAAGGCGGGATACCGGACCTCGGGATAGACGCGGTAGTCGGGAATGATGGTGGTGATCCCACTGGCCGCCAGCGCCTGTCCGACGAAGAGGTAGTCGCCCTTGGCGCCGGAATCCCACGAGCCGCCGTAGAAGAAGATCACCGACTTGCCGTCGCCACGCGGCTGCTCCGGCGTATAGACGTCGAGTTTCTGCCGCGGGTTGCTGCCGTAAGGAATGTCCGCCTCGAGCTTGTAGCCCTGTCGCGAAACGGTCGTGTTAAGCAGCGCTGCCGGAGAGCAGCCGCCGAGCAGGCCGAGAACGCTGGCGATGAGGCCTCGGCGCGCCAGCGTCATGCAGAACCGGCGAGGTCGCGCACCTGTTCGGCCAGCGCCAGCGAGGCGGTAAGGCCGGGCGATTCGATGCCGAACAGGTTGATGAGGCCGGGCACGCCATGGTCGGCAGGGCCGGTGATGGTGAAATCCTGCGCCGGCGCGCCCTGCGGCACGATCTTCGGGCGGATGCCGGCATAGCCGGGTTGTAGCGAGCCATCCTTGATGCCGGGCCAGTACTTGCGCACGGCAGCATAGAACTTGTCGGCGCGATGCGGATCGACCGTGTACTCGATGCCGTCGATCCACTCGACGTCGGGCCCGAACTTCGCCTGGCCGCCCATGTCCACGGTGATGTGCACACCCAGCCCGCCCGGCACCGGGACGGGGTAGATGAGGCGGGAGAAGGGGGAGCGGCCGGTCAAGGTGAAGTAATTTCCTTTGGCGTAGTACGCGGTCGGGATGTGCTCGGATGGCATCCCGGCGATTTTTTTCGCAAGCGTCGGCGCATGAAGGCCCGCCGAATTTATCAGCAGCTTGCAACGCAGGTTCATCGGCTCGGTTCCGCCGACCTCGATCTCGACGCCGCCCTCGACGACACGGCCGCTCTTCACCGGGCTGTTGAAGGCGAACATCGCCCCGTGGCTCTCGGCGTCGCCCTGCAGCGCCAACATGTAGGAATGGCTGTCGACGATGCCGGTGCTGGGCGACAGCAACGCGGCGGTGCATTGCAAGTTGGGTTCCATCGCCATCGCCTCGGCCGCGCTCAGGAAGCGCATGCCCTCGACGCCGTTGGCCTCGGCCCGGCCCTTGATTTCGGCGAGCTTCTCGCTCTCGGCCTGGTTGGTCGCCACGATCAGCTTGCCGCAGTTCTGATGCGGCACGCCGTGGTCCTTGCAGTAGGCATAGAGCATGCGCCGGCCGGCGACGCAGGAGCGGGCCATCAGGCTGCCCTTGGGGTAGTAGATGCCGGCGTGGATGACCTCGGAGTTGCGCGAGCTCGTCTCGGTGCCGATGGCGTCGGCGGCCTCCACGACGATGACTTCACGGCCCGCGAGGGCAAGCGCGCGGGCGACGGCAAGGCCGACAACACCTGCGCCGATCACAACGCAGTCGACGGTTTCGAACGGGGACGAATTCATGGTCGCATGCTAGAACCGCCGCCTCTTTCAGTCACCAAGGGCGGGTGTCGCAGCATGAAAGGCGCGTTGGTCACGGGGGCGGGGGTACGGATCGGCCGCGCGCTGGCCGTGGCGCTGGCGGCCGACGGCTTTTTCGTCTTCGTGCACCACAAGGATTCGGCCATCGGGGCGCGGGAGACCGTGGCGGCCATCCGGGCGGCCGGCGGCAAGGCGATGGCGGTGAAGGCCGATCTCTCTTCCGCCCGGCAGACCGAGGCGCTGATCGGCAAGTGCCGGGCGCCGGGGGTGACGCTCACCTGCCTGGTGAACAGCGCCTCGCTGTTCAAGCTCGACCGCGCGCCGACGGCGACGGCGGCCGATTTCGACCTGCACATGGCGATCAACCTGCGGGCGCCGTTGCTCTTGTCCCAGGCATTGGCCCGCCAGCTTCCAGCGGGCGAGACCGGACTGGTGGTGAACGTGCTCGACCAGAAGCTGTTCAACCTCAATCCCGACTTCCTGACCTATACGCTCTCCAAGGTTGGGCTCCAGGGGCTGACGACCCTGCTGGCGCAGTCCTTCGCGCCGCGGCTGCGGGTGGCCGGCATTGCGCCGGGGCTGACCCTGCGCAGCGGCAGCCAGACCGATGCACGCTTCGCCGAGCAGCATGCCGCGAACCCTCTGGGTGTCGGCGTGACGACGGAGGATCTCGTCCGCGCGCTCCGCTTCATCGTGGCGACGCCGAGCTATACGGGCGACACGCTCATCGTCGACGGTGGCGAGCACCTGACTGGCCGCCCGCGCGACATCGCCTTCGACAAGAAAAAGAAGAAGTGAATATGGCCGCCACCTCCTCGCGCCGAATCTTCTTCCGCGACCTGCGCCTGCAGGTCTCGATCGGCATCTACGATTTCGAGCTGGAGAAGCCCCAGACCGTCGTCATCAACGTCGACCTTCTGCTGAGCGACCCGGAGCGCGCCGCCGACGACAGCATCGCCAACGTGCTGAACTACGACGTCATCCACGACGGCATCGTGGCCCTCGCCGGCAGCCGGCACTTCAACCTCCAGGAAACGCTGGTCGAGGCCATCCTGGACCTTTGCCTCGCCCAGCCGCAGGTGACCGAAGCCCGGGTCTCCACCGAGAAGCCCGACGTCTACGGGGATTGCCGCGTCGGTTACGAGGCGGTTCGCCGTCGTTCGCCGGGCTGAGCGGCACAGCGGTGTCTCCCTCTGTCGGTGCGCTGCGACGCGCCTCCCTCGTGCTGTTGCTGGCGGCCCTCATCTGGGGATCGATGATCCCCGTGCTGGCGGCGCTCGCCGAGCATTACGACAACTGGCTGCTCTCCTGGTCCCGTTACATCCTCGGCCTCCCGGTCCTGTGGCTGGCCGTGTTGCTGAGCAAGCCGCCAGTGGCGCCGCCGCGGCCGCTGCAGTGGGGGCGACTGCTGCGTCTCGGCGCGGCGATGACCGCCTTCTCGGTGCTCTACACGTTCGGCGTGGCGCACGCCCACCCGGCGACCTCGGCGATCGTGCTGATGTGCGGGCCGATCTGGGCGACGGTTCTGTCGCGGGTGATGCTGGGTTCGACCACGCCGCCCGGCTTCTTCTTCACGCTGGTCCTGGTGGTCGCGGGCGGCATCGTCGTCGTCCTGGGCACGCCGGGTCGTGCGCCGGGTTCGTTCGGGCTCCAGGGCGGCGAGGGGCTGCTCGTGATCGCCCAACTCTGCTGGAGCTGGTACTCGATCCGCGCCCAGCAATGGCTCTCGGATCGCGGGCAGATCGCGCTGTCGGCGCTCACCTCGACCGTGGCCAGCGTGCTGCTGGGCGTGGTCTGCGCCGTCGTCTGGGCACTGGGCGGCATCGTCTGGCCGACCCGCCCGCCGACGCCGGTCGAGTGGGGCATGGTGGTGTGGATCGGCGTGCTGGGCGTCGCGGTGGCGGTCCTGCTCTGGAATACCGGCGTGTCGCTGGTCGGCGTGCCCGTCGCATCGCTGTTCGCCAATTCCGCGCCGGTGTTCGCCATCGGTCTTGCCGCCTTGATGGGACGCGAGCCGAGCTGGCTTCAGGTCGCCGGAGGCTTCGTCGTCCTGGGCGGCATCGCCCTGCACCAGATCCGCCAGACACGCGCGGCGCGGCGATGACCCAGATCTCCGGCCGTGACCGCCATCACATGCTGGGCGCCTTCGCCGCCATGGTGTTCGTGGGCCTGAGCTGGGGCGCCAACGTGCCCGTCTCCAAGGTCATGCTCCAGCACTTCGACGTCGTGCCGATGCTGGCCGTCCGGACGCTGACGGCCGTCGCCACGCTGGCGATGGTTCTCGTCCTGGCCGAGGGTGTCAGCAGCCTCAGGATCGAGGTCGGCCTGAAGCGGTTCCTGCTGATCGGCCTTATGATGAGCGGCTTCTTCGTGATCTTCACGATCGGCATCCGCTTCAGCAATCCGATTTCGGCCGCGGCGGTACAGGTGGCGGGCCCGCTGGTGGCGGCGGCGACGGTGCGCCTCGTCACCGGGATGCGGTTCGATCCGGGATTCGGCGTGGCGCTGGCGCTGACGCTCTCCGGCGGCGCGATCCTCGCGGCCGGCAGCCTGTTCGGCCAGGGTGCACTCACGCTCGGCGGCGGCGAGATCGTCGTTCTGCTCTCCAACGCCCTGTGGACCGTCTACAGCCTGAAGGCACAGGCCTGGTTCGATCGGGCGAGCCAGCTCCACCGCGCCTATGTCGCCTCCCTTTCGGCGCTAGGATGGATGGTTCCGCTCAGCCTCGCCCTGGTGGCCATTGGATGGGCAAGGTCGCCGTTTGCAGTCACCGACGTCTGGGTCTGGACACAGCTCCTGCTCGTCGCCGTGTTCGCGAGCGCCATGGGAGCCTACTTCTGGAACATCGGAGCCAGCCGGCTCGGTGTCGCAATTGCGTCCCTCTGGGTCAATCTGGTGCCGTTTTTCGCCGTATTATGGTCAATGGCGTATGGCTTCATGCCAAATGTCTACCAGATCGTCGGCGGGCTCGTTGCCCTGAGCGGCGTCGTCTACATGCAATGGCGCAAGCTGCAATCGATGAAACGCTGAGATAGGCTGCCGGCCTCCCATGACCCTTCCTTCGCTCAAGACCCGTCACTGCCGCTGGCTTTCCGTCCCCGGAAAAAGCGACGCACGTGGCAACATCAACTTTCTCGAGTTCGACCAGAAGCTGGGCTTCGTGCCGCGGCGCCTGTTCTGGCTGCACGGCATCGCGCCCGGGCAGTGGCGCGGGCGGCACGGCCATCGCGAGTCGCATCTCGTGACGCTGGTGATGAACGGCTCCTGCAAGGTCCACCTCGACGACGGCAGCGTCAGGGAGACGGTGTCGCTCGACGATCCGGGGCGGGCGCTGCACATCCCTCCCATGGTCTGGCACGAACTCACCGACTTCGCGCCGCAGACCACCATCCTGGTGGTTGCCTCGACCCTCTACGACGAGGGCGAGTACCTGCGCGATTACGAGGCCTTCAGGCGCGAAGCAGCGAGGACTGCATGATCCCCTTCCTCGACATGAAGTCGGTCTACGCCGAGCTCAAGACCGAACTCGATGCCGCTTACGCCCGTGTGATGGAGTCGGGCTGGTTCGTGCTCGGCAAGGAGGTCGAGGCCTTCGAGGCGGAGTATGCGGCGTTCTGCGGCACGAAGCATTGCGTGGGACTGGGCAATGGCCTCGAGGCACTGGAACTCGTGTTGCGCGCCTGGAACCTCGGCGCCGGCGATGAAGTCATCGTGCCTTCCAATACCTATATCGCGACCTGGCTCGCCGTGACGGCGGTCGGGGCAAAGGTGGTGCCGGTCGAGCCGACTCCCGGCGGACCGAACATCGATCCCGACAGGATTGCCGCTGCCCTGACGTCCCGGACGCGGGCGATCATGCCGGTTCACCTTTATGGGCAGCCGGCCGACATGGACGCGATCATGGCGCTGGCCGCCAAGCATGGCCTGAAGGTCATCGAGGACGTGGCGCAAGCCCAGGGCGCGCGCGTGCGCGGGCGGCGGGCCGGCTCCCTGGGCGATGCCGGCGCACACAGCTTTTTTCCCAGCAAGAACATTGGCGCCTTCGGAGACGGGGGCGCCGTCACGACCGACGACGCCGCACTTGCCGAACGCCTGCGCGTGCTCAGGAACTACGGCAGCCGCGTGAAGTACGTGAACCTGGAACGGGGCTTCAATTCACGCCTCGACGAACTGCAGGCCGCGTTCCTGCGAGCCAAATTGCCCAGGCTCGACGAATGGAACGACCGTCGCCGCATTGTCGCAGCACGCTACGACGACCGGTTGGCGGATTTGCCCAGCCTGGCATTACCCAATGTCCCGCAATGGGCGGAGCCGGTCTGGCACCTGTATGTCGTGCGGACGGCGCACCGTGCCGGTCTTGTCAAAACCCTGGAGAAGGCCGGCATCGGGTCGCTGATTCACTATCCGATCCCGCCGCATCTCCAGGATGCCTATGCCGACCTCAAGCAGGGGAAGGGCAGCTATCCGCTCGCCGAAAAGCTGGCCGACACCGTGCTCAGCCTGCCCATGGGGCCGCATATGCCTCTTGAGGCCGTCGACGAGGTCTGCTCGGTGATCAGGCAGGCGCTGACATAGATTCTGGCGCGGGTGTATGCCGCGCTGCAATCGGATCAGCCGAGTCCCAGCCGCTCTCCGCGGTATGCCCCGCTCATCACGCGTCCCCACCAGTCCCGGTTATCGAGGAACCAGCGCACCGTATCGCGCAGGCCGCTGTCGAAATCATGCCGCGGACGCCACCCGAGTTCGCTCGATATCTTGCTCGCATCGATGGCGTAACGGGCATCATGGCCCGGTCGGTCCGTCACGAACCTGATGAGCGACTCGTGCGGGCGATGCAGGTTTTCCGGCGCCAGCTCGTCGAGCAGCCGGCAGATGCTCCGTACGACGTCTATGTTCCGCCGTTCGCTGTCGCCGCCGACATTGTAGGTCTCGCCCGGGCGTCCCCTGCGAAGCACCAGGGTGAGCGCCTCGGCATGATCCTCGACATGCAGCCAGTCCCGCACGTTCTCGCCCTTGCCATAGACCGGCAGGCTCTCCCCGCGCAGCGCACGGATGATGATGAGCGGGATCAGCTTCTCGGGAAAATGATAGGGGCCGTAGTTGTTGGAGCAGTTGGTGGCGAGGGTCGGCAATCCGTAAGTGTGATGCCAGGCGCGGACGAGATGATCGGAAGCGGCCTTGCTCGCGGAGTAGGGCGAGTTGGGTGCGTAGGGCGTCGTCTCGGTGAAGCGCCCCGTCGCGCCCAGCGAACCGAAGACCTCGTCGGTCGAGATGTGCTGGAACCTGAAACGGGCCCGTGCGCTCTCGTCGAGCGTGCGCCAGTAGGCAAGGACGGCCTCGAGCAGGGTGTAGGTGCCGCCGACGTTGGTCTCGATGAAGGGGGCAGCCCCGTCGATCGACCGGTCGACATGGCTTTCGGCCGCCAGGTGCAGGACGGCCTCCGGCTGGACTTCCGCGAGGACCGCGTCGATCGCCGGGCGATCGCAGATGTCCACCTTGTAGTGCCGGTGGCGGTTGCTGGTGCGCGCCTCGCCCAGCGATTCGAGATTGCCGGCGTAGGTGAGCTTGTCGACGTTGGCGACGGTCCAGTCGGTGTCGCGGATGATGTGGCGTACGACCGCCGAGCCGATGAAGCCCGCGCCGCCGGTAACGACTATCCTCATGCCCGGCCTTCTAGGCGGAGATCGGGGCGGAGCCAAGGCGGCTCCGCGGCGTCTTCAGTGGTTGTGGAGGATCTGGCCGAGGAAGAGCTTGGTGCGCTCGTTTCGCGGATTGGCGAAGAACTCCTCCGGCTCGTTCTGTTCGACGATTTCGCCACGGTCCATGAAGATCACGCGATCGGCAACGGCGCGGGCAAAGCCCATTTCGTGGGTGACGCAGAGCATGGTCATGCCCTCGCGCGCCAGCTCGATCATGACATCGAGCACCTCCTTCACCATCTCGGGATCGAGGGCCGAGGTCGGCTCGTCGAACAGCATGATCTTGGGGCGCATGCAGAGCGCGCGGGCGATCGCCACGCGCTGCTGCTGGCCGCCGGAGAGCTGGCCGGGATACTTCAGCGCCTGCTCCGGGATGCGCACCCGGGTCAGCAGGCTCATGGCGATCTCCTCGGCCTCCTTCTTCGGCATCTTCTTCACCCAGATCGGCGCCAGGGTGAGGTTGTCGAGGATGGTGAGGTGCGGGAAGAGGTTGAACGACTGGAACACCATGCCGACTTCGCGGCGGATGGCGTCGATGTTCTTCACGTCGTTGGACAGGGTGACTCCGTGCACCACGATGTCACCCCGCTGATGCTCTTCCAGCCGGTTGATGCAGCGGATCAGCGTCGACTTGCCGGAGCCAGACGGTCCGCAGATGACGATCTTCTCGCCTTCCTTCACGTCGAGATTGATGTCGGTCAACACGTGGAACTGTCCGAACCACTTGTTGACGCCCTTCAGCTGGATCACCGAATCGACTTTCGAGAGATCGCGGGCTGTTGCGGCCATGGTTTGCTCCCTGGCGGCGCCTAGCGCCGCGTACCCTTGTTGAGTTCGACCTCGAGGTACTTGCTGTACCGCGACATCGAGTAACAGAAGATGAAATAGACGAACGCAGCGAACAGGTAGACCTCACCCGGGAAGCCTGCCCAGTTTGGATCGACCAGCGCCTGGTTGGCGGTGTTCAGGAAGTCGAAGATGCCGATGATCAGCACCAGCGACGTATCCTTGAAGAAGCCGATGAAGGTGTTGATGAGCGGCGGGATCACCACCCGCAGCGCCTGCGGCAGGATGATCAGCAGGGTCTTCTGCGCATAGTTGAGCCCCATCGCATCGGCGGCCTCGAACTGGCCCTTGGGCAGCGACTGCAGGCCGCCGCGGATCACCTCGGCGATGTAGGCGCCGGCGAACAGGATGACGGCGACCTGGGCGCGCAGGAACTTGTCGATGGTCGTGCCCGAGGGCAGGAACAGCGGCAGCATGACCGAGGCCATGATCAGCAGGCTGATCAGCGGCACGCCGCGGATCAACTCGATGAAGCCCACGCACAGACCCTTGATGAGGGGCAGGTTCGAGCGTCGGCCCAGAGCCAGCAGGATGCCGTAGGGGAACGCGAACGCGAGGCCGTAGGTGGCCAGGATCAGCGTCACTGGCAGGCCGCCCCACAGGCTGGTCTCGACGTAGCTGAGCGGCGCGATCGCGATGCTCCACTTGGGCAGGATGCCCACGATGCGCAGGACCAGGCCCACGGCACCGATGCCGATCAGCGCGTAGTAAGCCATCCGCTCCGACGGCGCTGCCAGCGCGCTGCGCAGCGTCAGGCCGATCACGCCGCCGACGAGGGCGACGAACAGGATGAGGCTGAGCGGAATGTGGATCTGACCGAACATCAGGATGAAGGTGATGAACGATCCGACGCCCCAGATCACCAGCAGGCGCCAGTTCCACATGCGCCGATCGGCGCTCAGCACCAGCATGGCCAGCATGGCGATGACGGCGAATAGCGGCCGCCAATGCTGTTCGTAGGGGAACGAGCCGAAGAAGATGTAGCGGAACTTCTCGCGGATGAGTGCCCAGCAGGCGCCACCGCCGCGACATTCGCTGCCGGTCGAGGCCGTGAAGTTGGCGGTGAACAGCGCCCATTCGAGGAACCAGTTCAGGATCCAGACGACGCCCACGATCAGCACGACCGTGGTGATGCCGTTGCCCCAGCTGGAGAACAGGTTCTTGCGAGCCCACCCGATGACGCCGCTTTCGTCGACGGGAGGGGCGAGGGGCTTGCGGTCGCCGGCAGGCATGGCGTCGGTCATGCTCAGCGCTCCCTCAGGGCGATGCGTTTATTGTACCAGTTCATGAACGCCGAGATCGACAGGCTGACCGACAGGTAGGCGGCCATGATGATCAGGATGTTCTCGATCGCCTGGCCGGTCTGGTTGATCGTGACGTTGATCGAGGCGACGAGGTCGGGATAGCCGATCGCGATGGCCAGCGAGCTGTTTTTGGTGATGTTGAGATACTGGCTGGTCATCGGCGGGACGATGACGCGCAGCGCCTGCGGCAGCAGCACCAGCCGCATCGACTGGCCGCGCGACAGGCCGAGCGCCGCGGCCGCTTCGCTCTGGCCCTTGTGCAGGGCCAGGATCCCGGAGCGGACGATCTCGGCCACGAAGGCCGAGGTGTAGAGCACGAGGCCCACCAGGAGCGCGGTGAACTCGGGCTGGATGACGGTGCCGCCGGTGAAGTTGAAGCCTTTCAGCTCCGGCCAGCTCATATGGTGCGGCGCGCCACCGGCCAGCCAGACGAGGGCGGGGAGACCGATCAGGATGCCAAGGCCCGCGGAGATGATGGGGAATGGCTGCCCGGTGGTTTCCTGGCGCTTCCTTCCCCAGCGGGCGAGCATCCAGGTGCCTGCGATTCCGATCAGGAACGCGACGCCCATCCACTTATGGATCGGGTCGGCCATCGGCACGGGGAAATAGACGCCGCGATTACTCAGGAAGACGCTGTTCCAAAGCATGGAAATCGCCTGCCGCGGACCGGGGAACGCCTCGCTGATCAGCTTGTAGAAGAGGAACAGCCACAGCAGCAGCGGCACGTTCCGGAAGGCCTCGACATACCAGCCGCAGATCCGGCTGAGCAGCCAGTTGGGCGACAGCCGGCCGACGCCGATCACTGTGCCAAGCAGGGTGCTGAGAAGGATGCCGAGAACGGCAACGCGCAGCGTATTGAGAATGCCGACCCAGATCGCGCGGGCGTAGGTGCTGGCCGGCGAATACTCGATCATCGTGTCGCCGATCTCGAAGCCCGCTTCCCGCTCCAGATAATGGAAGCCACTCGCGATCTTCTGGCGCTGCAGGTTCTCGATCGTGTTGCTGACCAGATACCAGGCGAGGAACCCGACGAGACCGACCACGACGATCTGGAACACCCAGCCGCGAATGACCGGATCGTTCCACGGAGCCACCTTCACCCGTGGCACAGAGCCGAGAGACTCGACTGCCATACGCTATTCCCCCTGCCCGATGCGGTTTTTCCGCGCGGGCCTTAAATGCCCGATATTGCCCTCAGTGTAGGTGGGAATTGCCCCGGTGCAACCGGGCAAATCCCACCCCATCTGTGCCCAACTTCCCGCTTCAACGAATCGGCGGTGCGTACTGAAGCCCCCCCTGGGTCCACAGCGCGTTCTGGCCGCGCGGGATCTTGAGGGGCGAGCCCATGCCGACGTTTCGATCGAAGCTCTCGCCGTAGTTCCCGACCTGCTTGACGATGTTGTAGACCCACTTCTCGTCGACCCCGAGCGCCTTGCCCATGCCCGGCGTGACGCCGAGGATGCGCTTGATCGCAGGATTGTCGCTCTTCAGCATCTCGTCGACGTTCTTCGAGGTGATGCCATATTCCTCGGCCTCGAGCATCGCGTAGAGCGCCCAGCGCACGATGTCGGCAAATTGATTGTCGCCGTGGCGCACGACCGGTCCCAGCGGCTCCTTCGAGATGATTTCCGGGAGGATCATGTAGTCGTCGAAGGTCTGCGGCGGCGGCACGTTGGCGGCGCGCGTCGCGGCCAGGCTCGACGCATCGGTCGTATAGACGTCGCAGCGGCCGGAGAAGAAGGCCGAGCGGATCTCGTCGACCTTCTCGATGACGACCGGCTTGAAGGTCATCTTGTTGGCGCGGAAGTAGTCGGCGAGGTTGAGTTCAGTCGTGGTTCCGGGAGCCACGCATACCGTGGCGCCATTCAACTCCTTGGCATTCTTCACGCCGAGCTTCTTCGGCACGAGGAAGCCCTGGCCGTCATAGTAGTAGACGCCGGTGAAATCGAGACCGAGCGCGGTATCGCGGGTCAGCGTGTAGGTGGCGTTGCCCATCACGATGTCCACTTCGCTCGACTGGACGGCGGTGAAGCGCTGCTGGGAGGTGAGGGGGACGTACCTGACTTTCTCGGAATCGCCGAAGATTGCCGCCGAGACGGCGCGGCAGACGTCCACCGAAAGGCCCTTCCACTTGCCTTGGCTGTCAGCCAGCATGAAGCCCGCGGTACCGATGCCGACACCGCAATTCAGGGTTCCGCGGGATTTGACGGCGTCGAGATCCTTGCCCGCATGAGCCGTTCCGGAGAACCCGAGGAATGCTGCGACCAGACCGGCCGCCGTCGCTACGAACCTGTTTCGCATGTCACCTCCCGTTTGTTGTTGTCCGCACAATGCCGCCTTGTTTGGGAGGCATGCAAGCCGCAGGCCAAAACGGCCGATGTCACCGGATCGGTGGGGCGTACAACATGCCGCCGTCGCGCCATGGGCCGTTGAGGCCACGCGGAATCTTGAGCACCGTGTTGGGGCCGAGATTCCGATCGAAGCTCTCGCCGTAGTTCCCGACCTGCTTGATGATGTTGTAGGCCCACTTCTCGTCGACGCCGAGCGCCTTGCCCATGCCCGGCGTTACCCCGAGAATGCGTTTCAAGGTCGGGTTCTCGATTTTCAGCGCTTCATCCACGTTTCGGGAGGTGATGCCGTATTCCTCGGCCTCGATCATCGCGTAGAGAGACCAGCGCACGATGTCCGCGAACTGGTGGTCGCCGTGGCGGACCGCGAGGCCCAGCGGTTCCTTGGTGATGCCGCGTGGCAGGATCGAGTAGTCGCTGGGATTGGGCGCATAGGCGGCGCGGGTGGCATAGAGGTTCGACAGGTCCGCCGTCAGGACATCGCAACGGCCGGCAAAGAAGGCCGTGCGCAGCTCGTCGACACTCTCCATCAGGACCGGCTTGAAGGTCATTTTGTTCAGGCGGAAGAAATCGGCGACGTTGGCCTCGGTCGTGGTGCCCGACTGGATGCAGATCGTGGCTCCGTTGAGATCGCTCACGACACGTTTGCCCAGTTTGCGGGGGACCATGAAGCCCTGGCCGTCATAGTAGTAGATGCCGGCAAAATCGGCGCCAGCATCCCGGCCGAGCGTCATGGTTGAATTCGAAGCGAGCAGGTCGACCTCGCCGGCATCGAGTGCCGGAAAGCGCTTTGCGGCATCGAGAGGGATATACTTGACCTTGCTCGCGTCACCGAACAGCGCGGCGGCTGTCGCGCGGCACATGTCGATCGAAAGCCCGCGCCAGGCGCCCTGACTGTCGGCATGCATGAAGCCGACAATTCCGGGGTGTACGCCGCAGTTGAGTTGACCACGTGCCTTGACGGCATCGAGGACGGGGCCGGCCATCGCCGCCGTCGCCACGAAGGCCGAAACGCCGGCGATCATCGATAATGTAACTTTGAGCATTGTGTCCCCCGACACTTCCCCGGTCGCAGATTTCCGCATCCCGGGCATGTTTGCAACGGCCAAAGAAAAAACCGCCGCCCTTGCGGGCGGCGGTTGGCGTCGTAGTGTACCGATCGCTAGCGGATCGGCGGAGCGTATTGCAGGCCGCCCTGCGTCCACAGCGCGTTCTGGCCGCGGGCGATCTTGAGCGGCGAGCCGGCGCCGACGGTGCGGTCGAAGACCTCACCGTAGTTCCCGACCTGCTTGATGATGTTGTAGACCCACTTCTCGTCGACCCCGAGCGCCTTGCCCATGCCCGGCGTCACGCCGAGGATGCGCTTGATCGCGGGATTGTCGCTCTTCAGCATCTCGTCGACGTTCTTCGAGGTGATGCCGTATTCCTCGGCCTCGAGCATGGCGAAGAACGCCCAGCGCACGATGTCGGCGAACTGGTTGTCGCCATGGCGCACGACCGGTCCCAGCGGCTCCTTCGAGATGATTTCCGGCAGGATGATGTAGTCGTCCGGCGTCGGGGCGTTCGCGACGCGCGTGGCGTAGAGGCCCGAGGCGTCTGTCGTGAACACGTCGCAACGGCCGGCGAAGAACGCGGCGCGGACTTCCTCGATCTTCTCGATGACAACCGGCTTGAAGGTCATCTTGTTGGCACGGAAGTAGTCGGCGAGGTTGAGCTCGGTGGTGGTGCCCGGCTGCACGCAGACAGTGGCGCCGTTCAGCTCCTTGGCGCTCTTCACGCCGAGCTTCTTGTTCACCATGAAGCCCTGGCCATCGTAATAGTTGATGCCGGTGAAATCGAAGCCCAGCGCGGTGTCGCGGGTCAGCGTGTAGGTCGTGGTGCGGACCAGCAGGTCGACCTCGCCCGACTGGAGCGCGGTGAAGCGCTGCTGGGCGGTGGTCGGGATGAACTTAACCTTGTCGGCATCGCCGAAGATGGCGGCGGCGACGGCGCGGCAGACATCGACGTCGATGCCCGTCCACTTGCCCTGGCTGTCGGCCGACGCGAAGCCCGCGACGCCGGTGCTGACGCCGCAGAGGAGCTGGCCGCGCGCCTTGATGGCATCGAGATCCTTGCCGGCATACGCCGTACCGGCGGCGCCGACCAGACCGGCGGCGAAAACGCCGGCCATGACTTTCTTGAACATTTGACTTCCCTCGTGGTTGCCTCTGACGTCCCGTCGGCTGCTGTCTGCAACCGTTCAGGATCGATGACGCAATTCCTAGGCGAACAACTGGGCGCGCGCAACGGCGCCGCGCGCCGGACCATGGCGCCTCAGAGGCGGTCGGCGGAGCGGGAAGAGAAGGGGTTGGACGACCACGGCTCGGCGCCCTGCAGGCCGGGATAACGGTTGTCGCTGCTGCTCCGGCCGCGGTCGGCCGCGCGCTTGATCTCCTGCTGCCACTGGCGATAGGAGACGAGCTGCTCGCCCGCGAGAGCGTGGTTGCCGCCCTTTTCCGAGATGTAGGGTGCGGGATCGACGAATTGGCCGTTCACGATCACGGAGAAGTGCAGATGGGCGCCGGTCGAGCGGCCGGTCGATCCGACATAGCCGATCAGGTCGCCCTTGCGGACGCGCGAGCCGGGACCGAAGCCGTCGGCGAAACGCGACATGTGGGCGTAGAGCGTCTCGAAATTGTCGGCGTGCCCGATCTTCACCGTCCGGCCGTAGTTGAAATACCAGCCCTGGTGATTGATGACGCCGTCGGCCGCGGCATAGATCGGCTCGCCGGTCTTGCCCTCGAAATCGATGCCGTTGTGGAAGGCATTGCTGCTCTTGCGGCCGTAGTAGTGGCGCGTTCCGAACGGCGAGGACATGCGGGCTTCCGGGCGCGGGTTGGCGAGCGCCGTGCCGCCGAGGCGGCGGCCCTGGTCGTCGAACCAGCCTTCTGGCTGGTTGGAGGGAGCGAACCACCAGAAGGACTGCTTGGCGGTACCGTCACCCAGGCTGGCGACGAGGACGCGCGGGGTGCCGTCCACGGTACGGCCCTGGACGACGTCGATCTTCGCGGCGGCGGTCGAGAAGCCGGCCAGCGCCTGGGTCAGTTCCTTGAGAGCGGCCGGATTGGCGCCGGTCGGGGCGAGACTGGACGCCAGCGTGGCGCTGCTCGTCTTCATGGTCTTCACCGAATCGGCGACCACGGAGCGGGCGCCGACGCCCGACGTGGGGGCCGAGCCCGGCAGGCTGGAAAAGCGTTCGTCGTCGTCCTCGGTCGCGCCGGGCGCGAGCTTGAAGCCGAACGAACCGTCTGCACTGCGGGCGAGATCGACCGCCAGGGACTTGTTGGAATAGAGCTGCAGCGAAACCAGGCGCTTGGGCTGACCTGCGCCCTGCGGGGCGAGCACGGCGCGGCCCGAGCTGGCGGCTTTCACCTCTGGCTGGCTCAGCGCCTTGCTGACGGCATCGGCGGCCGCCTGGGCGTCGGTGGGATCGACACGCAAGATGATGAGCTGCTGGACGACGTTGCTGTCGGCCGCGATCGAAAAAGCCTGTACGTCTTCGCTGGGAACGGACGAGGGAGCGGCAGCCCTGGGCGCCGATTTCTTGAGCTGGTTCTTGGGCGGGGCCTTGACCTGGGCCATGGCGCCGGCGGCGCCGAAGATCGACGAGATTGCAAAGGTCGCTGCCACGAGGGTGCGGACGGTTCGCCAGCAATGGGCGCGTTTGGGACGCGTCATGTTGGACGTCATCAGTCGGCCTCTCCGTTCATTGAACGCTACAAATTGACGATTGAGGCGACTAGCGATCCAACGACCTCCCCCGGTCGATGCCCCCCGCGTGCCCCGCTTGAGGGCCACTGTGGCCACGGAGTATCCACAAGTCCAACAAAAAGTTGCAAAAATGCAACACCCGTGTAAACCGCCTAACATGTTGAAAATTATAGGATTTTCATCCCGGGAGGGTTTTCTTCCGTGAAAGGTCACAGTGGGCAACCTTTCAAGATTGCTGCATTTGCGAAGAGCCGGCGCGAGATTGACCGGCCCGATCTTTACGAATTAACCGGGACGCGTGGCGCAGAGGGAGAACAGCATGGTCGATCCAATCGAGCTACTGGTCCAGGGACGGGCTCACGACCTGGGAGGCGGCTTCGCGGTTCGCCGCGTGTTGCCCAGCGTCAAGCGCCGCACTGTCGGTCCCTTCATCTTCCTCGACCATTTCGGGCCGATGGACGTGCCGCCGGGCGGCGGCATGGAGGTCCGGCCACATCCGCATATCGGTCTGGCGACGGTCACTTATCTCTTCGACGGCGGCATCTACCATCGCGACAGCCTCGGCTATTCACAGGCGATCCGGCCAGGTGACGTCAACTGGATGACTGCCGGCAGCGGCATCGTACACAGCGAGCGGACGGAACCGGAGATGCGCGCCACCGGCTTCCGGATGCACGGCGTCCAGACCTGGGTGGCGCTTCCGAAGACCCATGAGGAAACTGCCCCGGCCTTCGAGCACGTCGAAAAGGCGCGCCTGCCGGCCTGGAGCGAGGGCGGCGCCGACCTGCGCCTGATCGTGGGCACCTATGCCGGCCGTACCGCGCCCACCAGCCACTTCTCGCCGATCTTCTACGTCGGTGTGGAGATGGCGGCCGGTGCCGCCCTGGCCGTTACGCCCGACCACGAGGAGCGTGCGATCTACGTCGCCGAGGGCATGATCGTCGTGGGCGAGAGCCAGCTCGGTGTCGGGGATCTCGCGGTGCTGGCGCCCGGCCAGACGGTCGAGGCGCTGGCGGGTCCCGATGGCGCCAAGGCCATGCTGCTGGGCGGCGCCCCCATCGACGGTCCGCGCCACATCTGGTGGAACTTCGTCTCCTCCAGCAAGCAGCGGATCGAGAAGGCCAAGGAAGACTGGCGCGAGAAGCGCTTCGCCATGGTGGCAGGGGATCCGGAATTCATCCCGCTGCCCGACCGGTAGAACCGGCTACTTCTTCTCGACGTTCCAGAACACGGTGATGGGCGATTCGATGTTGCCCGTCACGCCCTTGCGCCGCGCCATCGGCTGGAGGAACTGGCCGAGCGGGACGGTGACGCCCTGGTCGAGTATCCGCTTCTGGACCTGCTCGGCGATCTGCATCTGCTTCTTCGGATCGCCTTCGCCGACGAAGGCCAGGCGCAGTCTCTCGATCTCCTCGTCGAGCGGCCAACCGAACTGGGCGCGGTCGCCGCTCGCCTCGGCATAGTGGTTGTTGACCGGGTCGATCAGCAGCACCGCGGCGGCCGCCGTCATGGCGATGTTCCAGCCTCCCTGCGCGACCGGATCCTTCTTGGCGCGGCGGGCGACCAGCGTCTGCCAATCCATCGACTGCATGTCGACCTTGAAGCCGCCGCGCTCCAGCAGAGTCTTGGCCACCGGGGCGAGGTTGGTCAGGACGGCAAGGTCGGTCGACTGAAGCAGCACGATCGGCGTGCCGTCGTAGCCGGCGTCCTTCAACATCTTCTTCGATTCCTCGAAGCGGGATTCCAGGATGCCGTCCGTGCCGGCCGCGTTCTCGAGCGGCCCGCCGCAGCTGAACATCGCCTTGCAGACCTTGTAGTAGCGCGGATCGCCGATGACGGCCTGCAGGAAGTCCTTCTGGTTGAGCGCGATCATGGCGGCGCGCCGGTAGCGCACGTCGTTGAACGGCGGTTGCTTCCAGTTGAAGCGCAGGATGTACGTCGACCCGAGCTGGTCGGGGATGATTATCTCGACGTTCCTGTCCTTCTCGATGACCGGCAGCAGGTCGTGCGAGGGCTGCTCGATCATGTCGATCTCGCCCTGCTGCAGGGCATTGATCGCGGTCTGGGTGTCGGGGATGGAGACCCATTCGACCCGGTCGACCTTGGCCACCTTGCCACCGGCCAGGCCCGACGGCGGCTCCGCGCGCGGCTTGTAGTCGGGGTTGCGGACATAGACCACCTTCTCGCCGGGCTTCCACTCGTCCTTCTTGAAGATGAACGGGCCCGAGCCGGTCGTGTCGGACAGCTGCTGGGTGAGGGGCGTCTCGGCAACGCGCCTGGGCATGATGAAGAGCGGAACGGACGACGGCTTCGCAAGCGTCTTCAGCATCATTCCGTAGGGTTGCTTCAGAACGATCTGGAAGGTCCGGTCGTCGATCGCCTTCATCTCCTGCGTCTGTTTTCCCAGCAGGCCGCCCAGCGTGTCCTTGTCGGTGAAGCGCTTGATCGAGGGCAGCACGTCCGCCGTCGTGACGGGCTGGCCATCATGCCATTTCAGGCCGTCGCGCAACTTGAAGGTCCAGGTGAGCTGGTCGTCGCTGACGGTCCAGCTCTCGACCATCTGCGGGCGCGGCTCGAGCTTGGCGTCGAAGGCGAAAAGGGTGTCGTAGATCAGGTAGCCGTGATTGCGCACGATGTAGGCGGTGGTCCAGATCGGATCGATGATCTTGAGATCCGAGTGCATGACCGCCTTCAGGGTCTTGCTCGGTTGCGCGGAGGCCGGCGCCGCCGCGACAAGGGCGATGGCGGCAAACAAAGCACGACACAGCATGGCGATCTCCTCAGCCGATAGGGGGCGGATTCCAGGTTGTTTCTTCGTCGAGCGGGTATACGGGTCTCGGCAGTTTGGTCCAGGTGAAGTTGGCCAGCACCGGCGAGGTCAGCCCGGGGCAATCGACTTCGTAGATCTGCTCCGGCTTGAAGAACTCGTCGAAGCCGCCGCGGAAATGGCCGCGGCTCTTCACAACCACCGTTCGTGCCTGCGCGATGTCGAGGCCGAACATCTCGAACTGGCGCGGGTCCATGCACTGGCAGCGGATGCTGATGACCACGACGAGAATGCCGCCGAGATCGAGCAGGGCCGAGGGACCCATGTCGGCGGAGACGTTCCGGAGAACCCCGCGGCGGCCGACATACTGACCGTCCGACAGCTTCACGACCTTGGCTTCGCAGTCGAATGGCAGGGAGAATTCCTGGTGCTCCTGCGTATTGAACGACGCGTTGAAGATCGCACCCTCGCCCAACTCGTGCGCCTTGGCGGCGAGGGCTGCATCGTTGAAGACCCCGAAGATGACGCCCTGAACCTTGGCGCCCTTCAGCGCGCGCAGCAGGTAGGTCGTGTTGCCGCGACCGCCGCCGCCGGGATTGTCGGCCACGTCGGCCAGAACGATGGGCTTGCGCCGCTTGTCGCGTCCGGCCGAACCGGCGAGCTGTACCGCGTCGGCCAGGGTCGTCATCTCGCGCTTGAAGCGTTCCCGCATGCCCCAGGCCCGCTGGGCGATGTCGAGGGCGAGATCGGCGGCGGCCTTGCGGTTGCCGTTGCGCGCGGTGACGACGGCGGTGAGACCGTTCTTGGGACTGTCGCTGTAGGCGAAGCCCGCCATCACCGAAACGTTCAGGATGTCGCCGCCGACCTTGGTCTGGCCGTAGTTGATCAGGTCGGCATACGGGCCCTTGGCGGTCAGCAGCGCGATCTGCGGCGGCACCAGCGGCAGCTTCACCATCTCGATCGCCGTGCGCGTGCCGGCCAGCAGTTCGCGCATATGCTTGGCCGCCTCGACGCCGCGCTCGTAGATGTCGACATGCGGGTTCTCGAGATAGCCGACGAAGACGCTGAGATTGTCGATCATCCGACGCGAGACGTTGGCGTGCAGGTCGAACACCGACACGATGGGCACGTCGGGACCGGCGGCGCAGCGCAGGATCTCGAACAGGTCGCCGTCGGGATCGTCGGTGCCCTGCGCCAGCGCGGCGCCATGGCAGGAGACGAAGATCGCGTCGACCGGCAGGACAGATTTCAGGCCGGCCTCGATCTCGGCGAGATAGGCCTTGAAGAACTGCTCCTCCACCGGTCCGCCGGGTTGCGCCAGCGACACGCGCAGCGGCACCGGCGTCCAGTTGCCAGTGCGGTCCATCTCGTCAAAGAAGCCGGGCAGGTCGGGCATGGTGATCGACTTGCCGGAGCGGGCCTCGCTCACGATGCGATTGCCGCGGATGTCGACGTCGTGCTCGAAATCCTCCGCCGTCGTCACCGGCGAGAACCGGTTGCACTCGATGGCGAAGCCGAGAACGGCGATACGCGGATTGTCCTGGGACAACTAAACCTCCTGGCGCTGTCGCGCGAGGAACGCGTCGACCAGCGCATTGAATCTAGCGGCCTGCTCGAAGTAGGGCGAGTGGCCGGCATCGGAAATGGTCTCGGCTTCGCCGCAGGGCAGGCTTGCCGCGATGGCGCTTGCCAGGAAGGGCGGAAAGACGATGTCCTCGCCGCCTGCGATCAGCAGGGTCGGCACGCGAAACGTCTTGAACTCGCCCAGGGTGCGCTTCGCGGTGCGGCGCAGGCCGGCGCGCAGCTTCTCCTTGTCGAGCGTGCCCGCCATCTCGTCGATGCTGCGATAGAGGAGATGCAGGTCGGGGAAGCGCCTGGCCGCTTGTTCGCCAATCGCCGGATGGATGCCGCGCGCCATGCCGTCGGCGATCGTCGCCTCGGCTTTCGCGAGCCAGGCATCGTAGGCGCTGCCGCCCGACGGATCGGCGCCGCGCCGGTCGATGGTGCCCGACGTCGAGCTCAACACCAGCGCTTTCACGCGATCCTGATGCGCGAGCGCATATTCCAGCATCGTCCAGCCGCCCATCGACTGTGCGACGAGTCGGACGTCGGGAAACCCGAGATGATCGATCAGGGCGGCGAGGTCGCCGGCATAGTCGGCGGGATCGACACCCGAAGGCACCGGACCGGACGGTGCGAAGCCGCGATGGGCGAAGGCGACGCAGGTGTAATTGGGTGCGAAGTGCGCCACCTGCTGCCACCAGCTCAGGTGATTGCCCCCCAGCCCATGGGCGAAGAGCAATGCCGGCCCGCTGCCCGACACCTCGTAATGAAGATCGCCGAACGGGCGCTTCAGTCGACCGACGGTGCGGGGCGGCGCGGCGTAGGAACTCATGGGGTGCCTTTCCTTCACAAGACGAAAGGGTCGGTGAGCTGGCGGTCGAGCTTGCGGGCGATGTCGCCCGCGAGCGCGTCCGGTGCGCCCGCTTCGAGGCGTGCGACCGGCTGCGGTTGGCCGAACAGGAAGACCTCCTGGTCGCGTACACCCAGCAACTGGCCGGTGATGGGTTCGCCTGCGGGTAAGCAGAGCGCAGTCACCAGGCTCGCGACGTCTGCGGGCTGGATGCCTGCGAACGGCAACACGGCGTTAGCGGTGATCTGCGCGTCGGCGAGGTCCATCGCCGCGACGCGCGTCAGGCCGAGCAAGCCAGCCTTGGCGCTGGCATACGCAGCCTGGCCGAGAGCGCCGGAAAGGCCCGCCGACGAGACGATGTTGACGATGCGGCCCGCCTTGCCCCGGTTGCGCATGACGCCCGAGGCGGCGCTGGTCAGGTAGAAGGCGGCGGAGAGATTGGTGCGGATCACCGCATCCCAATCGGCGGGATCGGCACTGAAGACGGGCGAGTCGCGCAGGATGGCGGCGTTGTTCACGACGATGTCGATGCCGCCGAACGTCTTCACCGCCAGGTCGACGAGCTGCCGGGCCACGCCGGGCGAGGCAACGCTTTCGGTGAAGGCCAGGGCGCTCTTGCCGCCCGCCTTGTCGTTCAGTTCACGCGCAGCCGCGCGCGCCACTTCCGGGTCGCTGCCGTCGCCCGAGATCGAGGTACCGTTGTCGGCCACGATGACCTGCGCCCCTTCAGCCACCAGCGACTCCGCGATGGCACGGCCGATGCCGCGGCCGGCCCCGGTGACGATGGCGACCCTTCCCCGCAGGAGATCGCTCACTGGTCCGCCCCTGTCTTCTTGCCGGCGGTTGCCATTTCCGCCGCCGTGTAGAAGGCGTCGGCATGGATATCGGCGCGGCGCATCCCTCGCTGCTCCAGCATCAGCGTCGCGGCCTCGACCATGACCGGCGGACCGGCGAGATAGGCCTTGCAGCCATCGACCTCGTCGAAATCCTGCGCGACGGCTTCGTGGACCAGGCCGTGCCGCAGGGTCGAATCGCCGCCTTCGCTCAGGACCGGCACGAAGTGAAGCGTCTTGTGCTTCGCCGCGAGCGCCGCGAAGTGATCATGCAGGTAGAGATCGCGTTCGCTGCGGACGCCAAAATAGAAATAGATGTGCTGCGGCAATTCCTTCTGCAGGGCGCGCTCGATCACCGACTTGATCGGCGCCATGCCCGAGCCGCCGGCGACGGCGATGATCGGGCCGCGGTGGGATTCGCGGAGATAGGAGGCGCCGAACGGTCCCTCTACACGCACGCTGTCGCCGACCGTCAGCTTTTCCGCGACATGGGCACTTGTGGCGCCGCCAGCCGTGCGCCGGACATGGAATTCGAGCACCGGATCGCCCGGCACGTTGGCCATGGAATAGTCGCGTGGCGGGCAGCCTTCGAAGGTCACCGACGCGAACTGGCCGGCCGAGAAGTCGAAGGGACCGCCCGAGACGATCTCGAGGCGGATGCGCTTGATGTCGTGCGTGGCGTCGTTGAGGGAGACGACCTTGCAGGCGAGGAGGCGGCGCGGATGGACGATCAGGTCGTCCTCCTGCAGCCAGGCGACTTCGCTCTCGCTGCCCGGCACGGCGCGACAGGCGAGGATCATGCCACGCGCCTTTTCCTCGTCGGAAAGCGCGAACTCGGAATAACCCGTCATCGTCACCTCGCCCTTCACGAGATGCGATTTGCAGGCGCCGCAGTTGCCGGACTGGCAGCCGAACGGATAGGAGATGCCGGCATCGAGCGCGGCATCCAGGATGGTGGTGCCAGACGGCACGTCGATCGTGCGGGCGGCGGAGGCGATGCGGACCTTGAAGCTCATTTCCTGACGCGAATTCGTTCGAGCCGTGGTGGGGCAGGCGTTGTACCGCACGCAAGCCGCGGCCGCCGCTGGTTCTTTCGAAGGCCGAAACGCACACCCGGATCGGCCTGTTCCGGAAGGTGCGGGCGCCGGCGCGTTCGGTATAGTCCGCCCGCCATGAGTTCTGCCCATCCCGACTTCCATCATGTCCCCAAGGATTTCGTCCACGATTCGGAAATCCTGGAGATCCTGCGCGCCAATCCGCCCGAGGCGTTGAAGACGCTGAACGGCGAGTTGCTCGATATCGACTCGACGCGCGGCTATGCGCGCTTCCGCTTCGAGGTCGTGCCGGCCTTCTGTCACTCCCAGGGACGCATCTGCCAGGGCGGCTTCCTGACGGGAATGGTCGACACGGCCATGGCCAATGCCGCCATCGTCAAGGGCAAGCTCGGCGTCGCCGTGCCGACGCTGGAACTCAAGATCAGCTTCTTCGAGGCGATGGGACCGGGGATCGTCTATGCCGAGGGCCGCGTGATGCGCTGGGGCGGGACGGTCGGCTTCCTCGACGGCGACCTCAAGGACGAGAAGGGCCGCCTGATCGTCCATTCGACCTCGACGATCAAGATCGTGCGGCCGAAGGTGAAGGCTTAGAGGCTTTCTGTCCTAACTCGCTCCCTACTCGCACCACCTCATCCTGAGGAGGCGCGCGAAGCGCGACGTCTCGAAGGATAGGCAACGGGCTTGGTGCGGGTGGCCCATCCTTCGAGACGGCTGCTGCGCAGCCTCCTCAGGATGAGGTTTGCTGTGTAGCTACCCGCTGAACCGCGCCTGCCAGTGCTCTGCGATCTGGCGGCGGGTGGCGAACCAGGCGCCGCCTTTCTGCTTCATGTGCGAGACGATGCGGTCGAGGGCGGCGATGCGGCCGGGGCGGCCGATCATGCGCAGGTGCAGGCCGATCGACATCATCTTCGGTGACTTCTCGCCCTCCGCCCACAGCGTGTCGAAGGCGTCGTTCGTATAGTCGGCGAAGTCGCGCGCCGATACGAAGCGATGGAAGCCCTGGTGATAGTGCATGTCGTTGGTGTCGAAGCTGTAGGGCAGCACCAGGTGGCGCTTGCCCGCGACCTCGACATGAAAGGGCAGGTCGTCCGAATAGTCGTCACTGTCGTAGAGGAAGCCGCCTTCCTCGACGAGCAGCCGGCGCGTGTTGGGCGAGGGTGTCGAGCGGGTGTGCCAGCCGACAGGCCGCGTGCCGGCGATCTCGGTCAGCGCCTTGACCGTGCGGGCGATGATCTCGCGCTCCTTCACCTCCTCCATGTGGGCATGCTTTTCCCAACGCCAGCCGTGGCAGGAGATTTCGTGGCCGCGCGCCACCGCATCCTGGATCAGCCAGGGCGACAGTTCGGCGGCCAGGCCGCAGGTGCTGACCGTTGCCGGCACGCCCAGCCGCTCCAGCGCATCGGCAATGCGCCACCACGCGGCCTTGGTGCCGTACTCGAAGTGCGATTCCATGCACCGGTCGGGCACGCCCACGACTTCGTCGGTGACCTCATAGACCTTCTCGTTGTGGGCGTCGCCCGCCGACAACGACATCTCCGCCCCTTCCTCGAAGTTGATCACGAAGGAGACGGCGACCCGCGCGCCGTTTGGCCATTGCGGGTTGGGCGGCGTGCGGCCGTAGCCCTTGAGGTCGCGCATCGTCGTTACGAGTCCCTGTGGGCGATCACGTCGGCCAGCGGGCCGGCGAGGCCCTTCGAATCCTTGGGCGCGGGACGACGGTAGGTCCCTTGAGTGGCCTTGCGGGGATTGAGGCGCACCAGACCCTCGGCCATCGTCACCGCCGCCTGGATTCCGTCGACCAGCGGCACCGGCACGCGGTCGCGGATCGTGTTGGCGAGTCCCGCCAGCGGCGCGCCGGCCAGGATGACGACGTCCGCCCCGTCATTCTTCACCGTGCCGAGTGCGAGATCGATCAGCACCTGCTCCTTCTCGTGTTGCACGTCGTCGATCGAGCGGAATCCCTCGTCGGGGGTGCGGATGGCGGCGCAGCGGCCCGACAATCCATGCCACTCCACGATCTCGGCAAACCAGGGTTCCAGTGCTTTGGCAAAGCTCACGATCGCGAACTTGCGGCCGAGCGTGCAGGCGACCAGCATCGCGGCTTCCGCCATGCCGACCACAGGGAAATCGAACAGCTCGCGCGCGCCGCCGAGACCAGGATCGCCGAAGGCCGCGACGATGGCGGCATCGAAGGTGCCGCGCCGCTCGGCCAGCATCTCCAGCATCATGGCGCTGCCGATCGCTGCTTCGGCGCGGGTGGCGATGTAGGGCACGCCGCGCGGCGCGGTCATGGGCAGCAATTCAGTGCCGGCGCTGGCGACGAGCTTGCCCGCGGTCACGAGCCGGTCGGTCAAGCCGGTGGACGTATTGGGATTGGCGACGAGGATTTTCATTTGGCCGTTCCTAGAAGTCGGCGAGCTTGCGCAAGCCCACGAGACGGTCGCCGATCACGAGCGCCACGATGGCGAGTAGCACCAGCCCGGCGGAAATCGCCGCGATGGTCGGGTCGGGCCGTTCCTCGACATATTGCAGCATCTGGATGGGCAGCGTCTTGGTCCAGGCATCGGTGAAGAACATCGAGATCGGATAATTGTCCATGGAGGCCAGGAACGCGAACATGCCGGAGGTCAGGAAGGCCGGTGCGAGTGACGGTACCAGCACCCGCGTGAGCGCCGCCGGGTAGGAGCAACCCAGGGTGCGCGCGGCATCGATCAGCGAGAAGTCGAACAGGGAAAGCGCGCCGACGACGGTGCGCACGATGTAGGGCAGGGTGATGACGACGTGGGCGACCAGCAGGCTGGCATAGACGTCGCGTAGCCCCATCGCCTTGAAGCCCTGCAGCATGGCGATGCCGATCACCAGACCGGGCAGCATCAGCGGCGAGACGAGAAAGGTGGAGATCGTCTCGCGACCGGGAAAGCGACCGCGCACCAGCGCGATGGCGCACAAGGTGCCCAGGACCATGGCGACCGCCGTAGAGACGGCTGCGATCTGCAGCGAGACGAGGAGAGCCGGTACGAGTCCGCGCATGCCGGCAAGACGCTCGTACCAGCGTAGCGACCAGTCCGGCGGCGGCAAGGTAAAGACCGTCGACGAGCCGAACGAGACGGCGATGGTGACGACGAGCGGCGTCATCAGGAAGACGACGGTGAAGCCCGCGATGAACCAGACGACATACTGCGAGACGCGCTCGAGGGTGGTCATGTGGTGCTGCCTCCGATCCGGCGCGCCAGCCAGGTCGAGCCCACGACGATGGAGACGGCCAGCACCAGCAGGATGACGGCGGTGGTCGAGCCGAGCTGCTCGTTACGCATCAGCAGGAACGAGCGACCGGTGAGCGTCGACAGGGTCTGGAACCGGTCGCCGATCAGCAGCGAGGGGATGACGAACATCGACACGCTCATCGAGAAGACGAAGGCGACGCCGGAGACGATCCCCGGCAGCGTGAGCGGCAGGGTGACGTGGGCGAAGCGGTAGAGCGGCGTCGCGCCCAGCGTCGCGCCGGCCTCGCTGAGGCGCGGGTCGATCAGTTTCACCACGGAGTAAATCGGCAGGATCATGAAGGGCAGGAAGATGTTGGCCGCGCCCAGCACCAGGCCGGTCTCGGTGAAGAGCAGCCGCTGCGGCTCGTCCCAGAGGCCCAGCCCCACCAGGGTCTGCGAGACGATGCCGTCGCGGCGCAGCACGATCTGCCAGGCGAAGGCCTTGACCACGGCGCCGACCGAGAGCGGCAGGATGATCGAGACCAGCATCACGATCTGCAGCACCGCGCCGGCACGGGCCAGCGCGAAGGCGGCGGGATAGCCGATCACGAAGCAGACGACGGTGACCCAGGCAGCGACCCGCAGCGTGTTGCCGATGACGCGCCAGTTGAAGGGGTCGCTGAGGAAGGCGACGTAGGGCTGGATCGTCAGCCCGCCAGGCCCCGTCAGGCTCTTCATGAAGAGCCAGAGCAGGGGGAAGGCGTAGACGACCAGCAGATAGAGGACCGCCGGCGCCGCGAGGAGGGCGACGGGATCCCGCCACGGCGAGGGCGCGCCTTTGGTCGTCATGGCGCCGGGTAGATCAGCGTGTCGGCAACGGCCCAGCCCAGCCGCATCTCGGTGCCGGGCGCGGGCAGGCCGTCGGACAGATCGGCCGTTTCGACCACCAGATGGTCGCCGTCCTTCGCCTCGAAATGGAGCTGGACCTTCGATCCCTGGAACACGGCATCGCGCAGGCGCGCGACCATCGCATAATCGCCCGGCGCATTCACTTTGATACGCTCAGGACGCACGGCGAGCACGACGGACGCGCCGGCCACGAAGCTGCCCGGCGCGCGCAGCGGGCCGTACGCGGTGTCGACGATGACGTGGTCGTAGTCCTGGCCGACGACCGTGCCGGAGAGACGCGAGGAGAGGCCGACGAATTCGAGCACGAAGGCGGTGGCGGGCGAGCGGTAGATCGTGGCCGGCTCTGCCAGTTGCTCGATCGCGCCCTTGTTCATCACCGCGATGCGGTCGGACATGGTGAGCGCTTCGTCCTGGTCGTGGGTGACGAAGACGGCGGTGATGCCCAGTTCGCGCAGCAGGCGGCGCAGCTCGATCTGCATGTTCTCGCGCAGCTTGCGGTCGAGCGCGGAAAAGGGCTCGTCGAGCAGCAGCAGCTTCGGCTGTACGGCGAGCGCCCGGGCGACCGCCACGCGTTGTTGTTGGCCGCCCGACAGGGCCCGCACCGAGCGGTCGGCGAAGTCGGTCAGGTGGACGAGCGACAGAAAGCGCCGCACCGTCGGGCCGATCTCGCCAGCGGGATGCTTTCGCGCCTTCAGGCCGAAGGCGATGTTCTCGGCGACCGTCAGGTGAGGGAAGAGCGCGTAATTCTGGAAGACGACACCGACGTCGCGCCGATGCGGCGGCCGGGCGCCGATCTCCTCGCCATCCAGCCGGATGGCGCCGCGGTCGGCGGCCAGCAGGCCGGCCACGATGCGCAACAAAGTGGTCTTGCCGCATCCCGAGGGGCCGAGCAGCGATATGAACTCGCCGGCGGCGACCTGAAGGTCGACGCCGCCCAGAACGGTGACGCCGCCGAAGGACTTCTCGGCACCGGCGACGTCGAGGAACGAGTCGGAGGTCACGATGCGGCCTCCCGACTACATCGCCATGTCGCGGTCCCAGCGCTTCACCCAGTCGGCGCGGTTGTCGGCGACGAACTTCCAGTCGATGCCGAAGATGGTCGCGTTGGTCGGCGCGCCGGCCGGTACCGGCGTGTCCTTGTTGGTCGGGAGCGAATAGGTGGCGGCCGAGAGCTTGGCCTGGATCTCCGGCCCGATCATCTCGTTGATGTAGCCCGCGGCCAGTTCCGGCTGCGGCCCGCCCTTCACCAGAGCGACGCCCGACGGCATGGCGAAGATGCCTTCCTTCGGCACGGCAATCTCGACCGGCGCCCCGGCGGCCTTGCGCTCCAGCGCCACCTGCGAGATCGCGCTCGAGATCATGAAGCCTTCGCCCTGCTCCAGCAGATTGTAGGCCTGCGGCATCTGCGTGTAAGCCGTGAGCAGATTGGGCTTGATGGTGACCAGCTTCTTGAAGCCGGCGTCGATGTCCTTCTGTGCCTCGGCCATCGGCTTTCCGGTGGCGAGGAAAGCCGCCATGAACAGGTTGGCGAGGCCTTCGGTGTTCTGCAGCGACGGCAGGATGACGCGGCCCTTGTACTTGGGATCGTAGACGTCGGCCCAAGAGGTGGGCGCCACCTTCATGACCTTGGGGTTGTAGGCGATGCCCAGCCAGGGCTGGAGGTAGTTGCACCACATGCCGTCCATATGGATCGTGCCCGGCTTCAGCGCGGCGAGATTCGGGACCTTGGCGGCCGTCAGCGGATCGAGCAGGCCCTCGGCGACCGCCGGGATCATGACCGGATCGTCCATCATGACGACCGACAGGTACTGCTTGTCCTTGTTCTTCTGCATCTTCTCGAGATTGACGAGCGAGCGGGACCCCTCGAACACCACCTTGCAGGAGAATTTCTTCTCGACGACCGGGGCGATGATGGTCTCGACGAAGTTCTTGTGGCTGGCGGCCCCGCCGACCACGAGCTCCTTGCCCTGAGCGCGCAGGATACGCGGCGCGGCCAGGGCCGCCGTGGCGGCGCCGGCGGCCGCAAGGACGGTGCGGCGATTGAGGATGGCGGCCTTTGACTTGTTCATATGCAGTTCCCCCTGATCGTGACAGGGGAAGCAAGGACCGTGCCTACAAGGGCCCGTCGTCTCGGCCGGAGCCTCGAGCAGCGAGGCGGAGTGGAGAGACGACGGCTTATTCGTTACCGGCCCTTCAGCCGCGTCACTTCTTCTTCCAGTTCCTTGATGCGCTGGGCGAGCCGGTCGACCGCCGGTGCGATTTCAGCCTCGCTGTAGCGCGGCACGATGTGCTGGCGGCAATTGATGTCCCAGGCCTCGATCGTGAACGCGATCGCGCGCTGCGGCCGTGCCTTGTAGGCCGGGTCGACCAGCCGCTCCATCAGTTCCAGATCGCCCTCGACGATGCGGGCGCGGCCCCAGAGCTTCAGCCGCTGCTGCGTCGCGAAGTGCAGGATAAAGATATGGGCGCGGTCGTTTTCGCGGAGATGGCCAAGCGTGATGTACTGGTGGTTGCCCGCGAAGTCGGCGAAGGCCAGCGTGCGGGTGCCGATCGGCTTCAGGAAGCCGGGAGGTCCGCCGCGGTGCTGAATATAAGGTCGGCCGTCGGCGCTGGCCGTCGCGAGGAAGAACGTGTCGATGACGCCGAGGAATTGGCGGAGATCGTCGGTGATCTCCGTGTTCCATGTCCGGCCCTCGAACTGGGCGCGCGATCCGAGACGCGTCTGCTCCGCCTTTACCGCGGGCGAGAACATCACGTCTTCGGGATCGCTCATCCCAGCTTCTTGCCGAGCCGGCCGGCGATCTCCTGGATGAACTGCCAGGCGACGCGGCCCGAACGCGAGCCGCGCGTGATCGACCATTCGACCGCCTGCTTGCGCAGTTCGTCCTTCGGCACGTCGAGGCCGTAGAACTCGCAATAGCCCTCGATCATCGAGAAGAACGTATCCTGATCGGCATTGTGGAAGCCCAGCCACAGACCGAAGCGGTCCGACAGCGAGACCTTCTCCTCGACGGCTTCCGACGGGTTGATGGCCGTCGAGCGCTCGTTCTCGATCATGTCGCGCGGCATCAGGTGGCGCCGGTTCGAGGTGGCGTAGAAAACGACGTTCTCCGGCCGGCCCTCGATGCCGCCGTCGAGCACGGCCTTCAGCGACTTGTAGGCGGCGTCCTGCCCGTCGAACGAGAGGTCGTCGCAGAACACGATGAAGCGACGGCTGGAATCGCGGATCATGGTCAGGAGTGCGGGGAGGGACGGGATGTCCTCGCGATGGATCTCGACCAGCGCCAGGGGACCCGGCGGGCCGCCCATCTCGCGGTTCACATGGGCGTGGACCGCCTTGACGATCGAGCTCTTGCCGGCGCCGCGGGAGCCCCAGAGCAGGGCGTTGTTGGCCGGCAGGCCCTTGGCGAAGCGCCGGGTGTTCTCGACCAGCGTCTCCTTCTGGCGGTCGATGCCGACCAGGAGATCGAGGTTCACGCGGTTGACCTTGGGCACCGCCTCTAGGCGATGGCCGGTCGCGTGCCAGACATAGGCTTCGGCCCCGTTGATGTCCGTGCCGGGAGGGGTGGGGGGCGCCAGACGGTCGAGCGCTGCCGCAATGCGTGAAATAGTGGCTTTAAGGTCTTGATCCATCGTCGCCGGCCGCTGAAAAGGGGGGCGACCATATCGTCCCCCGCTTGCATTGCAAAGCGGGGCAAGACCGCTATAGTCCGCGCGCTTTTTCGACGGCCGGAAGATTCGGGAGTAGACGATGTTCATTTCGCAGGCGTGGGCGCAGGGTGCAGGTGGCGGTGGCGGGGATTTCCTCGTCCAGCTCTTCCCGCTGGTCCTCATCTTCGTCGTCTTCTACTTCCTGCTGATCCGCCCGCAGCAGGCCAAGGTGCGCGCCCAGCGCGAAATGCTGGCCGGGGTGAAGCGCGGCGACCGCGTCGTCACCGGCGGCGGCATCATCGGTCTGGTGACCAAGGTCATCTCCGACAACGAGGTCCAGGTGGAACTCGCCGAAGGCGTGCGGGTTCGCATCATCAAGCAGACCATCACGGATATCCTGACGCGCGGCGAATCGGTGCGCGGTCCGAAGGACAGCAGCGAGGAAGACGACAAGCCCATGCTGCCGCCGCCGGCCCCCGCGCCGGAGCGCAAGAGCCTGCTGGGCAGCCTGTTCGGCGGCGGCAAGAAGTAACGAGCCCGAGAGGCTAGGTCGGCATGCTCAATCTTCCGCGCTGGCAGACGATCGTCATCGCCGGCATCACGCTGTTGTCGGCGCTGTTCGCGCTGCCCAACCTGCTGCCGTCGAGCGTACTTGATCACATGCCGCACTGGTACGCGAGCAGCCGCATCAATCTCGGCCTCGACCTGCGGGGCGGTGCCCACTTCCTGCTGGAAGCCGATCTGCGCTCGGTGCTGAACGAGCGGCTGGCCAACCTGTCCGACTCGGTGCGCGCGGAAATGCGCAAGCAGCAGGTCCAGATCAAGGACGTCACGGTCGAGCCCGGCCGCGCACTGGTCATCAGCCTGCGCGACGAGGCCAACCGCGCCAAGGCGCTGGAGGCGATCCGCGCTGTCGATCCGTCGCTGGCGATTTCCGGCAATGGCGACACGATCCGCGTAGCCTATTCCGACCAGGAACTCGCGAGGCGAAAGAAGGAAGTGATCGACCAGTCGATCGAAATCCTTCGCCGCCGCGTCGACGAGACCGGCACGCTCGAGCCCACAATCACGCGCCAGGGCGACGAGCGCATCCTGCTGCAGGTCCCGGGCATCAAGGACACGACCGACCTCAAGCGCAAGATCAACCAGACCGCCAAGCTGACCTTCCATCTGGTCAACGAAGACGTGGCCGCCACCGGCCAGAACATCCCGCAGACCTTGCCGCCCACCACGTACCTGGTGCCGACGCGCGAGGGCATGCAGGAACTGCGGCGCACTAATCCCAAGGCATGGGAAGACATCCAGGCCGCCAATCCGCGCCTGTCACCCGAGCAGGTCTGCCGGCGCTACCAGCCGCAGTGCCTGCCGGTGCTGAAGCGCGTGGTCGTGGGCGGCGAGGACCTCGACGATTCGAAGGCCACCTTCGAGCAGCAGCAGGGCGGCCGGCCGATCATCAGCTTCACCTTCAACTCGGCCGGCGGTCGCGCCTTCTGCGCCGCCACGCGCGCCAACATCGGCAAGCGGCTGGCAATCCAGCTCGACGGCGAGATCATCAGCGCCCCTGTCGTGCAGAGCGCCATCTGCGGCGGCAGCGGCATCATCACGGGCAGCTTCACGACCCAGCAGACCCAGGAACAGTCGCTCCTGCTGCGCTCGGGTGCGCTGCCGGCGACGCTGACGATCATCCAGGAAAGCACCGTCGGCGCCGACCTTGGCGCGGATGCCATCCAGGCCGGTACGGTGGCGGCGCTGGTCGGCACCCTCCTGGTCGCGATCTTCATGTTCGTGGCCTACGGGCCGGTATTCGGCGGTTTCGCCAATCTCGCGATGCTGGTGAACCTGCTGATGGTGTTCGCCGGCATGTCGATCCTCGGTGCCTCGTTGACCCTGCCGGGCATCGCGGGTCTCGTGCTGACGGCCGGCCTCGCGGTCGACGCCAACGTGCTGATCTATGAACGTGTACGCGAGGAAAAGGCGCTGGGCCGCTCGCCGTTCAGCTCTCTCGCCACGGGCTACGAGAAGGCCATGTCGGCGATCATCGACGCCAACCTCACGACCCTCATCGCCGGTGTCCTTCTGTTCGGTTTTGGCTCGGGCCCGATCCGCGGCTTCGCGACGACGCTGACGCTCGGCATCATCACCTCGATGTTCAGCTCGACGATCTTCACGCGCATGCTGCTCGCGGTCTGGGTACGCTGGCGCCGCCCCACAGAACTCGTGATCTGAGGCGCAGCCATGTGGAAGCCCGTCCGCCTTTTCGCCTTCAAGAGGAAGTTCGACTTTCTGGGGCAGCGCCGCACTGCGCTGATCCTGTCGACCCTGATCAACATCGTCTCGATCGTCGGCGTCCTCACGATCGGCCTCAACTTCGGCATCGACTTCAAGGGCGGCATCGCCATCCAGGCCAAGGCCAAGGACGGCAAGGCCGAACTCGACCAGCTGCGCAACACCGTCGGTGCCCTGGGCGTCGGAGAGGTCTCGCTGCAGGAATTCGGCGATCCCAGCACGGTGCTAATCCGCGTCCAGCGCCAGGAGGGTGACAACCAGTGCGTCGCGGGCGCCCAGCGCGTGATGCAGAAGCGGGCCGGCCAGGGCTGGCTGGTCAAGCCCGGTGCCGCCGGCACGGGCGACGTCGAATTTACCTCGCCGACCGCGCTCGACGGCGCCAACTGGCGCGATGCGGTGAGCCGTGTCGGCCTGACCCTGCAGGAGCGCCAGCTTCCGCGCGGATCGACCAACACGGCGAAGGTCGACATGTCGGTCGAACAGCGCGCCGAATGGTGCCAGCAGGTCGCCATCAAGCTGGTCGAGGATGCGATCGGCACCAACTACGAGCTGCGCGGCACTGAATCGGTCGGTCCGAAGATCGGCGACGAGCTGATGCGCAGCGGCATCTGGGCGGTGATCGCCACGATGGTCGCGATTGCGATCTACGTCTGGGTGCGTTTCGAGTGGCAGTTCGCGGTCGGCGCGCTGATCGCCATGCTGCACGACGTCATCTCGACCATCGGCATCTTCGTGCTGTTCCAGCTCGACTTCAGCCTGACGGCGCTCGCCGCGGTGCTGACGATCGCCGGCTACTCGATCAACGACACCGTCGTGATCTTCGACCGCGTGCGCGAAAACATGCGCCGCTACAAGAAGATGCCGCTGCTCGATCTCCTCAACCAGAGCATCAACGAGACGCTGTCGCGCACCATGATGACCTCGGGCACCGTCTTCGTCGCCGTGGGCGCGCTGGTGCTGTTCGGCGGTCCGGTCCTGCACAGCTTCTCGATAGCCATGCTGTGGGGCGTCATCGTCGGCACCTACTCGTCGGTCTGGGTTGCCTGCGCGGGTCTCGTCTATCTAGGCCTGCGCGCCGACCAGCTTCGTCCCGCGGAGGACAAGGCGGACAAGGCCGACAAGACGGAGCAGGCCGGGGCGTGAAGCCGCCGCTCCCGGGCCCCGCCGACAAGAGCCTGCCGACGCCGGACCCGAAGCAGGTCCAGTACATCCGCAGCTACGGTCTCGGCCGCTTCCTGATCAGCGAGCGGGAATGGCAGTCGCCCGTGCTGGTGACGCCGCCTGTGACATACCCCTGGACCGTCTCGCGGGCCGAGGACTTCACGCTGGAAAGCCTGGCGCCCCTGCGCGAGGCGGCCATCCCGACGGAGCTCCTGGTGCTTGGCTGCGGAATGCGCGCCGTATTCGTGCCGCCCGACCTGCGCGCCGCGCTGAAGGCTGCCGGCATGGGGATCGAGGTCGTCGATACCGGCTCGGCCTGCCGCATCTACAACGTGCTTCTGGCCGAAGGCCGGCGCGTGGCGGCGGCGCTGATCCCGCTGTAGCGGGGAGCGAGCCGCACCAACGAAAACGGGGCCCCGCAGGGCCCCGTTTCCTTTTCCGTGTCGATTTCACTCAGATCGGCGCGTTCTGCTGCGCCACCATGCAGTAGAGCATGCCGATCGAGAACATGGTGTTGAAGCGGCTGGCGTAGAGGGCCTTGGGGGCCGCGGCAGCCTTCTCTTCGGCGGTCGCCTCGACCAGGCCCAGGATCTTCTGCTGCGCCGGCCAGATGATGAACCAGACGTTGAAGGCCATGACCAGGGCCATCCACATCCCGATGCCGATCATGACGAAGCCGGGCCGCAGGGTGAACGCCTCCACGAGGTACTTGTTCATCGTTGCGAGCAGCAGGCCGGTGATGACGGTTGCGAGGGCGGCGTAGCGGAACCACCACAGCACGGTCGGCGCGATGAACTTGGTGATGGCGGTGCGGCTTTCGACCGGCTGGATCTTCGGCATGGTGGGCACCTGCACGAAGTTCAGGTACCAGAGCAGTCCGATCCACATGATGCCGCAAATCACGTGCAGCCACCGCATGATGACCGTCGCATAGGAATGGTCGATCTTGATCGACTGTCCGGTCAACAAACCGGCGCCGACGACGATCACAATCAGGAGCACGATGCCTGCGGAAACGGTGCGCCCAAGAGAGGTAAACAAGGCACCCATGTTGAATATCCCCTTTTATCTTATTGAGGGGATTGAAGAATCCCCGATGGTCATATTGTAAGCTCAACCCTGCCTGCGTTCAACGGTCGCACCCTGTCGTTATCCCCGATGCCCGAATCCGATCCGAACAGTTACAGCGCCCCCGAGGCTTCGCACCGCTACGTGCTGGACATTGTGCGCGGTGCGGACCGCGAACGCTTCCTCGGCGCTCTGTTCGCGCCGGAGCCGCGGCGCAGCGGATTGCTGTCCCTGCTGGCGTTCGACCATGAGCTGGCGCGCACCCGCAGTGTGACCCGGGAACCGATGCTGGCCCGAATCCGGCTCGAATGGTGGCGGGAGGCAATTGCCGAAGCCGCCGGTGCCGGGAAGCCACGAGCGCAGCCCATTGTCGAATCGCTCAGTGAAACCGTGCGCCGGCATGGTCTTCAGCGCGAAGCCCTGGTCAGGCTGATCGACGCTCGCGAGGAAGAGATTGAGGGGCCGCTGGACGTGATGATGGCCGGGCACGCACTGGCCGACCTCGAACTGGCGGTGCTGGGCGTCGATGACGCCCCCTCGCGGCAGGCCGCCCATGCGATCGGCGCTGCCTGGCTGATGGGCGAGGGGCCGGAGCGCGACCAGCTCGTGGGTGACGCGCGGGCGCTTCGCCGCAAGGTCGATCCCCGGGCCCTGCCGATCCTGCTGCCGGCCGTATCTCTCGACCGGCCGATGGGGCCGCTGCGGCGACCGCTGGCCTATTGGTGGTCGGCAAGGCGCGGGCGATACTGACGGACAACCCCGGAGGAAGCGTGGCGAAGACGAAGGCCAATGGCATCGAGATCGAATACGAGACGTTCGGCAGGAAGGGCGACCCGGCCCTGCTGCTGATCATGGGCCTGGGAGCGCAACTGACGCTCTGGCCGGAATCGCTGTGCGAAGGATTGGCGAACCAGGGCTGCTTCGTCGTGCGTTTCGACAACCGCGATGTCGGCCTGTCGACGGACTTCGACACATGGGGGCTGCCCGACCTGATGGGCTCTTTTGCCAAGCTGATGAAAGGCCAGACGGTCGACGCGCCCTATCTGTTGAGCGACATGGCCGCCGACGCGATCGGGCTGCTCGACGCGCTGGACATCGATCGGGCGCACATCGTCGGCGCCTCGATGGGCGGCATGATCGCCCAGGTGATCGCCGCGACCTATCCGCAGCGCACGCGCTCGCTCGTTTCCATCATGTCGACCAGCGGCCGCATGGGCCTGCCGATGGGCAAGCCCGAGGCGGTGGCGATGCTGTCGGCGCTGCCGGAGGGACCCGCCCGCGAGCAGCTCGTCGCACACGGTATCAAGCTGCGGAACGTGATCGGAAGCCCGGGCTTTCCGACCGATCCTGCAACGATGCGCACGCTGGTCGAGCGCAACATCGACCGCCGCTATTACCCGCCGGGCGCCGCGCGGCAGTATCTCGCGATCATGGCCTCCGGCCCGCGCGTCGATCTCCTGAAGACGGTCAAGGTGCCGACGCTGGTGCTGCACGGCGACGACGATCCGCTTCTGCCGGTCGAGTGCGGCCGCGACGTGGCGGCCCTCGTGCCCGGTGCGAAGATCGAGACCTTCCCCGGCTGGGGGCACGATGTCCCCGAGCAGATGGTGCCGAAGCTGGTCGGCAGCATCTCCGGTTTCTGCAAGTCTGCCTGAGGAAACATTCCCATGAAGTTCGGCATCTTCTACGAGCATCAGCTTCCGAGGCCCTGGGGCGAGAAGAGCGAGTACCAGCTCCTGCAGGATTCGCTGACCCAGATCGAGCTCGCCGACCGGCTGGGCTACGACTACGCCTGGGAGGTCGAACATCACTTCCTCGAGGAGTATTCCCACTCCTCCGCGCCGGAAGTGTTCCTCGGCGCCGCGAGCCAGCGCACCAAGCGCATCCGGCTGGGCCATGGCGTCATCCAGCTCACCACCAACAACCCCCATCGCGTGGCCGAGAAGGTCTCGACGCTCGATCTGCTGTCCGGTGGCAGGGTCGAGCTCGGGATGGGCGAGGCGGCGGGGCCGGCCGAGCTGCATCCGTTCAACATCCGCGTGCGCGACAAGCGCGAGCGCTGGGAAGAGGCCGTGAAGGCCATCGTCCCGATGTTCTCGAAGGAGAGCTGGGAGTTCCACGGGGAGTATTACGACTTCCCGGCGCGCAACGTGATCCCCAAGCCATTCCAGAAGCCGCATCCGCCGCTCTGGGTCGCCTGCTCGAACATCCAGACCATCGGCAAGGCCGGCGAGTGGGGCATGGGCGCGCTGGGCTTCACCTTCGTGACGCCCGAGGCCGCCCGCGCCTGGGTGCACAAGTACTACAACAACCTGCTCAACAACTCGAAGAAGCTCGCCGACTATCCCAGCAATCCCAACGTCGCGATGGTGTCGGGCTTCATGTGCGCCCCCACCGACGAGGAGGCCGAGGCCAAGGCCGCCGGCTGGACCTTCTTCATCTTCGCGCTCTCCTACTATGGCCGCAAAGGCGTCGATGCGCCGGGTACCTCCAACCTGTGGGACGAGTACCAGGCGTGGCGCGGCGGGCCGGAGGAGAAGAAGGCGCTCGATTCGGGCCTGATCGGCTCGCCCGAGACGATCCGCAAGAAACTGCGCCAGTTCCAGGCGAGCCGCGTCGATCAGGTGATCCTGCTGAACCAGGCCGGCAAGACCAGCCACGAGGACATCTGCTCGTCGCTCGACCTCTTCGCGCGCGAAGTGATGCCGGAGTTCCATGCGGCGGAGACCGAGCATCTCGCCTGGAAGCGGAAGGTACTCGACCGCGAGATCGTGCTCGAGGATCTGGACGTCGCCAAGTACGACATCTTCAGCCACCAGAACGAACACATCGTCCGCCTCACGCCAGAGCAGCTGAAGCAGAAAATGGCCGAGAAGGAAGCGGCGGCCAAACGCGCGTCGGCCTGACGCGCGCCCTACCGGGCCGGCGGCACCTGCGTGCGGTACCAGTCGAGGATCTCGGCGCCGGTCCACATCACGACGCCCTCATGGCCTAGGATGTAGTCGTAGAGCATCTCGAGATACTTGATCCGATGCGGCACGCCCGTGAGATAGGGGTGGATCGAGATCGCCATCACGCGCGGCGCCGTCTCGCCGTCGAGGTAGAGCCGGTCGAACTGGTCGCGGCCGCGCCGGAAGATCTCGTCCGACGGCTGCTGCTGCACGGCACTGATGACGACGTCGTTGATCTCGACCGTATAGGGGACCGAGACGATCTCGCCATGCGCGGTCTTCAAAGGAAGCGGCTGCTCGTCCATGACCCAGTCGGCGACGTATTCGATGCCGGCTTCCGCCAGCAGGTCGAGCGTTTCGTCGGTCTCGGTGAGCCCCGGGCTTTCCCAGCCACGCGGCGGCTTGCCGGTGAAGTCCTTGATGGCGCGGATCGTATCGGCAATGGCGCTCTTCTGGTCCTCGACCCGGTGCATCGGCTTCTGCACCCAGCCATGGCCCATGAAGTCCCACCCGGCGTCGTGCGCCGCCTGGCAGGCCTCGCGATAGAGTTCGCAGGCCGTGCCGTTCACGGCGAAGGTCGCCTTGAGCTTGCGCGCGCTCAACGTCTCCAGGAACCGCCAGAAGCCCACGCGCATCCCGTATTCGTGCCACGCCCAGTTTGGCACGTCGGGCAGCAGCGGCTGGCCCATCGGCGGCGGCAGCACGGTGCGCGGCATCGCCCCTGCCGGACTCCAGTTCTCGACGTTCACGATCGTCCACACGGCGACGCGCGCATTGCCCGGCAGGACGAGTTTGGGCCGCTTGTGGATCGGCAGGTACGGCGCGCGGCCGCGGACGCTGTCTCCGGTTTCGCGCGCCATGCCCACTTACGCCTTGTTCGGGTTGATCAGGAACTTCTCGCCGGTCGCGCGCTTGGAGTAGGCGGTGAGGTTCTGGAGGTCGAGCGCCTCCTGCAGCGAGATCGTCTTGGTGTAGTGGCTGGCGAAGGTCGTCTTGAGTGAATTCACCACCCGCTCGCGCAGGCGCGTCTGGTCGGGACGGCCGATCTTCTGCAGGAACGGCGTCAGCAGCCAGCCGCCCACGCCCCAGGCCATGCCGTAGTTGCGCGTGAGTTCGACGGGGGCGGTATTGAGGCTGCCATAGACATAGACCTGCTTGTGCACGGAGGAGCCGTAGCGATTGTAGGTCGTCGCGGTCTTGTTGATGGCGATTTCCATCGCCGTGAGGATCTGGCTCGTGAGCTTGCCGCCGCCGATCGCATCGAAGGCGATGGTGGCGCCGGTCTCGACCAGCGCCTGCACCAGATCGTCGGTGAAGCTTGCCGCACTCGAATCGACGACATGCTTCGCGCCGATGCCCTTCAGCAGCCTGGCCTGCTCGGGGCTGCGCACGATGTTGACGAGACCGATCCCGTCCTCGTTGCAGATCTTGTTCAGCATCTGGCCGAGGTTGGAGGCGGCGGCGGTGTGCACCAGCGCCTTGTGGCCCTCGCGCTTCATCGTCTCGGTCATGCCGAGCGCCGTCAGCGGATTGACGAACCACGAGGCGCCCTCGGCCGCCGTCGTGCCGGGAGGCAGCGGCTGGCAGTCGCGGGCGTTCAGCACCCGGTATTGGGCATACATCGAGCCGCCGACCATCGAGACCAGCTTGCCCTTCAGCGCCTGCGCAGCCTCCGACGAGCCCGCCTTGATCACCGTGCCGGCGCCCTCGTTGCCGACGGGAAGCGATTCGCCAAGCCGTGTCGCCAGGAACGGAAGCGCCGCTGCGGAAACCGGCGCCGTCACCTTGATGGCGTCTCCGCTGCCGCTCGACGTGGCCTTGCCGAGATCGGCCGGTCCGGTGAGCAGGCCGAGGTCTGACGGATTGATCGGAGTCGCCTCGACCTTGACCACGACCTGGTCGGGGCCAGGTTCCGGAACGTCGACCTTCGCCAGCGACAATTCGAGAGTGCCGTCCTTGCTGATCAGGGAGCGAAGCTGCAGTCCCGAGATCTTGGTGGCGTCGCTCATCGTTCATCTCCCATTGCTGATTTGATTCCCAGCATAGCATGGCGGGACAGCAAAGAAGTCCTTCGCGAGCCTGTACTGCAAAAGGAGGGGCGGGCGCTCGGCTTCTGCAGGGCAGTATCTCAGAGAACCGCAGAAGCGTTTTCGCCGCGCTCGTAGACCACGTGGGCCCGCCCGACCAGCAGGGGATCGAGCGCGCCAATCTTCTTCGGGTCCTTGCCGTCGTAGGGAAGCCGGTGCAGCAGGTAGCGCATCGCGTTCAGCCGCGCGCGTTTTTTGCAGTCCGACTTTATGACCGTCCAGGGCGCGTCGGCCGTGTCGGTGTGCTGAAACATCGCTTCCTTCGCCTTGGTGTAATCTTCCCACTTGTCGAGGGACGCCAGATCGATGGGCGACAGTTTCCAGTGCTTGAGCGGATGAACCTGTCTTTCCTTGAAGCGTCTTCTCTGCTCCTCGCGGCTCACCGAGAACCAGAACTTGATCAGATGCAGTCCGCTGCGCGTCAGGTTCCGCTCGAACTCGGGCGCCTGGCGCATGAACTCCTTGTATTCCTCGTCGGTGCAGAACCCCATCACCCTTTCGACACCGGCCCGATTGTACCAGGAGCGGTCGAAGAGAACGATTTCACCGGCGGTCGGCAGCTCCTGCACATAGCGCTGGAAATACCATTGCCCGCGCTCCATTTCCGAGGGCTTCTCCAGGGCCACGACCCGTGCGCCGCGCGGATTGAGATGCTCCATGAATCGCTTGATCGCACCGCCCTTGCCGGCGGCGTCGCGGCCCTCGAAGAGAATGACGACCTTCTGCTTTTGCTCCTTGGTCCAATTCTGGAGCTTCAGCAGTTCCACCTGCAGCCCGTACTTGGCTTTCTCGTAGCTCCTGCGGAGCATGAGATTGCGATAGGGATAGCCGCCCTGCCGCCAGTCATCCGCCAGCTCCTCGTCCGGATGGGGGCCTGCGATAGCCTGCTCGGCCTCGGAACTTTGAAGGGCGCGCTTCAGGGCGATGGCGTCGTCGGGTGATGCTCCTGCCATGATCGCCTGAAGGGCTTCGGCCAACTCGTGCTTTCGGTCCGGAACCATCAGTCCGAGGATGTCGCGCACCGCGATTTCCTTCGAGTCCTCCGCAGCCTCGACGGCTTCTTTCTCGACCGACTTCTGGATCGAGCGGGCCGATTGCGATCGCGCCGTTTCGCCGAGTCTGACGGAACGCCGGGTGTTCGCGCGCGTGCTACTCTTCTTCTTCATGCCTGCGACCCTGGATGCGTGCTTCGAACTGATTCCGTATTTCAGTTGAGGACCGGACGCCAGATCCCGGAATGATCCAGATCAAGCCGGGAGATCGCGCCGCTTCATGTGCGGTGCGCTGCTAGGCTCTCCGGATCAGATAGGTATCCATGATCCATCCGTGTTCCCGCCGTGCCTCGCTGCGCCGGCGGTGGATCTCGTCGACGACCTCGTCCAGTTTGCCGGCGATCAGGATTTCGTCGGGTGTGCCGAGATAGGCTCCCCAGTAGATTTCCATGTTGGCGCCCGCGAAGCGCCGGTAGGTATCCTCGCCATCGAGCAGGACCACGGCGCTGTCGACGCCATTGGGGAGGCCATCCGCCAGTCTGCGGCCGGTGGTGACCAGCACGGGTTCTGCGATGCGGTTCAGCGGTATTCCGTGTCGTGCGGCGAGGGCCTGGATCGCCGTGATGCCCGGGATCACCTCGAGGGCGATCTGGCCGTTGCCTGTCGCTGAGATGGCCTCGAGATTGCGGATCGTGCTGTCGTAGAGCATGGGGTCGCCCCACACCAGAATGCCGGCCGTCTCGCCATCCTTCATGTCCGCGATCATCTGCTCGAACACCGCCTGCTTGGCGGCGTTCAATTCGTCCACGCTGGCGCGGTAATCAGACGGTCGCGTATCGCGCGGCGGGCTTGGTGCCTCGACGAAACGGTGGGGATGACCGGGTGCGATGTGGCGGCGGCAAATTTCCTCGCGCAGCGCGCGCAGCTTCGCCTTGGCCGGCCCCTTGTCCATGAGGAAGAAGACGTCGGCGCGGTTCAGCGCCTTGACGGCCTGGACGGTCAGGTAGTCCGGGTCGCCGGCCCCGATGCCGATGATGAGGATCGTCTTCACGCTCTGCCTCGTTTGCGCCGCCTTGTGCCGGAGTTTAGCCGGTCCAGGCACGTCGAGTCGTCGAGAAGGCGAGCACGGCCGAGAACGCCACGATGCCCAATGCCACGCAGGTATAGAGGCCCGAGACGCCCCAGCCAAAATGGTCGAGGGCGAGCAGGCTTCCGCCGCCCGCAATGGTGATGCGGGTGATGTTGGCGCCGACCGGCCAGATCATTTCGCCGGTGCCCTGCGAGGCGAAATAGAGCGCCATGGCCAGGCCGAAGAAACCGTAGGCCGGGCCGACTATGCTGAGATAGTGACGGCCTGAGGCCAGCGCGCCGGGATTGGTGGTGAAGAGGCCGAGCCACAGGTCGGGCCAGACGGCGACGATCACGCCGATCGTCGCCGCGACGGCGCCGGCCATCAGGGCCCCGGTCCAGGCCATGCGCTGGGCGCGGGCATATTGCTTCGCGCCGATGTTCGTGCCGACGAGGGCGGTAAGGGCCGCACCGATCCCGAAGCTGATCGGGATCAGCATGTATTCCAGCCGCGAGCCGATGCCGTAGCCGGCGATGGCGGCGTCGCCTTCGCGGCCGATCAGGCCGGTGACGACCAGCACCGTGCCGTTGGTCAGGATGACCACGAGACACGCGATCAGGCCGACCTTCAGGATGTCGCGAAAGGCCCGCCAGCGAAATCCGTCGACCGGCCAGCGCAGCCGCAGGGGCGCCTTGGGGCCGATCAGCTTCGACAGCATCCAGAGCGCGGCGAGGGCAAAGGCGATCACGGCCGCGATGGCCGGGCCGCGGATGCCGAAAGCGGGCAATCCGAACCAACCCAGGGTCAGCGCACCGGTGAGCGGGATCTGGATGGCCGCCGTCGCCACCAGGGCTAGGCCGGGCGTCTTCATGTCGCCGGTGCCGCGCAGGACCGAGGCCATGGAATTGGCGACCCAGTGGGCGACGCAGCCGGTGAAGAGGATGGTGGCGAAGGCCTCGGCGCGGTCGAGCGCGGCGCCGCTGCCACCCAGGGCGCCGTAGATCTGGCGGCCGAAGCCCACGAACACAATGGCGAACAGCACCGCCATGCCGAGCGCTATGGCCAGGGCATGCGCCGCGGCGGCCTCGGCCCCCGCCTTGTTGCCCGAGCCCAGAGCACGCGCCACGGAGGAGGAGATGCCGCCGCCCATGGCGCCGGCCGACATCATGCCGAGGGTCATCTGGGTCGGGAACACCAGCGCGAGGGCAGCGAGGTCGATCACGCCCAGCTGGCCTATGAAATAGCCGTCGGCAATGCTGACGAGGCTCTGCATGGCCACGTTCAGCACGTTCGGGGTCGCGAGGGTGAGGATGGTGGGCACGATCGGCCCGGCCAGCATCATCTGCCGGCGTTCTGCGGGTGTCATTGCAGGCTAAGTAGCACGCGCCGCGCCACGTGCTCGCGAGCTTATCTCATGGGCTGGGGAGTTTTGTCAGCGTCCCGCGCGCTGCGAAACGACGGCCTCGGCGAGCTGGTCGATCGTCACGATGTTGGCGGCAACGTTCATGGGAATGGTGACGTCGAACCGGTCCTCTAGCTCCATGATCACATCCATGATCGTGAGCGAATCGACGGTCAGTCCCTTGGAGATGGCGGTCTGCGGGGTGATCGGCTTGCTGCCGACATTGTACGGAGCCAGAAGATTGAAGATCTCGTGCATCACGTCGAACTGCAGCGAGGGCGCGGTGGCGGTGTGGGCGGGGACGACCAGTTCCTGAACGGCCTGCATGTTTCGCTCCGTCGAGAGGAGGGGATGAGGCATTTCACTCCGCCGGCGTCCGCCTGTGAAATAACGTTTGGTTACCCCCTGTTGCGGGACGTTACGGAATGTTTCCGCCGTTCAGGCTGCGTGAACGATGTTGAGGCGGCGCCGGGCTTCGTCGATCGGCATTTCGACGTAGGGCCAATAGTCCCATTTGTCGGAGAGATCGGTGTTCACGAGGGCGCCACGCTCGATCGCGGCAAACATCCGCTCGGCGGCGCCCGGTTCGCCCAGCACACCGACGGTCGTGTAACCCTCGGCGGTCGGCCGAGCATTGAAACCGGCACTGAAGATCAGCACGGCGAACAGGATCAGGTAGAAGGGCCGCGTCTGCTTGAAGCCTGCGGTGAACGAGGCGACCTGCAGTTCGCCCGCCGGATCGGTGCCGTAGCCGCCCAGTACATGGCAGAAATCGTGATAGAGGCCAGCCTCGGGGAAGCCGAACCGCTCACCCGGCATGCCGAACCTGTTGGACTGGAAATACTCCCACATCGACCGGCCCAGCGTTCCGGCCGGCATTTTCTCCCAGGCACGATAGCGGCCAGCGAGTTCTCTGTCCTCGATCAGGCCGCGCATCCCCAGCACGCTCTTGGCCAGCGCCAGGACGCCGTGCTGGTCGAGCTGATTCTTCAGGATGTCGCCGACCTGGCTGCGGCGCAGCAGGTCGAGCTTGAAAAGCGTCGTGTGATGCTCGGCGAGCCGCCGCTGGTTGGCGAGTTCCGGCGTGGCGATGCCCAGCGCTTCCGCAAAGGCCTCGACCCTGCCGACGGTTTCGCGCGAGGGCACGCCGTCCGCCAGGGCCAGCACCAGCAGCCCCTGGACGAACTGGTGGCGGAGGTCGACCGACGGGAAGCCTGCGGCCAGTTCGGCGGGCGTGATCGGCTGCAGCGTGCCGATGTCTGCGTCGATGCGAAGGATCACCCGCCGCGCCGCGTCCATCAGCGCGAGTTGTGCCTTTCCCGGGCCGCCCGAGGCCGATGCCACCGTCTTCATGGCGCGCAGCCCGAGAAGAGCGGCGGCGGGCTCCGGCTGCATCAGGCGCATGATCGTCCCTGTTTCACTCCGCCGCGAGAGGTGTCGGCTTCAGCCACTCGTCGAAGTCGCGAAGCGCCCGCACCGCCATCGCCTGCTTGCGCTCCTTGCCCTTGAAGCTGCCGTCGATGGGCGGGAACAGGCCGAAGTTGATGTTCATCGGCTGGAAGGTCGTGGCGTCGGCGCCGCCGGTAATGTGGCCGAGCAATGCGCCCATCGCCGTCGTCGGCGGCGGAGCGGCCTGCGCGCGGCCCAGTCTTTCTGCCGCCGCAAACCGTCCGGTCATCAGTCCGACGGCCGCGCTCTCGACATAGCCTTCGCAGCCGGTGATCTGGCCGGCGAAGCGCAGCCGCGGCATGGCCTTGAGGCGGAGCGTGCCGTCGAGCAGGCGTGGGCTATTGAGGAAGGTGTTGCGGTGCAGGCCGCCCAGCCTCGCGAACTCCGCGTTCTGCAGGCCGGGGATGGTTCGGAAGATGCGCGTCTGCTCTCCGTGCTTCAGCTTGGTCTGGAAGCCCACGATGTTCCACAAGGTGCCGAGCGCATTGTCCTGACGCAGTTGCACCACCGCCCAGGGGCGATGCCCGGTGCGGGGATCGCGGAGGCCGACGGGCTTCATCGGCCCGAAGCGCAGGCTCTGCGGTCCCGTGGATGCGATGACCTCGATCGGCTGGCAGCCCTGGAAGTAGGGCGTGTTGTGCTCCCACTCTTTGAACTCGGTCTTCTCGCCTGCGAGCAGCGCGGCGACGAACGCGTCGTACTGCGGCTTGTCCATCGGACAGTTGAAGTAATCGGCGCCGTCGCTGCCCTCGACATTGCCGGGACCGACCTTGTCGTAGCGCGACTGCTTCCAGGCGATCGACTGGTCGATGCTCTCGTGATGGACGATCGGCGCGATGGCGTCGAAGAAGGCGAGCGAGTCCTCGCCGGTCAGTTTGGCGATCGCCTCGGCCAGTGCGGGCGAGGTGAGCGGACCGGTCGCCACGATGACGCTGTCCCAGTCCTCGGGCGGCAGACCCGCGACTTCCTCGCGCTCCAGCGTCACCAGCGGATGGGCGAGCAGGGTCTCCTGCACCGCGGCCGAGAAACCGTGGCGGTCGACCGCCAGTGCGCCACCGGCCGGCAGCTTGTGCGCGTCGGCCGAGCGCATGATCAGCGAGCCGGCGCGGCGCATCTCTTCGTGGATCACGCCGACGGCGTTGTTCGCTGCATCGTCGGAGCGGAAGGAGTTGGAGCAGACCAGTTCGGCGAGACTGTCGGTGAGATGGGCCTCGGTGCCGCGCACCGGCCGCATCTCGTGCAGCACCACCGGCACGCCCGCCTGGGCGAGTTGCCACGCAGCCTCGCTGCCCGCGAGACCGCCGCCGACGATGTGTACGGGCTTGGTGCTTGACGCCATGCTCTCCGACCTGAAACCGTGCGCCTCCCTTACAATGGAGTGCCCGGCATGACCATCAAGTTCCACAATCCCAAGTCCGTCTCCGTCGCCGGCAAATACAGCCTCGGCGTGGAGGTGCCGCCCGAAGCGCGCGTGCTCTACGTGTCGGGTCAGGTCGGCGTCGATTCGGCCGGAAAGCTGCAGGACGGCATCGAGGCGCAGAGCGACCAGGTCTGGAAGAATATCGGCGAGGTGCTCAAGGCCGGCGGTATGGATTTCCGCGATATCGTGAAACTAACCGTCTTTCTGACGGACAGCCGCTTCATCCCGGCGTTCCGCGAGGTGCGCGGCAAGTATGTCGGGCAGGAGCCGTATCCGGCGTCCACTCTGCTCGTGGTAGCGGGGCTGGCCGATCCCTCGATGCTGGTCGAGGTCGAGGTGATCGCCGCCAAGTAACTCAGGAAAATCTTGAGAGCGAACGCCGGGAGCGGCCTGGTCGGGGTCTTGCCCAACTGATGCGACCCGCTGGGGCCGCTCCCGCCGTGCCGTTCGTGGGTGCCGCTATGCCGTGGCCCGAACGATTGCACCGGCAATCCTTGCGGCACGTTGCTTGGGTGGAAGCATCTAAACCTCCCTGCTGCAGGCGATGCTTGATTCACGCACCGGCGGGTGCCGCTGTCAATGTAAACCGGCGAGAGCGGACTCGCACCGTGCCGGGGCTGGTGTCATTATCGGGCATCGAATGGTTCAAGCAGGCGAGCGTTGATTACCAGCACCAAGAAGCCCGTGGTCGGGGTGATCGGCAATTCCGGCGTCGTGAACGACCGGCACAATGTCCAGCTTGTGGGGCAGCGAAACATGCGGGCGGTCGCCGAAGTCGCCGGCGCCCTGCCGTTGATGTTCGCGGGCACGCCGGACATCACCGACATCGAAGCCCTGTTGGGCGCGGTCGACGGTATTCTCCTCACCGGCGCACGAGCCAATGTCCATCCGACGCGCTTTGGACTCGAGCCGCATCCCGCCCACGAACCGTATGACCAGGATCGCGACGCGATGGCGCTTGGGCTGATCGAGGCCTGCGTTGAGCGCGGCGTGCCGATCTTCGGCATCTGCCGCGGCTTCCAGGAAATGAACGTGGCATTCGGCGGTTCGCTGCATCCCGAGATTCGGGACATTCCGGGCCGCATGAACCATCGCATGCCGCGCCTCGAGAATGGCGAGGTCCACCCCGATCCCACGGTCGTGTTTGCCGACCGCCACGAGGTGAAGCTCGTGCCGGAGGGCTACTTCGCCGGTCTGCTTGGATGCGACTGCATTCGCGTCAACTCGCTGCACGGGCAGGGGATCCTCGATCCCGGCAAGCGCGTCGCGATCGAAGGTGTGGCGGAGGACGGCACGATCGAGGCAATCTGCATTGCCGACGCGCCCGGCTTCGCCGTCGGCGTCCAGTGGCACGCCGAATACGATCCGCAGACCAATCCGATCAACCGCAAGCTTTTCCAGGCGTTCGGCGCCGCACTCCGCGATCACGCGGACAACAAGTAGCGAGCCAGCCTGATCTTCCGATTTGTGGAATGCGTGAATGTGGGACTGCTCCTGGGACGTCGATGAAGCCCTGAAGGCAGCCGAACAGTTGCTCGCGACCAAGATCGGCCTCGGGACGGCAAACCCCGAGACCGTGCCGTCGGCGGGATAACCAACCTCAACGCCGTGCGGTCGCGAGAACCGCTGGATTGACGACATGGCTCGGCGTGCCGGCGGCGTAGTCGACAATCTGGTCGAAGATGTCGCTGAACTGCACCTCGTATTCGTCGCGCGAGACGTAACCGATATGCGGTGTTGCGATGACGTTCGGCATGTTGAGCAGCGGATGATCGGTGTCGAGCACCGGTTCCTTTTCGAACACATCGATGGCCGCCATGCCCGGGCGCCCGGCCTGGAGCGCGGCGACGAGCGCGCCCGGCTCGATCAGGGGCGCGCGGCTGGTGTTCACCAGGATCGCCGTTGGCTTCATCTCCGCGAGATCCGCCCGGGTGACGATGCCTCGGGTCGCATCCACCAGCCGCATGTGGAGCGAGAGCACGTCGCATTCCCGGAAGAAGGTCAGCTTGTCGGGTGCCACCTCGTGACCATCGCGCCGCGCATCTTCCCGCGTCTTCTCGCGAGACCAGACGAGCACGCGCATGCCGAAGGCGCGGCCGTAGCCCGCCACCGTCGCACCGATGCGGCCATAGCCGTAGATGCCCAGCGTCTTGCCGCGCAGCGTCGAGCCGACACCCATCTGCCAGCGGCCGGTCTTCAGCGCTTCGATCTGCTGCGGCAGCAGGCGCGACGCAGCGAGCGCCAGCGCCCAGGTCAGTTCCGCCGCGGCATAGGACGGCGTGCCGGCATGCTGGCTCGACGACACGACGATGCCGAGCCGCGTGCAGGCATCGATGTCGATATGGGGATAGACGCTGCGCTGGCTGATCAGTCTCAGCTTGGGCAGCCTCTCCAGCAGCGCCGCGCGGATCTGCGTGCGCTCGCGGAACAGGACCAGCACTTCCGTATCGGCCAGCCGTTCGGCCAGGCGATCGACGTCCTGCTCGTGGTCGTTCCAGATCGTGACCTCGTGACCCGCGAGCTTTGCGAAGCAGGGCAGGGTCCGCAGCGTGTCGAAGTAGTCGTCCAGGATCGTGATCTTCATGGCGCGATGCTGACTGCCGGGATGCGGCGTCGTCAAATACGCAGCGGATTGCCGAGGCATACTCTCCGTATATGGAGCGCGCAGGAGAAATGCGGATGAACACCCGCTTAAATCGCGGCACACTGACGCCGATATGACGGACACTCTCAAAGTCGGGTTGGCGCAGCTCAATCCCAGGGTCGGCGACGTCGCCGGCAATCTGGCGAAGGTACGGGCCGCGCGCGCCGAGGCTGCCAAACAGGGCGCCGACCTGGTGCTTTTCTCCGAAATGGTGCTGGCGGGTTACTTCCCCGAGGACCTCGTCCTGAAACCCGCCTTCCAGCAGGCCTGCCACGACGCCGTCGACGCGCTGCGCGCCGACACGCGCGACGGCGGCCCGGCGTTGTTCGTCACCACGCCGTGGCGGGAGGAGGGCAAGCTCTACAATGCCGTCGTCGCCCTCGACAAAGGCGAGATCATCGGCAAGCGCTACAAGGTCGACCTGCCGAACTACGGCGTCTTCGACGACAAGCGCGTCTTCTCGGCCGGACCGATGCCGGGTCCTCTCGTCTTCCGCGGCGTGCGGATCGGCGTGCCCATTTGCGAGGACGTGTGGACGCCCGACGTCGTCGAGTGCATCGCCGAAACCGGCGGAGAAATCCTGTTAGTGCCCAACGGCTCGCCCTACGAGGCTGGCAAGACCGACATCCGCGTGCAGCTCGGCGTGAAGCGCGTGGTCGAAAGCAGCCTGCCCTTTGTCTACCTCAACCAGGTGGGCGGGCAGGACGAGGTCGTCTATGACGGCGCGTCGTTCGTCCTAGGGGCCGACCGGTCGCTCAAGGCCAAGCTGGCGTCGTTCGCGGAGGAGGTCGCCACGGTCGAGTTCCGCCGGGGGGCGGGCGGCTGGGAGTGCCAGCCCGGCCCTGTTGCGCGCGAACTGGATCGGCTCGAATCGATCTACCAGGCGATGGTGCTGGGCCTGCGCGACTATGTGAACAAGACCGGCTTTCCTTCGGTGGTGATCGGTCTCTCGGGTGGCGTCGATTCGGCCATCACGGCGGCCGTGGCGGCCGACGCTCTGGGGCCCGAGCGCGTGCACGCGATCATGATGCCGTCGCCCTATACCAGCCGGGAGTCGCTCGAGGATGCCGAGGCCTGCGCCAAAGCGATCGGCATTCGCTACGACGTGGTCGACATCGGTCCGGCGATGGAAGCGTTTCGTGGCATGCTGACGCCGCTGTTCGGCAACCGCGCCGAGGACGTGACCGAGGAGAACATCCAGAGCCGCGCCCGCGGCGTCACCCTGATGGCGGTATCCAACAAGCTGGGCGGCATGGTGGTGACGACCGGCAACAAGTCGGAGATGGCGGTGGGCTATGCCACGCTTTACGGCGACATGTGCGGTGGCTTCAACGTGCTGAAGGATGTCTACAAGACGACGGTGTTCGAGCTCTGCTGCTGGCGCAATGCACACCTCCCGATCGGCACGCTCGGCCGGCCGGGCGCCGTGATCCCTTCGCGCATCATCGACAAGCCGCCCTCTGCCGAGTTGCGGCCCGACCAGCAGGATTCGGATTCGCTGCCGCCCTATCCGACGCTCGATGCCATCCTGAAAGGACTCATCGAACGCGATCTCGACACTGCCGCGCTGGCAAAGGAGGGTCACGATCCTGCGATCGTCGACCGGGTCTGGCGGCTCTTGGAAGGTGCCGAATACAAGCGCCGCCAGGCGCCGCCCGGCGTTAAAATCACCTCTCGCAACATCAGCCGCGAGCGGCGATATCCCATCGTGAACGGATTCAGGGGATAGAGGCAGGAGTGTCGACGTGAACGACGATCTCGGGCGGCTGGCGACCCGCGAATATGACGTGACATTGCTCGATGGCACGCAAGGCCGGATGGCCTTCGCCCTGTGCGACATCGCCGGGGACAACGCGCTTGCCCAGCATGCGAGGCGGCGGCAGGCGGTCGCTTTTGGACTGCTGAGTTTCGAGGACTTGCCGGCTGCGCCACGCAACACGCTGCTTTGGGTGCGCACGAAGGACGGTATGGAGATGACGACCGCCGATGGCGACGACCAGCCCGGCGGCGAGCTGCAGCGCGTGGTGGCGCGGCACTTCATCGTGTTCTTCGACGAGATCAAGGATTTGGCGCCTGAATTGGCTTTGCTGCCTTTTCACCTCAAGGACGGCGCCCAATGACAAGGCAAGGGGCGGGCATGCTGATCGTACAAATCTCCGACACGCACCTGAAGCGCGAGGGCGAGCTGCTCTTCGGCCGCCTCGACACGCAGGGCTATCTCGAGCGCGCCGTTGCCCATGTGAATGCGCTCGATCCGCGGCCGGATATCGCGCTGGTGACGGGCGATCTCGTCGACAGCGGCAAGCCCGAGGAATACGCGAACCTCAGGCGGGTGCTGTCGCCGCTGGCGATGCCGTTCTACCTGATCCCCGGCAATCACGATGCGCGTGACGCGCTGCGCCAGGCGTTTCCCGATCATGTCTATCTGCCGGACGACGGCTTCCTGCACTATGTCGTCGAGGACTTGCCGTTGCGGCTGATCGCGCTCGACACGCTCGTCGAAGGCAAGGGGCACGGCGCGCTATCCGACGGCCAGCTCGACTGGCTGGATGCGCGGCTGGCCGAAAGCGACCGGCCGACGCTTCTGTTCATGCATCATCCGCCATTCGACGTCGGCATCGCGCCGCTCGACGCAGCCCGTCTCCATGAGGGATCGGAGCGTCTGGCGGAAATCGTGCGCCGCCGCGGCAATGTCGAGCGCGTGCTGTGCGGCCACGTCCATCGCCCGATCCAGGTACGGTGGGCCGGGACCCTGGCGTCGATCGCGCCCAGCACCGCCCATCAGGCGTCGCTCGATCTTCGAGAAGGCGCCAAGCTCTCGATGACCATGGATCCGCCCGGCGTGGCGCTTCATCTGTGGCGGCCGCCCACGGGATTGATCAGCCATGTGAGCTATGTCGGCGACTACGAGGGGCCCCGTCCTTTCCGCTAGTTCCTTGATGTAGGGCGGCGACCCCGTAAGGTGGCCGGCATGAAGCTCTATTCCGGTCCTCTCAGCATGTTCGGCGCCAAGGCCGAGATCGCCCTCCGTGAGAAGGGTTTCCCCTTCGAACTCGAGATGGTGCCTTTCGAGATGAAGACGCTCTACGAGCCGAAGCACCCGGAGGTCGTGCGCATCAACCCCAAGCGCCAGGTCCCGGTGCTGATCGACGGTGACCTCGAGCTTTTCGATTCGACGCAGATTTTCGAGTATCTGGAATCGCTGAAGCGCGATCCCGGTCTATGGCCGTCGGAACCGAAGGCGCGGGCCCGGGCGCGGTTGCTGGAGCACAAGTCCGACGAGGTCTACTTCCCCCACATCGTCCGCCTGATGAGCGATCCCAGGGCACCCGGAGCGCACGATGCCACCTCGCGCTTCTACGCGGAGATGGAGCGGACCATCGGTGGACAGGAATGGCTGGCGGGCGCCTACAGCTATGCCGATATCGCGTTCTACATGGCGCAGCTCTTCGGCGAGCGGATGGGCGCACCGGTCGCCGCCGAGCTGACGCACCTGCACGCCTGGCGTGATCGCATGAGCGCGCGGCCGGCCGTGAAGCAGGTGGCCGGGGCGATGGGTCGCTACCTGCTGTCGATCGGACGGACACTCCCGTCCTTCATGAGCAAGCTGGGGCTTTGACGATGAGCAGAACCAGAATCCTGTTCCTGCCGGGCTCCGGCGGCTCGCCGCACTTCTGGAAGCCGGTCGCCACGGCCCTGCCGTCGGATTGGCCGAAGGAGCATTTCGGCTGGCCGGGCCTCGGCGCCCAGCCGCACGATCCCGCGGTGCGTGGCCTCGACGATCTGCAGAAAATGGTAACGGACCGCATGGATGGCCCGGTCGACCTGGTCGCGCAGTCGATGGGCGGTGTGCTGGCGGCGCGGATCGCGCTGGAGCACCCGGAACTGGTGCGCCGGCTGGTCCTCTGCGTCACGTCAGGCGGCGTCGACATGGCGGGACTGGGCGCTTCGGACTGGCGTGCCGACTATCGCAAGTCCTTTCCGAAGGCGGCCGCGTGGATAACCGATGTTCGTGCTTCGGCGGCGCTGCCTGTCGAAAAGATCGCGGCACCCACATTGCTGATTTGGGGCGATAAGGATGCGGTGAGCCCGGTCGCGGTCGGCGAACATCTCGCAGCGCGCCTGCCGAACGCGCGCCTGGAGGTCGTGGCGGGCGGCGATCACGACGTGGCCAGCACGCATGCCGACCGCGTCGCGCGCCTGATCGCGAGGCATTTGGGATAGTTAACCTCTTCCCCTTTGCGGACTCCGCAAGGGGAAGTGCCCTCGTCTTACGAGGGCGGTGGGGTCATGACCCCACCGTCCCATACGAGGCGACACCTCCCCATTTGAATAGGGAGGACGGCTTTACGGCTTCACTGTCTTCTTCAGGACCGACTGGTAGACCTGCAGAATCGCCGAACTGTCGTCGTTGCCGAGGCCCATGCGGCGGGCCATGCGCTGGAGGTTATGCGTGGCCGATCCCTGGGGCAGCGGCACGTCGAGCTCGTCGGCCAGTTCCATCGCGAGGTGCAGGTCCTTGTGCGCCAGGTTGAGCGCGAACGACGGCGGGGAGAACTTGTTCGAGAGGGCGCGCTCGGAAAAGGCCTTGAAGACCGAGGAGTTGCCGCTCGAGCTGGCGATCACCTGCACCAGCTTCTGCGGGTCGAGGCCGGCCGTGACGCCCAGCATCAGCCCTTCGGCGGCAGCGGCGGCGTTGCAGAAGGCCATCATGTTGTTCACCAGCTTGGCGACCGTGCCGGTGCCGAGCTCGCCCATGTGGATCACGTTGGCGCTGAACGACTGCAGCACGGGCAGGGCGTCGTCGAACACCTTCTTGTCGCCGCCGACCATGATGGCGATTGTCGCCGCTTCGGCGCCGACCGTGCCGCCGCTTACCGGCGCGTCGAGCATGGCGATGCCCTTGGCGGCCATGGCGGCGCCGATCCTCTTCACCATCGACGGCGCGTTGGTGCTGAGGTCGATGTAGGTCTGCCCCTTGCTGGCATTCGCCAGGATGCCGTTGTCGCCCAGGGTCACGGCCTCGACGTCCCGGGGCATGGGCAGGGACGTCATGACGATGTCGGCGCCCTGGGTCACGTCCGCGATGGACTTGCCGGCCGTCGCGCCGAGGTCCGTGCAGGTCTTCACCGCCGCGGGGTTCAGGTCGAATACCGTGACCGAGTGGTTGCTGCGCTTGATGAGGTTGCGGCACATGGGGCCACCCATGTTCCCGACACCGATATACCCGACCTTCATGCGTTCCTCCGGAAATCTGCAGTTGCCGGGACTATACGACAGAAACCCCGGTCCCTTGCTATAAGGACGGCACTACTGGGAGGAACGACGCCTCATGGCGCGAAACAAACTGCATCCAATTCCGCATCCGCCGCGCACGCCGCTGTTGGGCAACATGTTGACCGTCGACGGCGGGGCGCCGATCCAGGACCTGATGCGGATCGCCCGCGAGCAGGGGCCTATCTTCTGGCTCGACATGATGGGCACGCCGCTCGTCGTCGTGTCGGGCGCCGACCTGGTCGCCGAATTGTGCGACGAGAAGCGGTTCGACAAGGCGGTCCGCGGGTCGCTGCGCCGGGTGCGCATGCTGGGCGGCGACGCGTTGTTCACCGCCGAGACCCAGGAGCCGAACTGGCAGAAGGCGCACAACATTCTGCTGCCGACCTTCGCACACCGCATGATGCAGAACTATCACGAGGGCATGCTCGACATCGCCGACCAGCTCGTGACCAAGTGGGAGCGGCTGAACGCCGACGAGGAGATCGACGTGGTGCGGGACATGACCGCGCTCACCCTCGACACGATCGGCCTGTGCGGCTTCAACTACCGTTTCAACTCCTTCTATCGCAGCGATAACCATCCCTATGTCGAGTCGCTGGTGCGCGCGCTCGAAGCCGTCATGAAGATGCGCGGCCTGCCGCTCGAGGACATCACCCAGCGCAAGACGCGCAAGAAGCTCGAGGAAGATGTCGGCTTCATGAACGGCATCGCCGACCGCATCATCCGCGAGCGCCGGGAGGTGCCGGCCGACGACACCGCCAAGCCCGACCTGCTAGGCTTCATGCTGAGCGGGCTCGACAAGCAGACCGGCGAGCGGCTCGACGACGTCAACATCCGCTACCAGATGAACACCTTCCTGATCGCCGGTCACGAGACCACGAGCGGGATGCTGTCCTTCGCCGTCTACTTCCTGCTGAACAATCCGCACGTGCTGCAGAAGGCCTACGAGGAGGTCGATCGTGTTCTCGGGCGCGACGTGAACGCCAAGCCGACCGCGAGCCAGGTGAACCAGCTCGTCTATGTAGGCCAGATTCTGAAGGAGTCGCTGCGGCTGTGGCCGACCGCGCCAGCCTTCGGTCTCTATCCGTACGAGAACGAGACGATCGGCGGGAAATACAAGCTGCGCAAGCGCACCTTCGTCACCGTGCTGACCTCGATGCTGCATCGCGACAAGTCGGTCTGGGGACCGCAGGCGGAAGTCTTCAATCCCGACAACTTCGCGCCCGAGCGCGAAGCCAGGATGCCGAGCCATGCCTTCAAGCCGTTCGGCAACGGACAGCGCGCCTGCATCGGCCGGCAGTTCGCCATGACGGAGGCGACGCTGGTGCTGGGCATGATCCTGCAGCGTTTTCGGCTGGTCGATCACACGCGCTACCAGCTCAAGATCAAGGAATCCCTCACCATCAAGCCCGATGGGCTGATGATGCGGGTGCGGTTGCGCCCCGACATCGTGCGTGGCAGCGGCCGGGCAGCCATCACGACAACGCCGGCGCCGAAGAAGGCCAAGCGCAAGTCGGCTTCCAGCCACGGCACCAGGCTCGCCGTGCTGTTCGGCTCCAACATGGGAACCGCCGAGGAACTGGCGCGCTCGATTGCCGAGGATGCCGAGGCCGCGGGTTTCGCCACGACCCTGGCCGGCCTCGACGACGTGGCCGGCCGGCTGCCGACCGAAGGCGCCGTGGCCATCGTCTGTGCGTCCTACAACGGTGGGCCGCCCGACAATGCCGTGCAATTCCTCGCCAGCCTGAAGGGCGCCGCCCCGGGCGCACTGGAGGGGGTGCGTTACACCGTGTTCGGTTGCGGCAATCGCGACTGGGCTTCGACCTATCAGTCGATCCCGCGCCAGATCGACGAGCTGATGGCGGAGAAGGGGGCCGAGCGACTTCACGTGCGCGGCGAGGGCGACGCCCGCGACGATCTCGATGGGAACTTCCAGTCCTGGTACGAGCCGATGTTGCCGTCGGTGGCCGAAAAGCTCGGCGTCAAGTTCGAGGCCGAAAGTGGTGCGGCCCAGGAACCGCTCTATCAGGTGCAGCCGGTCGACAAGCCGCCGGTCAACCCGATCATCGGCGGCGGCGGTGCGCTGCCGATGCAGGTCCTGGCCAATCGCGAACTGCAGAATCCGGAGACGTCTGGCCGCAGCACGCGGCACATCGAGGTCCTGCTGCCTGACGGCGTGAGCTATCGCGCCGGCGATCATCTCAGCATCGTGCCTCAGAACGGCGCGGCGCTTATCGCGCGGGCGATGCGGCGCTTCGGCTTCGCGCCCGGCGCGCATGTCGAGCTGACGGCGGCCGAGGGACGGCGCGCGGCTCTGCCCACGGGCGAGGCGATCTCCGTCCATCGTCTGCTGGCCGACTATCTGGAGCTGCAGCTTCCCGCGACACGCAAGCAGATCCAGATGATGGCGCTGCACACGCGTTGCCCGTTCACGCGCCCCAGGCTCGAAGCATTGCTGGAGGAGGAAAACTTCCGGGCCGAGATTCTGGCCAAGCGCAAATCGGTACTCGACCTGCTGGAAGAGTTCCCGGCCTGCGAGCTGCCCTTCGCGGCATTCCTCGAAATGATGCCCCTGATGGTGCCGCGTTATTACTCGATCTCCTCGTCGCCGGTCGCCGACGGCGCGTGCTGCTCGGTGACGGTCGCGGTGGTCGAGGGACCGGCGCGGTCCGGTGCGGGTGTCTATCACGGCATCTGCTCGAACCATCTCGCGCGCCAGGCCGCGGGCTCCACGGTGCAGGCCTTCGTGAAGGAAACGAAGGTCGGCTTTCGGCTGCCGGTCGATCCGGCCGCGCCGATCGTCATGATCGGCCCCGGCACCGGCCTCGCGCCGTTCCGCGGCTTCCTGCGCGAGCGTGCTGCACTCAAGGCACAGAACCGGACGCTTGGGCCGGCGATGCTGTTCTTCGGCTGCCGTCATTCGGAGCAGGACTTCATCTATGCGGACGAGCTGAAGGAACAGGCCGATGCCGGCCTCGTTGACCTGCAGGTCGCCTTCTCGCGCCACGACGGAAAGAAAGCCTACGTGCAGGATCTCCTGAAAGCCCAGGCCGAAAAGGTGGCCGCTCTCATTGAGCAGGGCGCGATCGTCTATGTCTGTGGCGACGGTGGGCGCATGGAGCCCGACGTGAAGCGGGCGCTGATCGCGATGCATCGGGCGAAGACCGGCGCCGACGAAGCGGCGGGCGAGGCCTGGATGGCCAAGCTCGCGGCCGACAATCGCTACGTGTTGGACGTGTGGGCGAGCAGCTGACCCGGGACGCCGAGCGCGCCCGCTCGCTGCGGCGGGTCAAGCTCGTCGCGGCGCTGCTGCTGGTGGCGACGGCGGCCCTGTTCGTCGTGGCGCGGCACTTCGAGCCCGTCCATTGGGTCTGGGGCTATGTCGCGGCCTTTGCGGCGGCCGCGACGGTCGGCGGGCTGGCCGACTGGTACGCGATCGTGGCCCTGTTCCGCCGCCCGCTCGGCCTGCCGATACCGCACACCGCCATCGTGCCGCGCAATCATCACCGCATTGCCGAGAATCTCGGCGAGTTCATCGAGACGAACTTCCTGGCGCCGGAGCCGGTCGAGGCGCGCCTGCGTGAAGTCGACTTCGCGGCCCTCGTGGCGGATTGGCTGAGCGATCGCGAGCGGAGCGCCGCGCTGGCAGGGTTCATGTTGCGGATGGTGCCGCAGGCCCTCGCTGCCATCGACCAGTCCGGTCTCAAGGGCTTCCTGGGCCAGCGGGCAAAGGCCGAGCTGGAACGGATCGAACTGGCGCCGCTTGCCGCCGGCTTGTTGAGCGCCGTCACCGAGAAAGGACGCCACCAGCGCCTGCTCGACGAGCTGCTCGTGGCGCTGGAGAAGGTACTGGCCAACGAGGAGACACTGGCGGCGATGCGCGAGAAGATCCGCAACGAGCTGCCGGCGTTGTTCAATCTCTATCGCGCGGATGCCTACCTGTTGCGGAAGATCGTGGCCTCGACCACGGCCTTCATCAAGGACGCGCGCGCCGACACGAGCCATCCTCTGCGGCAGGAGTTCGATAGTTTCGTCGCGGGTTTCATTGCCAACTTGCGTACGTCGAAGGCTTTCGCGCGCCGCGCCGAGAACCTGAAGCACGACCTGCTGGCGCGGCCGGAGATCGCCACGATGGCCGAGGGCGCCTGGGACAGCGTGCGCTCCTTCCTTGAGCAGGATTCGCGCAACGCGGACAGCCAGGTACGCCGTCAACTCGAGGCCATGCTGGTCGACGTCGGCAGCCAGCTTGCGCGCGATCCGGCGATCCGCGCGGAGATCAATCGCGGCATGGTGCGGGTCCTTGCAGGTTTCGTGCAGAGCCAGAAGAGCGGTGTCGGTCGCTTCATCGCCGACCAGGTGAAGTCGTGGGACATCGACGTGCTGATCGGCCGCATCGAGCTGACGGTCGGGCGCGACCTGCAATATATCCGTTTCAATGGTGCAATGATCGGCGGCCTCGCCGGTTTGGCCTTGCACGCGCTGGAGCAGGGGTTGAAGCTGTACCTGTAACGCACAGGAGATCCATATGGCCGATGCGACGCAGCCCTTCACCGACATGTTCAAGAAGCTTGGCGAGCAGTTGAAGGTGCCGGCCTTCGACATGTCGAAGATGATGGAGCATCATCAGAAGAATCTCGAGGCGATGACGCGCTCCTGGCAGGCGGTGGCCGGCGGTGCGAGCGAGGTCGCGCAGAAGCAGAAGGAAATCTTCGAGGCCGCGATGAAGGACATGGCCGAGATGGCACAGTCCTACAAGCCGGGCGGCAATCCGCAGGAAGTGATGGCCAAGCAGAGCGAGTTCGCCAAGAAGGCGATGGAGGCCGCCATCGCCAACACGAAGGACATTGCGGAGCTGGTCCAGAAGTCCAGCACCGAAGCCTTCAAGATCGTCCAGGACCGGATGAAGGAGTCCTACGAGGAAATCCGCAGCAGCGTCGAGAAGAAGTCGTAGGAACTTTATTCTCCTCCCCATTCAGATGGGGAGGTGTCGCGCTTCGCGCGACGGAGGGGGGCATGACCCCATCGCCCTCGTGAGACGAGGGCACTTCCCCTTTGCGGAACCCGCAAAGGGGAAGAGGTTGATTAGAGAATTAGCCCCGCCGCCAGTCCGGGAACACCAGGCTCTTCCAGCCTGAGCGATCGAACTTCTTCCAGTTGCCTTCGGGCTGGGCGAGACGGTCGGCGACCGCGTAGACGGCGGCCGGATGATGACCGAGCCCGCAGTGGCTGCCATAGACCTCGATGTTCTCGACCTGCTCGCTTTCCTCGTTGATGCAGGTCTGCCAGGCGCAGATCCCGTCGGTGCGGCTGAACACCGACGTGGTGGGCACCGGTGGCGGCGTGGCGAGCGCGCCGGCCATCTTGTGATCGCTGTCCTCGACGCTCTGGCCCGACGCGAACTCATAGACGCGCCAGGCGTTGGTCGCCTTCGGACTGCCGGCAAACGGGCTGCCGAGGCTGATCACCGAACGCACCTTGTCGGGAACCATCTTGGCGATCTGGCGGGCATAGATGCCACCCAGGCTCCAGCCGACCAGGCTGATCTTGCGATTGCCGTAGCGTTCATGGAGCTCCTCGACCCGCGCCAGCATGCCGTCCTCGATGCCGGCGCGCAGACCTAGATTGCGGCCCTGCTTCCAGCCGTGCGCGGCATAGCCTTGCCCCTTGAGGAAGGAGCGCAAGGGTCGGGTGGAGAGGTCGCTGGCCAGCAGGCCGGGCAGGACGAGGACGGGATGACCGTCGCCGCGGGGCGCGGCGGCGAGCCACGGCCGAAGCATCATGAAGGCACCGAGCTCCTGCAGGGCACGCCCTTCGAGGAACAGCAACGTCCGCGAGGGGGGACGCAGCGCTTCAGCGACAGCCGTCATTGGGGCTCCTTGTTCGTTGCCACAAGAGTCTCACATATCGGAAGGGGGCGGAAGGGTTTCAACCGGGCACGACCGCCTTCTTCAGCTCGTCGGTCGCCTCGACCAGATAATTGCCGAGGACTGCAACATCAGGAACCGCGCGCCGGTCGGCGGTGAGGCCAAAGTTCAGCGCGTCCATGTAGCTCTGCACCGTAATGTTGAGTGCCGCACCGTGCGCGGGAATGGAAACCGGATGCAGCGCCGTCACCTTGGCGCCGGCGCAGTAGAGCGGCATCGGCGGGCCGGGCACGTTGGAGATGGTTACGTTCATCGGCATCGGCAGCTTGTCGGCCAGGCCGCTGCGTCCGTACACCAGCATCATGAGCTGCAGCAGGATGGGCGCGCCCACGAAGGCGAAATCCTGCGGGACGGCGTCGCGGAAGGTGCCGGCGATCTGCTTGGACTCAGTCGACGATTTCACGATGGCGCGCAGCCGCTCGGCCGGATCGGCGACGTCGGTTGCGAGCTGGCAGAGCATGCCGGACACCTGGTTGTTCTGCCGCGTGTCGCCGGGCTCGCGCAGGCTGATCGGCACGCCGGCGATCAGTGGCTTGTCGGGAAGCTGTCCCTTTTCCTGCAGGTAGCGCCGCAACGCGCCGCTGCACACCGCCATCACGACGTCGTTCAGCTTGGCCCCGCTCGCCTTGGCGATCGCCTTGGCGTCGCTGAGCGAGATCGTGCGCGCGGCATAGCTGCGTTCGCGCGTGATCGTGGCGTTGAATGGCGTCTTCGGCGCATTGAGAGTCGGCAACTGGCTGGCGAGGCTCTGCAGCGTGCCCAGCGCCTTGGGCATTTCGCCGGGCTTGCCGAGGAACGCGCTGGTCATCGAGTTCATGATGTCGGGCGCGGCCTGAAGCATCTTCAATTGCTGGCGCATCATGTTGCCCATGATGTCTGTGATGCCCTTCAGAGGATCGACCGCCGTCGGCGAGCTGGGCGCTGCCGCTGCGCTGGCAGGCTTCGGCGGCGGCGGGGCGACCGCGCGCGGTGTCGCACTCACATCGTAGAGCGCCTTGTTGATTGCCATGCCGGCGCCGCCGTCGATCGCGGCGTGATGGACCTTGGAATAGAGCACGCCCTGGCCGTCCGCGAGGCCGGTGATGACGTAGAACTGCCAGAGCGGCCGGCTGCGATCGAGCGTGTTGGCGTGCAGCCGTGAGATCACTTCCTCGAGTTGCGCCTCGGTACCGGGCGCGGGCAGCGCGGTTTCGCGCAGATGGTAGTCGAGATCGATGGTCGCCTCGTCGACCCAGCCCGGGTGATCGAGGTCATAGAGCGATGGTGCGAGACGCTTGGAGAAGATCGGGATCGTGTGCAGCCGGCTCTCGAAGAACTTCCGGAAGTGCTGGTAGAAACTGCCCTCGAAGCCAGGGGGCAGCTCGAAGTAGGTGAGGCCCGCCACATGCATGGGGGTCTCCGGCGTTTCCAGATACAGAAACGAGGCATCGATTCCGGAAAGCTGCTGCAGGTCCATTGGCGTCCTCCCACGGTCCGCCTGTTGTTCGTCGTTGGACGATTTGTCCTCCGGCACGTCCGGGAAAGGCAAGAGCCTTCCGGGTGTGTGAAAATTTAAGTCATTGAAATATATGGATATTCAATTTTTTGCGCCGCAGCGCACAAATTTATGTTGCAACGCACAATGGCGATCCCATATACGCCCCATCAGCATTCGACACCACACCAACCAATTGCAGGACCTTACGCCATGACCACCCAGACCGCTGCCATCGAGAACGTCATCGAGCACGCCAACGAGACCACCAAGGCCGCCGGCGAGCGCGTCCGTGAGTTCGCCCAGATCGGTGTTCGCAAGGCCACCGAGGGCTTCGAGAAGATCAGCCAGGCCGCGCAGACCGCGTCGGAAGAGATGAACACGCAGTACACGCAGGCTCGCCAGGGTGCCACGAAGGCCAGCCTCAAGATCCTCGACGTCGCCAAGGAAGACGCCGACGCCGGCTTCGCCGCCATGCGCGACTTCCTGTCGGCCAAGTCGCCGCTGGAGGCGTTCGACGTCTCGGCCAAGTACTGGCGCGGCCGCCTCGAGACCCGCATCGCCCAGGCGCAGGACCTCGGCGCGTTCGTCCGCAAGAGCGCCGACGACGTGGTTCGCCCCGTCCAGGAGCGCATCGAGAAGTTCACCAAGACTGCGGCCTAAACCGCCCCAGGCTTCGAGCTCGAAGGCCCGTCCGAGAGGACGGGCCTTTTTTCTTGAGCCGACGCTCTACAGGAGCCCGATCCGTTCCTGGAGGAACGACATGGACCGTTTCTGGCTCAGGAGTTATCCGCCGGGCGTGCAGGCGGACATCGATCCGTCGGCCTATGCCGGCATCGTTTCCCTTTTCGAGGAGAGCTTCTCGAAGCATCGCGACAGGAAAGCCTATGTCTGCATGGACAAGGCGCTCACCTTCGGCGAGATCGATTCGCTCTCACTGGCTACAAGCGACCCAAATACATCGAATTCCGCGAGCAGCTGCCCAAGACCAACGTCGGCAAGATCCTGCGGCGGGCGCTGCGGGACGATGCGATCGGGAAAGCCGCTTGAATCTGCTGCAGGGAGCCTGCAACCCCTGTCGCCATTGCGCGTTCCCCTCCCCAGGAATTCCCCTGGAGGACACCCTCATGACCGTTTCCAAGATCCTGGCCGTCGCTGCACTGGGCCTGTCGGCAGCCGCCTGCAGCAGCACCACCTACGAAACCCGCACGACCAGCCCCTATTCGGTGAGCAGCTCCGAGCAGGCTTGCCTGGACTACGGCTTCCGTGCCGGCACCGATAACTACAATCGCTGCGTTTCGCGCGAGGCCGCCGCCCGCGCCCAGGGCCGCGTTCCCGTCGGTTACACGGTCGCCAGCCTCGACGCCGATGCCCGGAACGCCTGCTATTCCTACGGACTGACGCCCGGCAGCACGATGTACGATCGCTGCGTCGGCCGCGAGATCGACGCCCGCCGTTACCGCGACCAGGCCTATGTGACGCCGGTGCCGGCACCGGTTCCGGGCTCCTACCCGTCGCAGACCACCACTTACTACACCACGGCTCCGGCGGCCCCGACCTATTACGGGCCGGCAACGACCGTCTCGACCACCACCTACAGCACCCCGCCGGTCGCCTACCAGCCGACCCCGCCGGCCGGCGTTGAGGCCTTCCGCGACGAGTATGGTTTCCGCTATGATGGGCAGGGAAACCGGATCGACCGCAACGGCAACATCATCAGCCCGCAGTCGACCACACGATGAGGGGGCTTGATGGCTGCGAGAGCTTTGATGGTTGCGGCGCTTGGTGTGTCGCTGCTCGCAGCCTGCGACCCGCTGCCCCAGCCCCTCTATAGCGAGACGACGCCGCCCCCGGCCTACCGGACGCAGCCGGGCGGCGTCCGGATCGACAACGAAGGCTACCAGCTCGATCCGGAGGGCTACCGGATCGACAAGAGCGGTGCCCGGGTTGGCATCATCGACGTGCCGGCCAAGACCGCGGGCGACAACTCGAATGCGGTCGCGGGCTTCTACATCAGCAATACCGGCTCCAATGCACCGGGCCGCGTTGCTTCGAGTGACGCCGCCACGACCGGCCCGAACAGCATGAACCTACCGACGCCGTCGCAGATGCCGCAGCAGGCGCCGATCGCCCCGGCGCCGGCGAACGTGCCGCCGCCGGCTGGGTATCGTTGAGGAGCGCCGCTACTCGATCCTGATTCCGGCGGCCCGGATCACGGGCGCCCATTTCGCGATCTCGTCGTTTATGAACTTCGCCGTGAGCTGAGGCGTGGTTTCCGTCGTCGGCACGGCGGCAATGTTTTCCAGGAACTGGATGGTCGTCGGATCCTTCATCATCCGGCGCGCCGCCTGGTCGAGCACGTCGACCACGGGCTGTGGCACGTTCGCAGGCCCCAGGATCAGGTTGAACGTATAGGCCTCGTAGCCTTTGACCCCGGCCTCGATCATGGTCGGAATCTCGGGCGCGATCGGCGCCCGCCTGGAGTAGGCATAGGCGAGGATGCGAACCTTCCCGGCCTTGTGAAGCTGAAGCGTCGTGCTGAACGTCTCGAACATCCAGGCCGTCTGGCCGCTCATCATGTCCTGCAGCGCCGGCGCCGACCCCTTGTAGGGGATGTGCTCGACCTCGATGCCGCCGACCTCACGTTTGAAGTACTCGCCGGCGAGGTTGATGATCGAGCCCGCGCCGGATGAGCCGTAGGAATACTTGCCGGGATTCTCCTTCATCAGCTCGACCAGGCCCATCACCGTGTCGGGCATGTCCATGCGTGCCACCAGGACCAGCGGATTGACGCAGATCGATGCGATTGGCGTGAAGTCCTTCACGGCGTCGTAAGCCGGCTTCACGAAGGCCGTGGGATTGATGGCGTGGGTGGAGGACGGGGCGCACAGCAGCGTGTAGCCATCGGGCCGGGCGTTCTTCACGTCCACCGCGCCGATCGAGCCGGCGGCGCCTGCCTTGTTATCGACGATGACCTGCTGGCCGAGGATGGCCGTCAGCTTTTCGGCGGCCATGCGGCCGATGATGTCGGTCGGGCCGGCCGGCGCGAAGGGGATGACGAAGCGGATCGTCCTCTCGGGGAACTTGCCCTGGGCACGGGCGACGCTCGGGGCGGCAAAGGCCGCAGCTCCGGCGACGATCAGTTGGCGACGGTTCATTTCGATTCCTCCCTGATGTTTTCTAGTTCAGCGTCTCATTGAACAGCTCGATCATGGCGTTCCATGACCTGCGGTCGGTGGCCTCATGGTAGAAGAAGCCTTTCATGCCGCGCGAATCGGCCGCCGGGTTGGTGAAACTGTGACCGGCGCCGCCATAGAGCTGCAACCGCCAGTCGACGCCGGCGCTCTTCATTTCGGCCTCGAAGGCCGCGCGCTGCTCGGGCGGAATGATCGGATCGTCGGCGCCGATGCACACCAGCACCTTGGCCTTGATGTTCACCGCATCCTGCGGCCGTGCCGTCGCGAGTCCGGAATGAAAACCGACGACCGCCTTCACATCGGCGCCGCTGCGCGCGATCTCCAGCGAGGTCGTGCCGCCGAAGCAGTATCCGATGGCGGCGAGCCGAGCGGGATCGACTTCCTTCTGGCTCTTGAGGACGTCGAGCGCCGCCAGCGCGCGGGTACGGATACCCGTCGGATCGGTCATCCAGGGCTGCAGCCGCGCCATCGTCTGGCTGAGATCGGCCAGTGGCTTGCCGTCGCCGTGATAGTCCATGGCGAAGGCGGCGTAGCCGAGGCCCGCCAGGCGCGCCGCGATCTTCTTGGTGTGGTCGGTGAGGCCCGGCCCCTCGTGGCAGACCAGCACGCCGCCACGCCGGCCCGGCTTGCTGTCGTCGACCACATATTGGCCGATCATGCGGACGCCGTCGGCGCGGTACTCGATGTCCTCGGTGCGCATCGTCGTTCGTTTCCCCTCTTGTTGGCCGGGAGACTAGCGGAGCCGGCTTGACCCGCCAACGACCCGCCGCCACAAGTCGCCGCCATGGTCCCGCCCGCTGCGCCGTGACCTGGAAAACGTTGCCGTGGGCGCCGAATTGCGCAGCAGGAACCCATCGTATAGATTGGCCCGATGTCGCAGTTCTTTCTTCCCGGCGCGTGCACCGCGCGATGTATCGAGGTCTGAGGCCCAGCGGGCCCCGGTAGCCTTCGTTCGCATTTGAGTTGGGAGAAGGGGCGATGTCCCTCGTCGTTTACAACACGCTGTCGCGCGAAAAAGAGCCGTTCGTGGCGCTCGATCCGTCGCATGTCCGCCTCTATGTCTGCGGCCCGACGGTCTACGACTACGTCCATATCGGCAATGCGCGGCCGGTCGTCGTGTTCGACGTGCTCTACCGCCTGCTGAAGCGGCGCTATCCGCGCGTCACCTATGTCCGCAACATCACGGACATCGACGACAAGATCATGGTGCGTGCCGCCGAGAACAAGGAGTCGATCGAGGCGCTGACCGAGCGCACGGGCGCCGCCTACCAGAGCGACATGAGCAGGCTCGGCGCGTTGTCGCCGGACGTCGAGCCGCGCGCCACGAAGTATGTCGGCGAGATGATCGCGCTGATCGAGCGGCTGGTCGCGCGCGGCCATGCCTATGAAGCCGAAGGCCATGTCCTGTTCGACGTGCCCAGCATGGAAGACTACGGCCGCCTGTCGCGCCGCTCGCACGACGAGCTGATCGCGGGCGCGCGGGTCGAGGTCGCGCCCTACAAGAAGGACGCCGCCGACTTCGTCCTGTGGAAGCCCTCGACCGACGCGCAGGCCGGCTGGCCGAGCCCATGGGGCCGCGGCCGTCCCGGCTGGCATATCGAGTGCTCGGCCATGAGCGGCGCGCTGCTCGGCGAGACGTTCGACATCCATGCTGGCGGTCTCGACCTCATCTTCCCGCACCACGAGAACGAGATCGCGCAGAGCCGCAGCGCCTTCGGTCACGCCATCATGGCGAAGTACTGGATGCACAACGGCTTCCTGAACATCTCCGGCGAGAAGATGAGCAAGTCGCTCGGCAACTTCTTCACCGTGCACGAGCTGCTCGACCAGTATCCCGGCGAGGTGATCCGCCTGCTGCTTTTGTCGGCGCAGTACCGTCAGCCGCTCGACTTCACGCACGATGGCCTGGCGCAAGCCAAGGGCACGCTCGACCGCTGGTACGGGCTGCTGCGCGGCAAGGCGCTCGAGGGGAAGCCGATCCCGGCCTCGGTCGAGGAGGCGCTGTCGGACGATCTCAACACGCCTCTCGCCATCGCTGCCTTGCACCAGCTGCGCGATCCGTCGGAGCTGAAGGCGGGCGCTGCGGCGCTTGGCCTGCTGCAGCAGGATCCCGAGGCCTGGTTCCGCTGGACTCCGGCAACAGCGGCCGACGGTCCGTCCGATGCCGACATTGAGGCCGCCATCGCGGCGCGTCAGGCGGCGCGCAAGGCCAAGGACTTCAAGGAGTCCGACCGCATCCGCGACGACCTGAAAGCCAAGGGTGTGATCCTCGAGGACGGGCCCAAGGGCACGACCTGGAAGAGGGGCTAAGTGTCATCCTGAGCGCAGCGAAAGATCCTTCGCTGCGCTCAGGATGACACCTGATTCGGCATCGGCCGCTCCGGGCCGAGCTCGTGGCACTTGATGGTGACGGACTTCGGCTTCAGGCCGCGCAGCGCCTTGAGAAAGACGGCCATGTGCGGCGTTGCGAAATGGTCCTTCAGCGCCTGCTCGTCTTTCCACCATTCGCGTACGCGCATCAGGCCTGGCTCGAGCATGTCGAACGCATAGTCGTAGCCGGCGCATCCTGCTTCGGCGCGCGAAGCCTCGATCATCGGACGCGCGATGGCTGCGACGTCGTCCGCCTGGGCGGGATCGAACCTCGCATCGGCAAGCACGATCAACATGGTGTCCTCCCTCAGCGTTTCTCGAAGATGACGCTCTGCACGGCACGACCGAAATAGCCGTTGGCGTCGGCCAACCGTGCGGCGGCGATGCCGACCGAGTCGGGGCCGACCCAGGTCTCGGCGTCGAGCAGGACCCATTCGCCGACCGGCTCGCGGCCCAGGCTGACGCTGAGGTCGGCGTTGATGAAGGTCCAGTCTTTCATGTCGAACACCGACGAGGTGCCATTGCAGAAGTCGGCGGCGATGACGGCCCGCATCAGCGGCGAGATCGCGGCGCCATCGACGATCGGCCGTGTCGCGCGATACCAGACCGCTGCCGGACCGGGGATGCGGAATCCGCCCTTGGCGGTGCGCATCTCGATGCCCTTGAGGAAGGGCGTCTGGGTCGCGAAGAAGTCTGGCGGGGCGCAATGCTCCGGCATCGGCAGTTCGACCGGCGGGCCGCTGGCGATGGCCGGCATCTCCTTCGGGTCCGTGCGGATACGCAGTGCGCTCGCCCGCACGACCTCGGCGCCGTCGGCCAGCAGCTTTATGGACAGGAGCTGGATCTTGCGGCCTTCGCGGACGATCTCGGTCTCGATGGTGAGTGGCGCCACCGGCACCGGCCGCATCAGATCCACGGTGAGGCGAGCGACCCGCATCGGCACGGGCGAGGGTAGATGTTCGATGGCCCAGCAGATCAAGGACGACGGCGCCGCGCCATGCTGAAGTTTCGGATTCCATGGGCCACCGGCAAAGGAACTGGTCTCGGCAATCGCACCTACGACTCGATAGATCGATTCCATTCCTGTCCCGCTCCCCAGAGGCGGCGCTTGTCATAAAGGGCGACGCCACCACCGGCAATCGCTTGACGGCCATCCATAGTTAACACATATGTTAAATATGGATGTGCTCTCCCGAACCTTCTCCGCGCTCTCGGATCCGACCCGGCGTGCGATCCTGGCGCGGCTCGCCAATGGCGGCGCCACGGTCGGCGAGCTGGCCGAACCCTTCGAGATGTCGCTGCCGGCGGTATCGCGTCATCTCAAGGTGTTGACCGATGCCGGGCTGATCGAACGTCACACCGAGGCGCAATGGCGTCGTTGCGAGCTGCGCGGGGAGGGGCTGCGCGCCGCGGCGGACTGGATCGAGCACTACCGCAGGTTCTGGGAGGCGAGCTTCGACCGGCTCGATGCCTTCCTGAGGGATACCGAACCGAAGCCGAAGAAAGGAAAGCCGAATGCCCGACGCAAGGATCGATAACGACACGCTGCACGTCAGCCGCATCTTCGATGCGTCGCGTGAACGCGTGTTCGACGCCTGGACCAGGCAGGAGCAGTTCGTCCGGTGGATGTGCCCCCCCGGGGTGGAGATCACGCTGTGTGAGATCGATGTCCGGCGCGGCGGTGCCTGGCGGATCGATGGCCGCAACACCGGCGGGACCTTCTCGTCATCGGGTGTCTATCTCGACGTCGTTGCGCCGGAGCGGCTCGTCTTCACCTGGGCGCATCACGCCGATGGCAATTTCTCGGGCGCGCGGGGCCATGAGACGACGGTGCGCATCGAGCTGCGCGCCCTGGCCGATCGGACCCAGCTCACGCTCGTCCATGGTCCCTTTGCCGATACGGAAGACTTCCGGTGCCATCGCGACGGTTGGGACGGCTCGTTCGGCAAGCTGGAGACGCTCCTGCGGGGGACTCCATGACCATGCACCCCGTCGTTTCCCACGAGGCCTGGCTGGCGGCGAGCCGCGAATTCCTGGCCCGGGAGAAGGAGTTCACGCGCCTGCGGGACGAGCTGTCGCGTCAGCGCCGCGAATTGCCCTGGGAACGGGTCGAGAAGGACTATTCCTTCGAGGCACCGGAGGGGCGCGTTGCGCTCGTCGACCTGTTCGGCGGCCACAGCCAACTCCTGGTCTATCACCTGATGTTCGGTCCCGACTGGACCGAGGCCTGCAAGAGCTGCTCCTTCTGGGCGGACAACTTCAACGGCATCGACGTCCATCTCGCGCACCGCGACACGGCACTGGTCGCCGTCTCGCAAGCGCCGCTCGCCGCGCTTGAGGCTTATCGCAGGAGGATGGGCTGGACCTTCCGTTGGGTGTCCTCCGGCGGGAGTGACTTCAACTTCGACTACAAGGTGAGCTCGCGGCCCGGCGAGGCGGAACTGGCCTACAATTTCGGGACGATGACGGTGGGACCGGGCGAGATGCCGGGCTTCAGCGCTTTCCGGCGGGGCGACGATGGCGCGATCTATCACACCTACTCGACCTACGCGCGCGGCGTCGACATGCTGAATGGCGCCTATCATCTGCTCGACCTGACGTCGAAGGGCCGCGACGAGGCGGGACTTTCGTTCACGATGGAATGGGTACGTCGGCGCGACCAATACTGACGCGAGGAGGCTCGTCATGAAGGCAATCTGGTGCGGCAAGGTGATCGCAGACAGCGATCACACGCTCGAGGTGGACGGCTACCGCTATTTTCCCCGCGATGCCGTCCGGATGGACCTGCTGAAGTCGTCACCGAAAACGGGACGCGACCTGGAATGCCCGCACGGTGTGCAGTTCTACGACGTCGTCGAAGGCGAGGCCCACAGCCCCGCGCGGCCTGGTCCTATGAGGCGCCCCAGGCAAAGATGAAGCCGGTCGATCGCTGGATCGGCTTCTGGGAAGACGTCAGCGTCGGCTGACGCCCCAAAAGAAAACGGCCGGCGAAGGCCGGCCGTTTCAATTTCGGTGTGATCGCCTCTAGCGCGCCGGCGAGATGGCCGTGATCGTGAGCGGCGTGGTCATGCCGATCACCACATCGCCGACCTTGATCTTCTTCAGCATGTCCTGCTTGGCGATCGAATTGGCGGCATAGGTGCGGACCGCGCCGCCGCGGCCGTCGATCACCGAGACGGTGTTCTTGGCGAGGTCGACGGCGACGACCGTGAGCGTGAAGCGCCCGGCCTCGACATCGGTCTTGTTTGTCTGGCCCATCTGCTCCTTGCGGGCGAGCTGAGCGCCCGGGCCCTTCTGGCGCAGGTTGAGCATGGTGATCACCTCGGAGTAGGTGACGTTCGCCATCGAGCCGTCGTCGATCGCGTCCAGGTTACGGACGCTGTCGGCCACCGGCAGGATCACGAGCTGGCCGGTCGGCGACGTGAACGCGACCGTGCGGCTCTCCGGATCGGCCGTCTCGATCTTGACCCGCTGCGTGACCACGTCGTTGAAGGCGACGCCTTCGCGCGGCACCGCCGTCACCTGGGCCGACGCCTGCCGCTCCGGCAGGCTCACGCCGACCGCCAGGACCGCCGCGAACAGGGAAACGCCAGCGGTCATCTTCATCGAACGGATCGTCATTGCCGTGTACCTCGCAAAACCCCTAACGCGCCGGACAATAGCGATCCGAACCGGCGAAGCAACCACCAAGGGCGTGAGGCCCTCAGGCAAAATGTTTCAGCACGGCGTTCGCGACGGCGTCGGGCTGGTCGAGATAGGCCAGATGGCCTGCCTGGGCGACTGTCTCGACCCGCGCCGGCCCCTTGATCGCCCTGGCGAAGGTGCCGGCATAGCCCGGCGGCAGGATGGCGTCCCGTTCTCCCCACAGGATCAGCGTCGGTGCCTCGATCAGGCCCAGCCGCTTCTCCAGCCTGGTGTTGCCGAGCGGCCAGAAGGCGCGGGCGGCGGCCTCCGAGGCACGGGTCATCTCGATCGGCCATTCCACCGAATTGGCGCCTTCGGGCGCGGCAACGAGGTCGTTCCAGGTCGCGGCCTCGGCGCACATCAGGCCGGGCAGAACGTCCTTGCGTTGGGCCCAGGGATCGGCGGCGGGCTCCTTGTCGTCGAACAGGCCGAAGGGGGCGATCAGCGCGAGCTTGCCGACATTGCCGGGGAAGATCGCCGCCATTTCGGCCGCGAAGGCGCCGCCTACCGAGGCCCCCGCGAGGTCGGCACCGGAGAGACCCGCCTTGTCCAGGAGCTGGCGCACCGCCAGCACCCAGTCGAGATGCGTGTCCAGCTCGGTGTGGCCGGTCGCGCCGGGATAGCCCGGCAGGGACGGGGCGACGACCGTCCGGCTTTCGGCCAGCCGGTCGAGAAAGGGGACCCATCGCGGCAAGCCGCCCAGACCGGCGAGGAAGCCGACCTTCGGGCCCTTGCCCTTGGTCCAGACCCGGCAGGGATGGCCGTTGACCTCGACGGTCGTGGTCGCAGGTTGGGACACCAGGCTACTCCGCGGCGGCGGCGTGGGGACGGAAGGCGGGGACGGCGGCGCGCTGGCCCTTTTCCATCGGCTTGGGCCACCACTTGTCCTCCCACTCGCCGAACAGGTCCTTCACCTTCGGCATCACCTTCTCGGCGAACAGGCGCGTGTTGTACTTGGTCGTGTCCTTGCTCATGTTGCCGTACTGCAGCAGCAGCATGAGATGGCCGACGTTCAGGCTGGTGGCGACGTGGCGGATCTGTTCCACCACCTCGTCAGGCGAGCCGATGATGACGTACCCGCCGTCGACGATGTCCTTCATGTTGGTGGCCTTGAGGCTGAGCTTGCTGGAATAGCTCGCCGTGTTGGCCGCTTTGCTCACCATGCTCTGGATGCCGGCGCGCTGGGTGGCTTCCGTGGTGTAGCCGGGCGGCGTCGCGAAGCGCGCATCGACGTGCAGGCAGCGGCCGTAGAAATACTCGGCGGGCTCGGTGTAGAGGTCGAGCGCCTGCTGGCGGCTCTCGGCCACGCCGACGAACTGCAGGAAGCCCGCGCGGTAGGGATTTCGGTCCTTGCCGAGCTTCTCCATCTCGTTCCAGAAGCCCTGCATCGTCGTGAGGCCGGCTTTGTAGCCGTAGTACGAGAGATAGCAGTAAACGTAGTCCATCTCCGCGCACCACCGCCACGTCTCGACGGAGCCGCCGCCGGGAATCCAGATCGGCGGGTGCGGATCGTTCTGGATCGGACGCGGCCAGATATTGACGTAGCGCTGCTGGTTGTAGCGGCCGTTGAAGGCAAAGGTGTCCTTCTCGGTCCAGGCGCGCTTCACCAGATCGTGCGCCTCGAGATAGCGCTCGCGCAGCAGGCTCGGGTTCTGGCCGTAGGCGTAGCAGGTGTCCATCGGCGAGCCGACCGGGAAGCCCGCGATCAGCCGGCCACCCGAGATGCAGTCGATCATCGCGAACTCTTCGGCGACGCGCGTCGGCGGATTGTAGAGCGCCAGCGAGTTGCCCATGACGCAGAGCGCCGTGTCGGTCGTGCGGCGGGCCAGCGAGGAGGCGATCAGGTTGGGCGAGGGCATCAGGCCGTAGCCGTTGGAATGATGCTCGTTCACGCAGACCGCGTCGTAACCGAGCTCGGCGGCGTATTCGAGCTCGTCCATGAAATCGTTGTACATGTGGTGAGCGCGCCTCGGATCGAACAGCGAGGAATGGATGTCGACCCAGACGGACGGATGCTTCTGATTGAAGTCGTCCGGGAGCTCCGTGTACGGCATCAGGTGGAACCACATGAGCTTCATGGCGCCTTCTCCCTAAACTCGAGCTGCTTGGTAAACGCTCGTTTACCTCGCAACCCTGACGCGACTTTTGCGGGTCGGCAATGTGGGATTTCCGCAGGGCGTGGGTAATTTTGTTGTTTTTCCACTGTGCCAATCGTTCCGAATCGTATTTTGTGCATTGCACTCTCGCGTTCGCAGCAATAGTTTCGCTGCAACGCAGGAGGATTTGCCATGTCCGTCGTCGCTTTCGCGGCTCGCCCCCATCCCACGGCCAACCAGCCGAAGAAGGATCTCTACGAGGTTGGTGAGATTCCGCCGCTCGGGCATGTGCCGAAGAACATGTACGCTTGGGTCATCCGGCGCGACCGCCACGGTCCGCCCGAGCAGTCCATGCAGCTCGAAGTGGTGCCCACGCACGCGATCGGTGAGGACGAGGTGCTCGTTCTCGTGATGGCGGCGGGCGTGAACTACAACGGCATCTGGGCGGGTCTCGGCCTGCCGATCTCGCCGTTCGACGTCCACAAGCAGCCGTTCCACATCGCGGGCTCCGATGCCTCGGGCATCGTCTGGGCGGTCGGCGCCAAGGTGAAGCGCTGGAAGGTCGGTGACGAGGTCGTCATCCACTGTAACCAGGACGATGGCGACGACGAGGAGTGCAACGGCGGCGATCCGATGTTCTCCACCAGCCAGCGCATCTGGGGCTACGAGACGCCGGACGGCTCGTTCGCGCAGTTCTGCAAGGTGCAGGCGCGCCAGCTGATGAAGCGCCCGCAGCATCTCAGCTGGGAGGAGAGCGCCTCCTACACGCTTACCCTCGCCACGGCCTATCGCATGCTGTTCGGCCATCGCCCGCACATCCTGCGGCCCGGCCACAACGTGCTGGTGTGGGGTGCCGCGGGCGGCCTCGGCTCGATGGCGATCCAGCTCATCGCCACGGCCGGCGCCAACGCGATCGGCGTGATCTCCGATCCGTCGAAGAAGGACTTCGTGATGTCGCTGGGCGCGCGCGGCGTCATCAACCGCAACGATTTCGACTGCTGGGGCCAGCTCCCCGACGTCGACGACCAGGCGGGTTACGCCGAATACATGAAGAAGTGCCGCAAGTTCGGCGGGGCGATCTGGGAGCACACCGGCAAGGGCAACGACGTCGACTTCGTGTTCGAGCATCCCGGCGAGCAGACCTTCCCGGTCTCCTGCTTCATCGTGAAGCGCGGCGGCATGGTGGTGTTCTGCGCCGGGACGACGGGCTTCAACCTGACCATGGACGCGCGCTTCGTGTGGATGCGCCAGAAGCGTATCCAGGGGAGCCACTTCGCCAACCTGCTGCAAGCCAGCCAGGCCAACCAGCTGGTGATCGAACGCCGCATCGATCCGTGCATGAGCGAAGTCTTCGAATGGGCCGACATTCCCAAGGCCCACACCAAGATGTGGAAGAACCAGCACAAGCCCGGAAACATGGCCGTGCTTGTTTCCGCCAAGCGCCCAGGCCTGCGCACCCTTGAGGACGCGCTGGACGACTGACGAACCTTCCTCCCCCGCAATTGCGCCCTCTCCGCCCGCGAAACGGGAGGAGAGGGAGGGGACCCGCGCGGAGCGCGGGGAGGGTGAGGTGGGGCCTCGAGTGCCCACCTGCTCGCCGCTGCTGAACGATCCACCACTTCACCTTCCCATTGCTGCGCAATGGGCCCCTTCCTCTCTCCCACTTCGTGGCGGAGAGGAGTTCCTGACTGGAGATGAGCCTTGCTGCTGAACGACCTTCTTTCCCTGTGCGCTGAAGCCGAGGGCGCGGCCGATCGCCATGAAACCGCGGCGCGCGAAGCCGTGCGCGCACTCGTGGCACCCGAGGGCAAGGTCGATCCGAAGCTGCTGGAGCGCGAGCAGTTCGCCGCGCACGGTTATGCCTGGATTGCCACCTATGTGGCGGCGCTGCGCCAGATGCGGCGCTGGGCCGAAGCGGGGGCGGGCGGCGAACTGGAGAAGCTCATTCTCCAGTCGGCGTTCGGCGAGTATCTCGCGCAGCTCAAGGGCGGCATCGCGATCAGCCAGGTGGAGATCGTGCGGCCGGGCGATCTCGGTCTTGACGGAGCCGTGCTGGAAACCCCCGCCGTCGCGAAGCTGATCGCCGCCAACACGCCGGCGGTGCGCGGCCGTATCGCCGAGCTGATCGCCGACGGTCTGGAAACGGGCGGTTTCGGCTCGCTCGAACTGGGCGACGAGTCGCTGGAGGAAGTGCGCCGCCAGTTCCGGCGCTTCGTCGACACCGAGGTCGCGCCGCATGCCCACGGATGGCATCTGCGCGACGAGCTGATCCCGCTGCCGGTGGTGCAGCAGATGGCCGATCTCGGCGTGTTCGGCCTTACCGTGCCCGAGGAGTGGGGTGGGCTCGGCATGGGCAAGCTCGCGATGTGCGTCGTCACCGAGGAGCTGTCGCGCGGCTATATCGGCGTCGGCTCGCTGGGCACGCGCTCGGAGATCGCCGCCGAACTGATCCGGTCCGGCGGCACCGAGGCGCAGAAGAAGAAATACCTGTCGCGCATCGCGTCGGGCGAGCTGCTGCCGACGGCGGTGTTCACCGAGCCCAACACCGGTTCCGATCTTGCGAGCCTGCGCACGCGCGCGGTGCGCGAGGGGGATACCTACAGGATCAACGGCAACAAGACCTGGATCACCCACGCCGCCCGCGCCGACATCATGACGTTGCTGGCGCGCAGCGATGCCTCCAAACCCGGCTACCAAGGCCTGTCGATGTTCCTGGCCGAGAAGCCGCGCGGCACCGACGCCGAGCCGTTCCCGGCACAGGGCATGAGCGGCGGCGAGATCAAGGTGCTGGGCTATCGCGGCATGAAGGAATACGAGATCGGCTTCGACGGATTCGAGGTGCCGGCCGCCAACCTGCTGGGCGAGAAGGAGGGGCAGGGCTTCAAGCAGCTCATGGCGACCTTCGAGAGCGCCCGCATCCAGACGGCGGCCCGCGCCGTCGGCGTGGCGCAGAACGCGCTCGAACTCGGCCTGCGCTATGCCAGGGAGCGCATCCAGTTCGCCAAGCCGCTCTATGCGTTCCCGCGCGTCGCCGGGAAGATCGCGTGGATGGCGGTCGAGACCATGATCGCCCGCCAGCTCACCTATTTCGCCGCGCGCGAGAAGGATTCCGACCGGCGCTGCGACATCGAGGCGGGCATGGCCAAGCTGCTGGCGGCGCGCGTCGCCTGGAGCAATGCCGACAACGCGCTGCAGATCCACGGCGGCAACGGCTATGCGATGGAGTATCCCGTCAGTCGCGTGCTGTGCGACGCGCGCATCCTCAACATCTTCGAGGGCGCGGCCGAGATCCAGGCGCAGGTCGTCTGTCGCGGCCTGATCGAGGGGCGCAACTAGGCACCCCCGCGCTCCGCGCCTGGACGTTTGACCCGGGGCGCGACCTGAACTTGAACGCTAACCGAACCGCGGGCGCAGCCTGAGCATCAGCTCAGGCGCGGCTGGCCAGATACCAAAGCGGTATCAGCAGGACGGTGATCAACTGCAACCGGACGCGCCACGCCATCAGGCGGTTGCTGCGGCTTGCGCCGGCCGTCGCGTCGGCTTCGTCGCGCCCCATCGAGAGCACCCCGGCGAACAGGACTACCAGAGTTGCAAATGCGGAAACGAGGACGAGCACGAAGAGGAAGTTTGCCAGTGTCATGAGGGCTCCAGACCGACACGGCGGTCGGTTGTCCGTCAGTTGGTCGTGCGAGGGGGCGGCGGCAAGTACTGCCCCTGGCAGAGGCTGCCATGTCGCATGCGTGATCCGTCGCTGCTCCCGACGCGTACTGGTTTACATGTACACAAGGATCAGAAAATGAGTTCCCTTTATCGCGCCGTCATGGACTCCAGCGTCAACCCGCTTCGAACGCTGCCGGCGGCCCAGCGATTCCAGCTCATGCTGTTCCTCAGCGTCATGTGGACCAACATCTTCTGCTTCAGCGCGGGCGCATGGATCTGGTACGGCGAACTGATCGTGTTCCATGTCCTCGTCGCGGCCGGCGTGATCATCACGGGGCTCGTCTTCCGGCAGGCCTCAATGACTTCCGCCTATCGCACCTACCGCCATTTCCCCCTGAAGGACGGCACCGCCCGCTATGACGATGTCTGGGGCGGGTAGCGCGGGGCATACCCGCGAACATGTCGACCCGTGGCATCGTCGTCGCCTGATGTCGCAGCTTTGTTCGAGTGTTCGCAGAGAGGCCTGAGATGCAGGCCCGAACCCATCACGCAGACGGGATCATCACGATCACCGATGCGAACACGACCATCGCCTACTGTCGGTACGACGCTTCCGGGGAGATCGAATATCTCTTCGTCGGTCCGCCCTTCCGGCGGCGCGGCTATGCCCGGAGGATGCTCGATCTCGTAGAGGAGCGTTTGGGCATGACGCTCTTCTTCAAGCCGCCCTTGAGCCCGCTGGGGCGCAAGGTTGTGGAAGCCTACAGCCGAGATCGCGGAACCGGGCCGAAGCGATCCGGCGAGGCTATCGCTGCCTTCGCGAGCGCTGGGCACGCCGAGACGGGAAAGAGATCGGACGCGGTGACGGGCCACGGTCGCTCGACATCCCGGACATGAACCCGCACTCCATGAACGACGAGTCCGATGCACTCCCCGCCGGCGGCATCGCCATCGTCGTGGGTTCGTCGGGTGGAATCGGCGGGGCGTTGTACGGACGCCTTTGCACGCAGTCCCGTTTCCGCACCGTGCTGGGTCTGGGACGGGCCAGCTCACCGCCGCTCGATCTGACGGACGAAGACAGCATTGCCGGCGCCGCTCGCCATGTCTCCGGACTCGGGGCAGACGTGCGCCTGATCATCGATGCCAGCGGACTCCTGCATGGCGATGGGCTGTCACCGGAGAAGAGTTGGCGCGACCTCGACGCGGCGCACATGGCCAGGGCGTTCGCCGTGAATGCCATCGGCCCGGCCCTGTTGATGAAGCACTTTCTGCCCCTGCTGCCGCGCCAGGGCCGTTCGGTGTTCGCTACATTGTCGGCCAGGGTCGGCAGCATCGGCGATAACCGGCTGGGCGGCTGGTACAGCTACCGCGCCTCGAAGGCGGCGCTGAACCAGTTCGTCCGCACGGCTTCCATCGAGCTTGGCCGGCGCCAGCCGGCCGCGCTCTGCGTCGCGCTCCATCCCGGGACGGTGGCGACATCTCTCTCGGCGCCGTTCGTCAAGGCGGGCCTCGACGTGCAGACGGCCGAGCAGGCGGCAGAGCGTCTGCTCGACACGATCGACGGCCTGCGTCCCGGCAGTAGCGGCAGCTTCTTCGATCACCTCGGCAAGCCGGTCCCCTGGTAACGGCCCGCTGGAGCGGGCCGGGTCCGGGCCTGCTTCCTATTCGCGCTTGTCCGCCACGTTGATGCCCATGACCTTCTTGGCCGGGAACTTCTTGAAGGTGCCGAGATGGCCGCGCATGCCGAGCTGGAAGGCCTCGACGTAGGCGAGCTTGCGCGTCAGGTAGTTGTGCTGCTCTTTCGGGTCCAGATAGAGGTTGAACAGCTTCGGATAGGCGTAACGCTCCAGCACGCCGGTGAAGCCGCCGGTGCCGAACGCGTCCGTCGCGTTGTCGCTCGTGGCCGACAGGACCATCTTGTATTCGCCGCAGCGCAGGCCGGAGAAGGTCTGGCTCAGCCAGTAATAGTGATACTTGCGGTTGGAGAGGCCGTCGGGCGCCAGCAGGAACGAGCTCTGGTCGACACCGTCGATGTAGCGGTCGGATGGCAGCAGGTCCGAGGCGCCGGCGAGGCCGAGTGCGGTCGGCACGATGTCGTTGAAGTCGAACAGCCCGTCGCTCTGGCGGCCGGCCTCGATGGTGCCCGGCCAGTACATCAGGCCGGGGACGCGCACGCCGCCTTCCCAGGTCGAGCCCTTGGCGCAACGGAACGGCGTGAAGGCGGCGTCCGGCCAGGTCTCCATGTGCGGGCCGTTGTCGGACGAGATGAAGATCAGCGTGTCCTCGAGCTGGCCCGACTTGCGCAGCGCCTCGACGAGGCGGCCCATGATCTCGTCCAGCTCGAGCAGCGTGTCCTTGTAGGGATGCTTTGCCGGCGATTTGCCGAGGAACTTCTCGCTCGGATAATTGTCGAAGTGCGCGCCGCGCGTGCAGTGATAGAGAAGCCAGGGCTTGTCCGACTTGGCCTGCTTCTCGATGAACGCCTCGGAATACTTGCACCACTTCTCGTCGAGTTCCGAGAGGACTGGAATCGTGACCTCCTCGACGTTGGTCAGTTCCTCGCCCTTCTTCGCGTGCACGAAGCAGCGGTTGAACGGCATGTTCTTGATCCACTCGGTGCGCGCGGCCGAGTAGACGATCTCGGGGAAGAAATGCGGGTCGCGCCATTCGGTGTACATGTCGGACACGGAAAGGAAGCCGTAGAAATCATCGTAGCCGACGTGCTGCGGCTGGCTTTCGACATTCTCGCCGAGATGCCACTTGCCGACGGCCTGGGTCGTGTAGCCGGCCTGGCCGAGCAGCATGGGGAGGGTGATCTCGCCCTGCAGGCCGCCCGGTTCGCCGTACATCGGCGGACGATGCAGGCCGTGGCGGTTGGGTACGCGGCCAGTGTGGAGCGTTGCGCGCGAGGGCGAGCAGGAGGGTTCCGAATAGCAGGACGTGAGCTGCAGGCCGCCGCGCGCGATCTTGTCGAAGTTGGGAGTCGGCGCACCGACCGCAACGCCGCCGCCGTAGCAGCCTAAATCGCCCCAGCCGACATCGTCCATCAGGTAGATCAGGATGTTCGGCTTCTTCTTGCGCGCCGCGAGCTTGCGTGCCGCCGCCTCGATGTCGGCCTTGTGTACGAAGCCGGGCTCGAGATGGGCCGCCTTGCGGACGGTCTGCGTGGCAATGGCGTCGAAGCTCGTCATGTTTCCTCTCTTCGTTTGGCTGCAAGCTACTAGCTTGTGGCGTCCGTGGCGATTGCGCGTGCGAGCGCATTGAGCGGTGCGCCGAATCGCGCACCGGCTTCGGCTTCGTTCATCGCGGAGCGAACGAAGCGCATCGAGATACAACCCATCACCCGATCGTTCTTGCGGATCGCGACGGCGATGCCTTGCAACCGCCCCGGTCGTGGCAGGACCGCGAAGGCGTATCCGTCGCGCCGGATACGGGCGAAGGCGGCCGCGAGCTTGGCATCGTAGCGTACGCCGAGGTCGCGCAGGATGGCACGGCGTTCCTCTTCGGTAGAGAAGGCGAGCCAGGCGCGGCCGAGTGCGCCGGACAGGATCGGGCTGCGACGCTGCAGGGCCGTGCGCTCGAACGACAGCGGGCTCTCCGCCGCGGTCGAGTAGCGGATGGTGATCGCGCGATGACTGATCGAGCCCAGATAGAGCGGCCAGCCGTGCTCCTGCGTGAAGCGGTGCATGTGCGGCGCGGCGACATCGACGAAGTGATCGATGAAGCGAATGCCCTGCGCGAGGCCCAGCACGCGGTCGGTGAGGCGATAGCCCATCAGGCGCGAGACCTGGGTGGCATATCCCAGCTCGACCAGCGTATTGAGCAGGCGCGCCACGGTCGGCCTTGGCAGGCCGGTCTCCTCGGCCAGCACGGCAATGGTGCCGTGCGGGCGCCGGCTCAGCGCTTCGAGGATCGAGAAACTGCGGCGGATGGGCTCGATCGGCATGGCCTCGACGCTATTCCGTAATATGGACTCTGTCGACTTAAGGTCGGCGGCCCGGTGCAAAAGCGGCTACGCTCTCTTCAACCAAGAAGAGATCGAGGAAACATGTTTGGCAGACGAAGGTTCGGAATCGGACTGGGCACGGCGGCATTCGTGGCGCCGGCGATCGTTCGAGCGCAGAAGTTTCCGGCGGGCCGCGTCACGATGGTGGTGCCGTTTCCCGCAGGTGCGGCGACCGATATCAGTGCCCGCGTCTATGCCGAACGGCTCTCGGCACTCTGGGGTCAGCCCGTGGTGATCGACAACAAGGGCGGGGGCAACGGCATTCCGGCGGCCGAATCGGTCGCGCGCGCCAAGCCGGATGGCCTGACCTTGTTCGCCACCTCGGCCATGACCCAGGTCGTCAACCCGGCGATCTACGACAAGCTGCCCTACGATCCGATCGCCGACTTCGCGCCGATCTCGCGCATGGGTACCTCGCCCTTCGTGTTGCTGGTGGACAGGAACAGTCCCATCAATACGGCGGCCGAACTGACGGCGAAGCTGAAGGCCGAACCCGGCAAGCACAATTACGGCGCCGGCGCGCTGCCCGCCCGCGTAGCGTCTGAACTGTACAAGATGGCGGCGGGCGTCGACGCGGTCTATGTCGGCTACAAGAGCAACCCGCAGGCCATACCCGACGTGCAGAGCGGGCTGCTCACCTTCATGATGATCGACACGGTCAACGCCAAGATCGCGATGGACCGCGGCGCGCTGAAGGGATTGTTCGTCACCGACAGCGAACGCTACGCGGCCGTGCCCGCCATGCCGACGGCAGCGGAAGCGGGCCTTCCCGACGTCCTGCTGACGACCTGGACGGGGTTCTATGCGCCCAGGGGAACGCCGGCGGAGATCGTCAACCGGATCAACGCCGACCTCTACACCGTGTCCGAGATGCCGGAAGTCATCGAGCGGCTGGCGGCGCTGGGTGGAACGCCGAAGCTCATGCGACCGGCCGAGTTCGCAGCCTTCACCAGCGCTGAGAAGGAGCGCTGGGGCAAGATCATTCGTCGCGCCAACATCAAGGTCGAGTAGGAGAAACACATGGCTGGATCGCTGAACGCCAACGCCGGACCGCGCTATCGGCACAATGCTGACGAGAGCGCGCCGTACGAGACCATCACCCTCGACAAGCTGACGCCGATCCTCGGCGCGGAGATCAGCGGGATCGATCTCAGCAAGCCGCTGTCCAACCGGCAGCAGGACGAGATCCATCGCGCGCTGGCGGAGAACCTCGTGATCTTCTTCCGCGAACAGCACATCAGCCAGGACCAGCACCTGGCCTTCGGCCGCCTGTTCGGCGACCTGCACACCCATCCGGCGGCGCCCAGCGAACCGGGCAAGCCCGAGCTGATGATCATTCATGCCGACAAGGACTCGCCGCGCGCCAACGGCGAGGGCTGGCACACCGACGTGAGCTGCGATCTGGAGCCGCCGATGGGCAGCATCCTCTACATCAAGAAGTGCCCGCCCAAGGGCGGCGACACGCTGTTTGCCAGCATGTATGCCGCCTACGAGGCGCTGTCGGACCGCATGAAGACCTATCTCGACGGACTGACGGCGGTCCATGACGGCGAGTCGGTCTATCGCGGCCTCTACAAGAATTTCAACGTGGCCGACAAGCCGGAGTATCCGCGCGCCGTGCACCCGGTCGTGAGGACGCATCCGGTCACCGGCAAGAAGGCGCTCTACGTCAATCGCGGCTTCACCCGCTCGCTGGTCGGCCTGCCGCGCGACGAGAGCGATGCGATCCTGCGGTACCTCTACGAGCACATGGAAAACCCGCTTTTCCAGTGCCGTTTCCGCTGGCAGGAGAACTCCATCGCCTTCTGGGACAATCGCTGCGTCCAGCATCGCGCCATGTGGGACTACTGGCCGCACACCCGCAGCGGCAACCGGGTCACGGTGGCAGGCGACAAGCCTTACTGATACTCCTGAGGCGTGCTGGTCATTTTCGATTGCGACGGGGTGCTGGTCGACAGCGAACCCCTCGCTAACACCTGCTTCGCCCGCGCGCTTGGACGTGAGGGACTCGACTGGACGGTCGAGGAGACGATGCGCCGCCTGATGGGGCGCTCGATGAAATCCTGCGTCGAGATCGTCGAGGGCGAACTGGGGCGCGCTCTGCCGGGCGATTTCGTCGACCGCCTGCAGGCCGACACGTTGCAGGCCTTCCGTGACGCGCCTCTGCAGACAGTGCCCGGCGTCGTCGAGGCGATCGATGCGATCGAGGCGGCGGGCATCGCAACCTGCGTCGCCAGTTCCGGCGGGCTCGACAAGATGCGCGTGACGCTCGGCATCACCGGCCTTTGGTCTCGCTTCGAGGGTCGCATCTTCAGTTCGAGCCAGGTGCCGCGCGGCAAGCCGTTCCCCGACCTGTTCCTTCACGCGGCCATTCAGATGGACCAGCAGCCCTTCGATTGCACGGTGGTCGAGGATTCGCTGCCCGGCATCCAGGCGGCGCGCTCCGCCGGCATGCGTGCGCTGGCCTATGTCGGGGCATCACATACAGATGCCGACGCGTTGCGCGCCGCGGGCGGCCGTACCTTCGATTCCATGTCTTCGCTGCCGATGCTGGCCTGGGCGCCTCGGGTATGAGCCGGACCGGCTCCTGGTCGATGGGGAGAGGCAACGGCGAGCGCGTCGTCGTGGTGGGAGCCGGCATGGCCGGGCTGGTCGCGGCACGGCTGCTGCACGATTCGGGATTCGTCGTGACTGTGCTCGAGGCCCGCGGCCGCATCGGCGGCCGGACCTGGACCGACGATCGCGTCGGCGCACCGGTCGATCTCGGCGGATCCTGGGTGCATGGCGTCGATGGCAATCCGCTCACCCTGTGGTGCAGGAAACTCGGCATCGAGCTGGTCGAGTCGCAGGGCGAACGTCTGCTGATCGACAAGCGCGCGACCTCGCCGACGCGGGAAGGCCAGCGACGCCGCGCGGTCATGGGCCGGATGGCTTTCAAGGCCGCCATCGAATGGGCGGGCTGGAAGAGCAAGGCGATGACGCGCGTTCGCGGACCTCGCTCGATCTCCGTGCGGGAGGCCGTCGAGCCGTTGCTCACCGCATCGTGGCTGCCGGCAATCGACCGTCTGGTCGTGGCCACGTTCGTGGAGATGAGCGAGGGCGTGCAGAGCGCGCCCTGGGACGCGGTGGCCGCGGAGGAGTGGTTCCCGACCGAAGGCCTCGAGCGCAACGCGCAGCCCAGGGGCGGCTACAAGCAACTGATCGACGACGTCGCGCCCGGCCTCGACATCCGCTCCGGCACCGCGGTCCAGCGGGTGGTCTGGAGGGGCGATGGTGTGACGGCGATCCTGCAGGACGGCCAGCGCATCGAAGCCGATCGCGCGGTGATCGCCGTGCCGGTCGGGCTGCTGCGCGCCGGCATGCCGGTGCTGGATCCGGCGCCGCCGGAACTGCAGCGCATCGCCATCGGCCGCATCGGCTACGGCGCGGGCACTCTGGGCAAGATCTACCTCCGCTTTCCGCGGCGCTTCTGGCCCGAGCAGCCCAAATGGTTCGGGCGGCTGCCCGACTCCCCTCTGCAGCGCGGCGGCTTCAACACCTTCGTCAGCCACTTGCAGGAGACCGGCCTGCCGATTCTTCTCAGTTTCTGTAACGGCCACACGGCGATCCGTCTCGACCGCGAGGCCAGCGACGCAGAGGTGACGGCCGTCGCCATGAGGTCGCTGCGTGCGATGTTCGGCGACGACATTCCCGAGCCCGAGGCGATGGTCTTCCCGCGCTGGCTGAGCGATCCCTGGTCGCGCGGCGGCTATTCCTATCCCGGTGTCGGCAGCGATCCCGACGACTGCACCGCGCATGCGCGACCGCTCGGCAACCGTGTCTTCTTTGCGGGAGAGGCGACCGAGCCTGTCGAGTACGGGACCGTGCACGCGGCCCTCTGGTCGGCCGAGCAGACCGCCGAGGCGATCTTCCGTCTCGCCACCGGCATCGATGCATCGCGCGACGCGCGGCCCTGGGCCGGCGCCCGTACTGGCGCCGGCCGGCACAATGCGGGATAAAAGCCCATGACCCTCGCCAACGTCCTTTTCGTCCTCGTGCTGCTATCGGCGTTCGCCACGCTCGGTACGCTGTTCGCCGGCCTCATCAACATGAGCCGGAACCAGGACGCCAACATCGAAGGCAGTCGCCGCAGCAACAAGTTCATGTGGTGGCGCGTGCGCCTGCAGTTGCTCACGGTCGTGCTGATCCTCCTCTGGTACTTCGCGAGCAGGAGCTAGGCGATGGCCGTCACGCTGAATCGCATCTACACGCGCGGCGGCGACGCCGGGCAGACGTCGCTCGGCCGCGGTGAGCGCGTGCCCAAGCACGACATCCGCGTCGAAGCCTATGGCACGACCGACGAGGCCAACTCGGTGATCGGTCTCGCGCGCAACGCGATTGCGCGCGCTGGCAGCAGCGATCCGCGTCTCGCCGAAGCCGATGCGATGCTGGGCCGGATCCAGAACGACCTGTTCGATCTCGGCGCCGATCTGTGCACGCCCGAGGGCAAGACGAAGCGCGACGAGCCGGCGCTGCGCATGGTGGCGTCGCAGGTCGAGCGTCTCGAACGCGAGATCGACGCGATGAATGCCGAGTTGCAACCGCTGAAGTCGTTCATCCTGCCGGGCGGCAGCGAGGCCGCATCCTGGTTGCATCTGGCGCGCACCGTTTCGCGCCGCGCCGAGCGCTGCATGACCCATCTCGCGACGGAGCAGACGATCAATCCGGAGGCGATCAAGTACATCAATCGGCTGTCCGATCACCTGTTCGTCCTGGCCCGCCGGCTCAACGACAATGGCGCGGCAGATGTGCTCTGGGTGCCGGGCGGTTCGCGTTAATCAGCCCAAGCTGTTGAAAGATAGAGGAAAAATCTTTCACCCTGCGATTTTGTGCAGTGCGCCATAGCCTTGACATGATCGGCTCAACACCCCTACACGAAATCCCCTTCGCCGGACGGGTCAGTCCGGCCGCAACTCACCGATAGGCGCAACGCGATGAAAGTGCTGGTCGCGGTCAAGCGGGTCATCGACTACAACGTCAAGATCCGCGTCAAGGCCGACAACACGGGTGTCGAGACGGCTAACGTCAAGATGTCCATGAACCCCTTCGATGAAATCGCCGTGGAAGAGGCGATTCGCATGAAAGAGAAGGGCGCTGCGACCGAAGTCATCGCTTTCTCTGCCGGCCCGGCCCAGTGTCAGGAGACGATCCGCACCGCGCTCGCCATGGGCGCCGACCGCGGCGTCCTCGTTCAGACCGACGCCGAACTGCAGCCGCTGGCCGTCGCCAAACTGCTCAAGGCCGTGGTCGACAAGGAACAGCCCGGCCTGGTGATCGTCGGCAAGCAGGCGATCGACGACGACTCGAACGCCACCGGCCAGATGCTGGCCGCGCTGCTCGGCTGGTCGGTCGGCACCTTCGCCAACAAGCTCAACGTCGCCGACGGTTCGGTCGAGGTTAAGCGCGAGGTCGACGGCGGTCTCGAGAACATCAAGATCAAGATGCCGGCGGTGATCACCACCGACCTGCGCCTGAACGAGCCGCGCTACGCTTCGCTGCCAAACATCATGAAGGCGAAGAAGAAGCCGATCGAGATCCTGGCGCCGGACGCGCTGGGCGTCGACGTCGCGCCGCGCCTCAAGACGCTGAAGGTGGAAGAGCCGCCGAAGCGCAAGGCCGGCATCAAGGTGAAGACCGTCGCGGAGCTGGTCGAGAAGCTGCGCAACGAAGCGGGAGTGATCTGACATGGCCGTCCTCGTCGTCGCCGCGCATGACGGCAAGACCGTCCGCGCCAATGTCGCCAACGCCGTAGCGGCCGCGGCCCAGATGGACCCCGAGGTCCATGTGCTGGTGGCCGGCAGCAACGCCGCGGAGGCCGCCGCGTCGGCGGCCGCGATCCAGGGCGTGGCCAAAGTGCTGCAGGCCGAGGATGCGGCCTACGCCAACTGGCTGGCCGAGGACATCGCTCCGCTCGTCGTCAAGCTCGCGCCGGGCTACAGCCACGTCGTGATGGCGGCCGACTCGGTTGGCAAGAACGTCGCGCCGCGCGTCGCCGCGCTGCTCGACGTCGCGCAGGTCTCCGAGGCCATCAAGGTCGTCTCGCCCGACACGTTCGTCCGCCCGATCTACGCCGGCAACGCCATGGCGACCGTGCAGAGCGGCGACAAGATCAAGATCGTCACCGTCCGCCCGACCAACTTCAAGGCGGCGGCAGGCGGTGGTTCGGCCGCGATCGAGCAGATCGCCGGCACGGGCACCGCGGGCCTTTCGTCTTTCGTCGGCGCCGAGCTCTCCAAGAGCGAGCGCCCCGAACTGACCAGCGCGAAGATCGTCGTCAGCGGCGGCCGTGGCCTGCAGAGCGGCGACAACTTCAAGATGCTCGAGACGCTGGCCGACAAGCTCGGCGCCGGTCTCGGCGCCAGCCGCGCCGCGGTCGATGCGGGTTACGTGCCGAACGACTACCAGGTCGGCCAGACCGGCAAGGTCGTGGCACCCGACCTCTACATCGCCATCGGCATCTCCGGCGCGATCCAGCATCTCGCCGGCATGAAGGACAGCAAGACCATCGTGGCGATCAACAAGGACGAGGAAGCACCGATCTTCCAGGTTGCCGATTACGGCATCGTGGGCGACCTGTTCCAGATCGTCCCCGAGCTGACTGCCGCAGTCGAGAAAAAGTAAGCAAACCCGAGGACACCCATCATGATCAAGCGCATCGGCGTCATCGGTGCCGGCCAGATGGGCAGCGGCATCGCCCATGTCTGCGCGTTGAAGGGCTACGACATCCGTCTCGTGGATGTCGACCAGCCGCATCTCGACAAGGGTATCGACGCCATCGGACGGAACATGGACCGGCAGATCGGCCGTGGCATGATCCGTCCCGAGGACAAGGACTCGGCACTGGGACGCATTTCAACCGCGACCGATTACAAGCCGCTCGCCGATTGCGACCTGATCGTCGAGGCGGCGACCGAGAACGAGGCGGTGAAGCGCGAGATCTTCAAGAAGGTCTGCGAGGGCCTGCCGGCCAACGTTCTGCTGGCGACCAATACCTCGTCGATCTCGGTGACGAGGCTCGCGGCGGTCACCGACCGGCCCGGCAAGTTCATGGGCATGCACTTCATGAACCCGGTCCCGCTGATGGGCCTGGTCGAGCTGATCCGCGGCATTGCGACGGAAGAAGAGACCTTCCGCACGGTGCGCGAGGTCGTGGTCAGGCTCGACAAGAAGCCGGTCAATGCCGAGGACTTCCCGGCCTTCATCGTGAACCGCATCTTGCTGCCGATGATCAACGAGGCGGTCTATGCGCTGTACGAGGGCGTCGGCAACGTCGAGGCGATCGACACCGGCATGAAGCTGGGCGCCAACCATCCGATGGGCCCGCTCGAGCTGGCCGACTTCATCGGCCTCGATACCTGCCTGTCGGTGATGCAGGTGCTGCACGAGGGCCTGGCCGATTCGAAGTATCGTCCGTGCCCGCTGCTCGTGAAGTACGTCGAGGCCGGCTGGGTCGGTCGCAAGGTCAAGCGCGGCTTCTACGACTATTCCGGCGAACGCCCGGTTCCGACGCGCTAGGGAGGCGCACGGCGGGATGCGTATCGCCGTCCTGCAGTTCGCCCATGAGACGGTGACGTTCCTTCCGAACGACACCACGCTCGCGGATTTCACCTATCCCGGCTCTCCCGCCAGCGGCGAAGCGCTGCTGGCGCACGATCCCAGGTCCTACATGGGCGGGTTCGTGAAGGTGGCGCGCGAGTATGACGGCGTCGAACTGGTCGGCATCGAATCGCCGCTCTGGCCGAAGACCGGCACCGGCTCGGGCTGGATCACGGAAGAGGCCTACGAGACCTTCCTCGGCCGCATGATTGCCGGCCTGAAGGCGCAGGGACCATTCGACGGCGTCTATCTCAGCCTGCATGGCGCGATGGGCGTGCGCGGCGTGGCGCGGCCCGAGGCCGACATCGCGCGGCGGGTCCGCGAGATCGTCGGCCGCAAGGCCTTCATCGTCGGCACCTTCGACCCGCACGGCAACGAGGATGCGGAGTTCCTAGCCCAGGCCGACATGGCCTTCACGGTGAAGTATTTCCCGCACTACGACAGCCACCTGCAGGGCGAACGCGCGGCGCGCATGCTGGTGCGCGCGATCCGTGGCGACTACCGGCCCGAGACCGTCACGGTTAAGGTGCCGATCATCACGCCGACCGTGCTGCAGTGGACGGGCGCCTCGCCGTGGATGGACCTGGTGCAGCGCGCGCTCGTCTGGGAAGCGCGCGAGCCCGACGTGTTCGTGAACGTGTTCTTCGGCTTTCCCTTCGCCGACGTGCCCGACGTCGGCATGACCTTCCAGGTCATGACCAATGGCAATGCAGCGCTGGCCCGGAAGGTCGCCGACGACATGTCGTCCTGGGCGTGGCGCCGCCGCGACGATCTGCTCAAGACCGCGAGGGTCCATCCGATCCCCGAGGGCGTCAGGCTGGCCAAGGACGCCATGGCGCGCGGCGAGACGCCGGTCGTGCTGGCCGATCACAGCGACCGCTCGGGCTACGCGACCTGGATCCTGAAGGAAGTGATCGAGCAGGACCTGTCGGATGTGCTGATCGCGACAATCGCCGATGCCAGGGCTATCGATGCGCTTGAGGCCGGGGGCGTGAAGGTGGGCGACGCGTTCGACAGGGAGATCGGCGGCCTCGCCGACGAATCGGCCGGCCAGCCGGTGCGCGTCACCGGCAAGGTCGTTGGTGCGCACGAAGCCCATGGCACCCTGTGGGTAAGCGTCGCGTTCGGCCGCGGCAACGTCGTGCTGATCAGTCGCTATCTCACGCAGATCGTCGAACCGTCCCAGCTCGCGGGCCCGGCCTTCGATCTCGCGCAGTTCAAGGCAATCGCCATCAAGTCGCGCGTCCATTTCCGCCGCGGCTTCGACGACAGCAGCTTTGCAAGGACGATCCTGCTTGTCGAGCCGGTCGAGCCCTTCCTCGGCACGGTGCGACTCGACGGCCTGCCGTACCGGCACGTCGATCTGAAGAAATTCTATCCCTACGGCGACATCACCTTTCCATGAGCGAGAATTCCATGACCAGCCCGCTGTTTCGTCCGTTCGAGTCGAGGTCGCTGTCGCTCTCCAACCGTCTGGTGATGGCGCCGATGACGCGCTCCAAGAGCCCCGACAGCATCCCCGGCGCCGACGTGGCGGCCTACTATCGACGCCGCGCCGAGGGCGGTGTCGGTCTCATCATCACCGAAGGCACGACAGTCGACCGGCCGGCTGCCTCCAACGACACCAACGTGCCCGACTTCCATTCGCCCGCGAGCCTCGAAGGCTGGCGGCGTGTCGTGGCCGAAGTCCATGGCGCGGGCGGCAAGATCGCGCCGCAGCTCTGGCACCAGGGCATGATGCGCAAGACCGGCACCGGCCGGAATCCCGAGGCGCCGTCCGATGGTCCGTCGGGTCTGGCCGCGTCGGGCAAGCCGGTCGGCCCGCCGATGAGCGACGCCGACATCGCCGACACGATCGACGCCTTCGGCCGCGCCGCCGGCGTCGCCCAGGAGATCGGGTTCGACGCGGTCGAGATCCACGGTGCGCACGGCTACCTGATCGACCAGTTCTTCTGGGACGGCGCGAACAAGCGCAGCGACGCCTGGGGCGGCGATTTCGTGCAGCGCACGCGTTTCGCGGCCGACATCGTGAAGGCGATCCGCGCGCGGGTCGGTGCGGACTACCCGATCATCTTCCGCTTCTCGCAGTGGAAGCAGCAGGACTTCACGGCGCGGCTCGCGCTGACGCCTGACGAACTCGCGCGTTTCCTCGAGCCGCTGACGGAAGCCGGGACCGACATCTTCCATTGCTCGACGCGCCGCTTCTGGGAGCCCGAGTTCGAAGGCTCGACGCTCAACCTCGCGGGCTGGACGAAGAAGCTTACCGGTATGCCCACGATCACCGTGGGTTCGGTCGGCCTCAAGGGTGCGGACTTCGTGCAGACCTTCCGGACGCGCGAGGATTCCGAGATCGGAGATCTGGGCGAACTTGAAGCGCGGCTGGAAAAGGGCGAGTTCGACCTCGTCGCGGTCGGGCGCGCGCTGCTAGCCGATCCGCAATGGGCCGCCAAGGTGCGCGCCGGCCGCTTCGCCGAACTGGCGCCATTCTCGGCTTCATCGCTGGCGACACTCGCCTAGTATGCGGCTCCCTGAAGGGAGACGATGCATGCGCCAGATATTCAGACCCCTCGTCGCGGCCACCGTGCTCGTCGGCCTGCTGCTGCCGTTCGCACCGGCCCAGGCGCAATGGGTGTTTGTGGCGCGCAAGGCGCTGGGGCGCATCCATCAGATGACCGAGGGTGGCCAACCGAACGGCCGTGCCGGCTATGACTTCGCGACCGTGTTGCTCGACGCCCACGCCGACAAGATCTTCTCGACGGCGCTGGAACTCGCGCGAAAGAACCCGTCGGTGCGCATCCTGATGCAGGATCCCGGGCAGCGCCGCATCCAGATCGCCGAGGGCGATCGGACCGCGACGCTGAACGTGGTGCCGTTCAACGACGAGGTCTCCCAGCTCATGATCGCGGGCCATGCGGGGCCCGGCGAAGGCTCGACCGCGTCGCTGGTCGTTCAGGCCGTGCTGCGCGTGTGCAAGGAAATGGGCAAGCACTGCGAAGTCAGCAACTGACCTAGGAGTGAGTACGCCACGACCTCATCCTGAGGAGGCCACGGAGTGGCCGTCTCGAAGGATGGGCAACGGACGTGGTGCTTATGCCCACCCTTCGAGACGCGCTCCTGCGGAGCGCTCCTCAGGGTGGGGGATTTTTAGGTCTGCCAGTCGAGGCCGATGTCGAGCACGCTGGCGCTGTGGGTCAGCCAGCCCGCTGAGATGAGGTCGACGCCACTGGCCGCGATCGCCGGCGCCGTCTGCGGCGTGATGCGGCCCGAGGCTTCGGCGATGGCGCGACCGTCGATCATGCGGACCGCGCTGGCGAGCTGGTCGGGCGTCATGTTGTCGAGCAGGACCGCGTCGGTACCCGTCGCCAGCGCCTCTTCGAGCTGATCCAGCGTATCGACCTCGACCTCGATCTTCACGAGGTGGCCGACGCCGCGGCGCGCCGCAAGTATCGCCGGACGGATGCCGCCCGCGACGGCGACGTGGTTGTCCTTGATGAGAACGCCATCGTCGAGACCGAAGCGGTGGTTCATGCCGCCACCGACGCGGACGGCGTATTTCTGCAGCGCGCGCAGTCCCGGCATGGTTTTGCGCGTGCAGCAGATGCGCGCCTTGTGGCCGCGCACCGCCTCGACAAGCGTGGCCGCGCCACTGGCGACGCCGCTCAGATGGCCGAGGAAATTCAACGCGACCCGCTCGGCGGTCAGCATCCCGCGCGCCGGACCCGTGATGGTCGCGATGCGGTCGCCGGGCACGAGGCGTGTGCCGTCCGGCCGTTCGATCGTCATCTCGATGGACGGGTCGACCAGCCGGAAGGCCGTCGCCGCTGCGGCAAGTCCCGCCACGACGCCGTGCTGGCGTGCGACCAGGGCGGTCTTTGCCTTTGCGGTCGCCGGCACGATCGCGTCGGTGGTGAGATCGCCGGCGCGGCCGAGATCCTCCAGGAGGGCTGCGCGGACCACCGGTTCGATGAGTAGATCGGGAAGAGGGGGTATCGTCATCGCGGGCCTCAGACTTCCAGCATGCGTTCGACCGCGCGCCGGGCCGGCTCGGCCACCGCGGGATCGATCGTCACTTCGTGTTGCATCGTCTCCAGCGCATGGCGGATCTTCGGCAGGGTGATCTGCTTCATGTGCGGGCAGAGGTTGCACGGGCGTATGAACTCGGTGCCGGGGTGCTGGACGGCGACGTTGTCGCTCATCGAGCATTCGGTCACGAGGACGACGCGCGCCGGCCGCTTCAGGCCGACATAGTCGATCATCGCCGCCGTCGAGCCCGTGAAATCGGATTCGCCCACGACCTCGGGCGGGCATTCCGGATGGGCCAGCACCACGATGCCGGGATGGCCCGCGCGCAACTGCCGGATATCCTGTGCCGTGAAGCGCTCGTGGACCTCGCAGTGGCCGGCCCAGGTGACGATCTCGACGCCGGTCTCGGCCGCGATGTTCTGAGCGAGATATTCGTCGGGCAGCATGATGACCTTCGGCACGCCAAGGCTCTCGACGATCTTCTTCGCGTTGCCGGATGTGCAGCAGATGTCGCTCTCGGCCTTCACGGCGGCCGACGTGTTCACATAGGTGACGATGGGAACGCCGGGATAGCGCTGGCGCAGCAGCCGGACATCGGCGGCGGTGATCGATGCGGCGAGCGAGCAGCCGGCGCCGAGGTCGGGGATCAGGACGCGCTTGGCCGGGTTCAGGAGCTTCGCCGTCTCGGCCATGAAGTGGACGCCCGCCAGGACGATCGTACCGGCATCGACCTTCATGGCTTCGCGGGCCAGCGCCAGGCTGTCGCCCACGATGTCGGCCACGCAGTGGAATATCTCGGGAGTCTGGTAGTTGTGCGCCAGGATAACGGCATCCCGTTCGCGCTTCAGCGCGAGGATGGCGTCGATGTCTCCGGCGAAGGCCGGCCATTCGATCGACGGAATCACCGATTTCACGCGGTCGTAGAGCGGGGCGGTACGGGCCATCAGGTCCGGCAAGAAGGCTAACGACATCAGACACCTCATTATGCTCAACAAGAGCATTATATATTTATACTAAAAATGAGCATTAATGGCGTCAAGTTTTCAGATGGGGCGTGAGAGGGGGAGTTTGGTGCCGGCGACGGCGCGTTCTAGGACGACTTCGCGCCGGAAGCGGAACAGTTTCGCGGGCCGGCCTCGTGCCTCAGAGCTGCTGGCACCCGTCGGCTCGACCAGGCCCTGCTGGTCGATGAGGCGGCGGAAGTTCTGCTTGTGCATCGGCCGGCCTGCCAGCGCTTCGACTGCGCGCTGGAGCTGCAGCAGCGTGAATTCGGGCGGCATCAGCTCGAAGAAGACCGGCCGGTATTTGATCTTGGCCCTGAGCCGCGCGATGCCGGTGGCGAGGATCCGGCGATGGTCGTGGCGCATCGGCATGCCGGGCACGGGATCGGCCCCGGCTGACTTCGCCTCGGGTACGAGGCCCGCCTCGTAGAGCAGCTCGTAGCGCTGGAGGACCAGGTCCTCGTTCCAGTTCTCCAGCCCGTCACCGAAGGTCATCTCGATCCGTTGCTGCCGCTCGCGCCGGCTCGCCGGGTCACGGTCAGCTGCCGCCCATTTCGCGAGGTGCGGCAGGATCGATTGGGCGATCAGAGGCGAGGGACCCGTCCGCCAGTCCTCCCACGGAAAATAGCGATACCAGCTTCGCCATTCCGGATCGCGCGCGCCGGCCGACAGGCGTTCGCGGGTGAGACCTAGATAGCTGATCGACACGACGCGCTGCCGGCCGTGCGAGGCCGGGCGGTTGCGGTCGGCGAAGGTGTAGAGTTGCTCGACATAGCCGAGTGGATGATTTGTCTGCCGCTCGACCCAGGCCCGCACGCCGCTCTGCAGGGTGGGATGTTCGGTCGCGAAGGGTCCCGAAGGCAGCAGCGCGCCGTCGTCCAGCGTGAGGACCTGCGGCTGGTCTGCCGTCAGGGCGACGAGCACCGCATTGAGTTCGATGGCAACGGCGTCGGAGGTCGCGGGAGGCGGCGTCATGTCGGCCGCATTATGCACGAACGCGGGGTGACTTCGCGCCCGTCAACCCTTGTCCTTGCCCATCGCCGCTTTCATCAGGGCGATCGATTCCGGCATGTCCCAGTCGGCGTCGCCCTCGATGCGGCCGAGCTCGCGGCCCTTGGCGTCGACCAGGATCGAGGTCGGCAGCAGGGTGACGTCGAGTCCCTGCATCGTCTTGCGACCCTTGTCGAAGTAGATGCCGAGGTTCGCGAGCTTCTGGTCCTTGTAGAAGGGGGCGACCTTGGGCTTGGTCGGCCCGTCGATCGACAGCGGAACGATCAGGAACTTGTCCTTCGGGAAGGCTGCCTGCAGGCGGTCGAGGCTCGGCATTTCCTTCACGCAGGGCGCACACCATGTGGCCCAGAAGTTCAGCAGCACGACCTTGCCCTTGAGGTCGCCGAGCTTCAGCGGCTTGTCGTCGGCATCCTGGATTTCGAGGTCGGGCAGGGGCTTGGGCGTCCTGGCGAGCTTGAAGCGCTCCATGGCGCCCTTGGCCATGTCGGGTTTCACGCCGGCCACGCTCGGCGTGGCGGTGGCCGGGAGCACGAGGGCCGCCAGGGTGCCGCAAAGAATGTAGCGTCGGCCGGGGAGGAAATTAGGGACAGGATGTGCCATAAGCCGCGTTCCTAAAGGATCAGTGGCTTTAATTCATGGCACGGAAGAACACGACTGCGCGAGCAGCCAATCGTCGCTCCAACACGATGTGGGGCGGCCGCTACAAGCTCGGCCCTGCGGAAATCATGGAGAAGATCAACGCCTCCATCGGTTTCGACCGCCGGCTCTACGCGCAGGATATCGCAGGCTCCGTCGCGCACTGTGACATGCTGGTGGCCCAGGGCATCCTGACGGCCAAGGACGGCCGCGCCATCAAGCGTGGCCTCGCCCAGGTCAAGGCCGAGATCGAGAGCGGCAAGTTCAAGTTCTCGACCAAGCTCGAGGACATCCATTTCAACGTCGAGCAGCGGCTGACCGACATCATCGGCCCAGCCGGCGGCCGCCTGCACACGGCGCGCTCGCGCAACGACCAGATCGCGCTCGACGTGCGCCTGTGGGTGCGCGACACGATCGACAAGGTCGAGCTGATGTTGCGCGACCTGCAGGCCGCGCTGATCGACCGCGCCGACCAGTATTCCTCGACGATCATGCCGGGCTTCACCCATCTGCAGACCGCCCAGCCGATCACCTTCGGCCATCACCTGATGGCCTATGTCGAGATGTTCGGCCGCGACCGCAGCCGCTTCGCCGACTGCCGGGCGCGCCTCAACGAATCGCCTCTCGGGGCCGCGGCGCTGGCCGGCTCGCCGCATCCGATCGATCCGCGCAAGACCGCGAAGGCGCTGGGCTTCGAGCGCCCGATGGCCAACTCGCTCGATGCCGTGTCCGACCGCGACTACGTGATCGAATTCATCTCCGCGGCCTCGACGACCGCCGTCCACCTGTCGCGCCTCTCCGAGGAGATCGTGATCTGGTGCTCCGCGCCGTTCCGCTTCATCTCGCTGTCGGATGCCTTCACGACCGGCAGCTCGATCATGCCGCAGAAGCGCAACCCGGATGCCGCCGAGCTGACACGCGCCAAGGTCGGCCGCATCGTCGGTGCCTTCGTGGCGCTCTGCACCATCCTGAAGGGCCTGCCGCTGACCTACGGCAAGGACATGCAGGAGGACAAGGAGCCGCTGTTCGACGCCGCCGACTCGCTGGAGCTGGGCATCGCGGCGATGACCGGCATGATCCGCGACCTCAAGGCGAACCCTGAGCGCATGCGCGCGGTCGCCTCGGCCGACTACTCCGTGGCGACCGATCTCGCCGACTGGCTGGTCCGCAAGGTCGGCCTGCCGTTCCGCCAGGCCCATCACGTGACCGGCCGCCTGGTCGGGATCGCCGCCGACAAGGGCATCGACCTCGACAAGCTGTCGCTTGAGGAGATGCAGGCGGTCGAACCGAAGATCGACCGCAGCGTCTATCGCGTGCTGACGGTCGAGGCTTCGGTCAACGCCCGCAAGAGCCTGGGCGGCACCGCGCCGGCGAACGTCGTGCGCGCCGTCGCCGACGCGCGTCGCCGCTTCCTCGACAAGACCGGGGGCCGCTGACGATGAGCTTCTTCAGCTACAAGGACGGCGAGATGTACGCCGAGGGCGTTACGCTGGCCGCCATCGCCGCGCAGGTCGGCACGCCGTTCTACTGCTATTCGGCCGCCGCGCTGCGCGCCGGCTGGAAGGAGTTCGCCGACGGCATCAAGGGCATGAACGCCAGCGTCGCCTACGCGATGAAGGCCAACAGCAGCCAGGCCGTCATCCGCCTGTTCGGCGAGATGGGGGCGGGCGCCGATATCGTGTCGGTGGGCGAGATGAAGCGGGCTCTGGCGGCTGGCATCCCGGCCAGGCGCATCATTTATTCCGGCGTCGGCAAGAAGGCGTCGGAATTGATGGCCGCGCTCGAAGCCGGCATCGGCCAGATCAACGTCGAAAGCTCGGCCGAGCTCGAGACGTTGAACGCCGTGGCGGGACAGCTCGGCCTCAAGGCCGACATCACGATCCGCGTGAACCCGGACGTCGACGCCAAGACGCACGCCAAGATCACGACCGGCCGCAAGGAGAACAAGTTCGGCATCGACATCGACCTGGCGCGCGAGGCCTTCGGGCTGGCCGGTCGGCTGCCGAACCTGAACGTCGTCGGTGTGGCGATGCACATCGGCTCGCAGCTCACCTCGCTCACGCCCTATCGCGATGCGATCGTGCGGGTCCGAGAGCTGATCGGGCAGCTCCGCCAGGATGGCCATTCGATCGACCGCTTCGACATCGGCGGCGGCCTGGGGATTGTTTACGCCGACGAGAAGCCGCCCTCGATCGCCGACTTCATGGCGGTCGTGGCGCGCGAGACCGAAGGCCTGGGCTGCGAACTGTCCTTCGAGCCGGGCCGCCGGCTGGTGGGCGAGGCAGGCGTGCTGGTGGGCGAGGTGATCCTCGTGAAGCCCGGCTCCGCCAAGACTTTCGTCATCGTGGATGCGGCGATGAACGACCTGATCCGGCCGACCCTCTACGAGGCGTGGCACGATATCCTGCCGGTCCGGCAGCCACGCCCCGATGCCGCCACGATCCGTTGCGACATTGTCGGTCCCATCTGCGAGTCCGGCGACTTCCTCGCGCAGAATCGTGATCTGCCGCCGCTGGTTGCCGGAGACCTCGTCATGATACGCTCGGCGGGCGCTTATGGGGCGGTGATGGCGTCGAGCTACAACAGCCGGCCGCTGGCGCCCGAGGTGATGGTGGATGGCACGAGGTTTGCGGTTACGCGACCGAGGCCCACCGTTGAGGACATGATCTCCGCAGAGCGGCTCCCGCCCTGGATGGAGCCGACAAAGGCCTAACGAAAGGACGTCGATGGACGCCAGCCAGACCACCCCGACGATCCAGGCCCCAGGGCTGGGACGCAAGATTGGTTTGGCGTGGGCGGCTTTGGCTTGGGAAGGCCTGTGGCCGCGCGTCGTGCCGCTGCTCTCCTGCGTCGCCCTGTTCGTCGCGGCCGCCCATCTCGACCTGTTCGCCGGCCTCGACCCTTGGGCCCATACGGGTATTCTGGGCGCCTTGGCGCTGGCCTTCGCCGGTCTTGCCTGGTGGCAGCTGCGTGATTTCTCATGGCCCGCGCGGAAAGAGGCGACCCGTCGCCTTGAACGCGACAGTGAGATCCCGCACCGGCCGCTGGCCGCCGTGCAGGACAATCTTGCTGCCGGCAACACCGATCCGATGGCCGTGGCCCTCTGGGAAGCCCATCGCCGCCGCGAGGCCGAGCGCCTCGCCAGCCTGAGCAACAAGGCCGCCCATCCGGGCCTCGCCAGCCTCGACAAGTGGGCGCTGCGCTTCGTGCCGCTGCTGGCGCTGGTCGTCGCCATTGCCGCCGCGGGCGGCTGGCGCAGTGACCGCATGGCCGCCGCCGTGACGCCGGCGTTCCCGCCGCCGCCGCCGGTCGTTGCCAACCTGTGGATCGCCCCGCCGGCCTATACCGGCAAGCCGCCGGTCTATCTGGACATGGCCGAGCACGACAAGGTGCTGCGCATTCCTGTCGGCAGCAAGATCGCTGGCTTCGTTGACGACACGCGCGGCCGCAAGCCGCCGGTTCTGTCGATCGACGGCAAGACCACCGAATTCTCGACGGTCAGCAAGGGCAAGTACCAGGTCGAGGAGACCATTACCGAGGGCAAGCAGATCACCCTGCAGGCGCGCGGCGACGAGCAGGCGCGCTGGAAGCTTCACGTCATCCCCGACCTCGCCCCGACCGTCGACTTCGCCCGTCCGATCGGCGTGGACAAGTGGTCGACCAAGATCGAGTACATCGGCGGCGACGATTTCGGCGTGACCGGCGTCCAGCTCCAGATGCGCCTTCACGGCAGCGTGCTGGGCGACGACGCGCTCAGCAGCGACGAGGAGCCGGAGGTGCTGCGCGTCGACCTGCCGGTCGCGGGCAACTCCAAGAAGATCGCCGACACCTTCGTGCGCGACCTCACCAGCCATCCGTGGGCCGGCCTCAAGGTCACGGTGATGCTGTTCGCCACCGATGCGCTCGGCCAGAAGGGCCGCAGCTCGGTCGAGACGTTCCTGTTGCCGGAGCGGGTGTTCAACGACCCGACCGCGCGGGCGCTCATCGTCCTGCGCAAGGCGCTGACGCGCGATCCCAAGGGCTATCGCATCGACGTCGCCGATGGCATGCGCCTGGTCCATGCGAATCCCAAGAGCTACCGCGAGGATCCGGTCGTCCAGCTCGGCCTGCGCATCGGCTCGGTGCGGCTGGCCCAGAAGGACGACAAGGAGACGATCGTCGACACGCAGAAGCTGCTGTGGGACCTGGCGATGCGCCTGGAGAGCGGCTCGACGTCGGATGCCGAGCGCGCCGTCGAGCAGGCGCGTCAGGAACTGCGTGACGCCATGCAGCGCCAGGCCGGCGACGAGGAGATCGAGAAACTGATCCAGCAGCTCTACGACGCCATGGCGCGTTGGCAGCGCGAGCTGGCGGAGAAGATGAAGGATCCCGACGAGCGCCGCCGCATGGAAGAGCAGGCGGAGAAGATGGATCCCAACAACACCATCACCGGCGACGACCTGCAGAAGATGCTCGACAAGATTCGCGAGATGGCCAAGAACGGCCAGCGCGAAGAGGCCAAGCGCATGCTCGAGGAGCTGCGCAAGATGATGGAGAACGCCACCCCGATGATGGCGAACCCCAACGGCCAGCAGCGCCAGCAGCAGGGGCAGAAGGGCCAGCAGGGCCAGGGCAACCAGCAGGGTCGCGAGATGATGAACCAGCTCGACCAGCTGTCTCGCCGGCAGAACCAGCTGCTGGGCGAGTCCGAGCGGGAAGGGCGACAGCAGGGACAACAGGGCCAGCGCGGTCAGCAGGGACAGCAAGGCCAGCAGGGTCAACGCGGCCAGCAAGGGCAACAAGGCCAGCAGGGTCAGGGCCAGCAGCCCGGTCAGGGACAAGGCCAGGGGCAGGGCCAGTGGGGCGAACAGCAGCGCGGCCAGCAGGAAGGCCTGCGCGGTCGGCTCGGCGACTTCATGAAGAAGCTCGACGAGAACGGCCTGCAGATGCCCGAATCGCTGGGTCGTGCCGAGCGTTCGATGCGCGAGGCCGAGGATGCCCTGCGCCGTGGCGATTCGCGCGAGGCCTCTCGGGCCCAGCGCCGGGCGCTCGACAATCTGCAGCAGGGCATGGGCGACATGGCCGAGCAGATGCGCCAGCAGCGCGGCCCCGGTAACAACCAGGACATCGCCGAGATCGAAGAGCGGGAGCGCCGTAGCGAGGATCGCGATCCGCTGGGCCGTTCCGATGGCAACTACGGCGACGCGATCGACTCCGGCGCCGACAAGGTGCCGCTGGAACTCGACCGTCAGCGCAGCCGCGAGATCCTCGACGAACTGCGCCGCCGCGCCGGCGACCAGCTGCGCCCGAAGGAAGAACTCGACTACATCGACCGTCTGCTGAAGACGTACTGATCTTCTCTGGATTCGATGTAAAAAATCAGCCCGAGCGGAGTCGCGCGCAGGACGACGGACATTGGTTCGTCCGCGTGGGGCCGATTTACCCGGCCGTCTTCTCGACCACCCCAATGTAGGGCAGTCCGCGGAAGCGGTGGGCCCAGTCGAGGCCGTAGCCTACGAGAAATTCGTCGCCGGCCTCGAAGCCCACGAAGTCGGCGGCCAGTGCGGTTCGACGCTTGGCCGGCTTGTCGAGCAGGGTGCAGATCGACACGCGCCGCGCACCGCGTTCTTCCAGCAGCTTCTTGGCGAAACTGAGCGTCAGGCCGGATTCCAGAATGTCGTCGACCAGCAGCACGTCGCGTCCGCGCACGTCGTCGACGATGTCACGCACGATGCGGACGTTGCCGCTCGTCTCGGTCCCGCTGCCGTAGCTGGAGAGCGTGAGGAAATCCATCGACCAGTCGGCCCCGGCGCGGCTCAGCGCCCGGATCAGGTCGGCCGCGAAGACGAAGCTGCCCTTCAGGACGGACACGACCAGAGTGTCCGGTTCAAGCTTGCCGGCAAGGTCGGTGGCCATCTCCTCGACGCGCGAGGCGATCTCGGCGGCGGAGAAGCGAATGGAGACGATGGGGCGGTCGGGGGGAGTGCGATCGGGCATCAGTCAACGGTCGGTATGATGTTGGTTGCCCCGGCAGGGGGCTCGTCCAGGGGCAGCTTGAAGCTCATGCGGGCGCCCGGTGGGATCGGTCCCTCGATCAGCGGCATCACGCGCTCGGCCAGGATCTCGTTGCCCGCCCGGAAGACCAGCTTCAACCGGCTGGTCGAGCCGGGCGCCGTACCGGTGTTCACCAGTTCGCCCTGGACGACGTAGCGCCCGTCGATCAGGTCGATCTTCGTGGCGGCCATGTCGATGCCGACTTGCGGTCGCGCCGGCGCCGCGGCAGCGCCCTTCGGATGAAGCAGGGTGCGCCACGATTCGGGCAGGCGGGCCTTGATCTCGGCCCGATATGCGTAGCCCGCACCGCCGAACAGCACGGAAAATACGATCACGAAGGCGATCCACGTGCCCCAGTTGCTTTTTCTCGGAGGCGGTGTCGTCAGCGCCGGCAGGCCGGCGCCGGGCGTGGAGGGACGGATGACGAAGTCCGGAACGGCGGCAGCCGATGCTTCGCTGTCGGCGGGCGCTGCTGCTGGCATCGGCGCGGCCGGCTCCTGGAACCAGCGATGATTGCACCGGACGCACTGGACGGTCCGGCCGGACGGACCGATCGCCGCCGGATCGACGGCATAACGGGTGCCGCAGTTTGAACAGGTTACTTGCATGATGAGCGGGGTATACCCCACCAGATGTGCTTTGCGAGCGGACACTAGGCCACTAAAACTTGGCATACAAGCAACACGTCGTTCACGCATACAATTGAAATGATTGGCCTCGGGCTGCGCTCGTTCTTCTTCAACGTCGGCTGGTATGCCGGGACGACGATCATCGCCATCGTCGGCTCGCCGATCCTGCTGATGCCACGGCGATTCGTGGTCGCCTGGTCGCTCTTCTGGATCGACTTCTGCCTGTGGTGGCTGCGGATCACCTGCCGGTTGGCGCATCGCGTAGGCGGGCTGGAGAACATGCCGGCCGGTCCGGTCATCTTCGCCTGCAAGCACCAGTCGTCGTGGGAGACGCTGGCTTTCTCCCGCCTGTTTCCCGGCGCGGCGACGGTGATGAAGCGCGAACTGGTGCTGATCCCCGTCGTCGGCTGGGCGATGGCGCGGGTAGGCAACATCGCCGTCGAACGCGGCGACGGCTCAAAGGCGCTGCGCGGGCTGGTGAAACAGGCGAGGGCGACGCTGGCCGAGGGCCGGTCGATCCTGATCTTCCCGGAAGGCACGCGCGTGGCGGTGGGCGACGAGCGGCCCTACCAGGTGGGCACGGCGGCGCTCTATCGGCAACTCGGCGTGCCGGTCGTGCCGGTCGCGCTCAATTCCGGCCTGTTCTGGGGACGGCGCAAGTTCATCAAGCGGCCCGGCGTGATCGATGTCGAAATCCTGCCGGCCATCCCGCCGGGCCTCAGCCGGGACGTCTTCATGACCACCCTGCGCGAGCGGATCGAAGGCGCCACGAACCGGCTCGTTGCTGCAGCCCGTGAAGGCGAACAAAAATAGAACAATCTGTTGATATCGTCCGGCCTTGGGCCTAACTTTTCCCGATGGATTGGGCTCCGGTCTCCCAGCGCATCTGGGACATGAAATACCGCTTCAAGAATGACGCGGACCTCGAAGCGACCTGGTGGCGGGTGGCGCGGGCGCTGGCGGCGCCGGAGCGCGATCCCGAGCTTTGGGCCGGGCGCTTCCACGAGGCACTGTCGGGCTTCAAGTTCCTTCCGGCCGGCCGGGTGATCGCGGGCGCCGGCACGGGCCGCAGCGTCACCCTCTTCAACTGCTTCGTGATGGGTACGATCCCCGACGACATGTCGGGCATCTTCGAGAGCCTGCGCGAGGCGGCCCTCACGATGCAGCAGGGCGGCGGCATCGGGCACGATTTCTCCAGCCTGCGGCCGCAGGGTGCGCCGGTGATAGGGGTGGGCGCGGACGCGTCCGGTCCCTTGTCCTTCATGGACGTCTGGGACGCGATGTGCCGAACGATCATGAGCGCGGGCTCCCGTCGCGGCGCCATGATGGCGACCCTGCGCTGCGACCATCCCGACATCGAGGCCTTCATCGACGCCAAGCGCGATCCCAAGCGCCTGCGCATGTTCAACGTCTCGGTGCTGGTCACCGACGACTTCATGAAAGCGGTCGAGAACGACGCCGACTGGCCGCTGGTGTTCGGCGGCAGGACGTTCAGGACAGTGAAGGCCACGGCGCTGTGGGAGCGCATCATGCGCGCGACCTACGATGTCGCCGAGCCCGGCGTCATCTTCATCGATCGCGTGAACCGGCGGAACAACCTGCGTTACTGCGAGAGCATCCAGGCTACGAATCCTTGCGGCGAACAGCCCTTGCCCCCGTACGGCGCCTGCCTGCTGGGGTCGATCAACCTCGCCACGCTGGTGAAGGCGCCGTTCACGCCGCAGGCCGAGCTGGACATGGAGGCGCTGGAGCGGCTGGTGCCGCTCGCGGTGCGCATGCTCGACAATGTGATCGACGTGTCGCGCTTCCCGCTGCCGCAGCAGGAAAAGGAGGCCAAGGCCAAGCGCCGCATCGGCCTCGGCGTGACGGGCCTCGCCGATGCGCTGATTTTCTGCGGCGTGCGATATGGTTCGCCCGAAGCGGTGCGTCTGACGCGCGAATGGCTGGGGGCCGTGCAGCGCCTTTCCTACCTGGCGTCGGCGGACATCGCCGCCGAAAAGGGCAGCTTCCCACTTTACGATCGCGGGAAGTATCTCGCGGGAGAGACGATCAAGGCGCTGCCCGAGGAGGCGCGGTCGGCGATCGGCCGCTACGGCATCCGCAACGCGCTGCTGAACTCGATCGCGCCCACCGGCACGATTTCCTTGCTGGCCGACAATGTCTCGTCCGGCATCGAGCCGGTCTTCGCCTTCAGCTACGTGCGTCATGTGCTGCAGCCCGACGGCACGAAGCGCGAGGAGAGCGTCGACGACTATGCCTTCCGCGCCTGGCGCGACGCCAGGGGCAACGAGGCGCCGCCGTCGGACGTCTTCGTCGACGCCCAGACGCTGACGCCCGCCGACCATCTCGCGATGCAGGCGGCGGCACAGGACTATGTCGACAGCTCGATCTCGAAGACCATCAACCTGCCGCGCGACATCGCCTTCGAGGCCTTCAAGGGTGTCTACGAGGAGGCCTATGCGCAGGGCTGCAAGGGCTGCACGACCTACCGGCCCAACGACGTGACGGGCGCAGTACTCGAAGTGAAGCCGGCCCAGACCGCGCCGGTGGAAGCACAGCCGCGTGCGCTGGTGCCGGCCACCGACGAAAGTGGCGTCGTCTACATCGCCCAGCCGCTCGACCGGCCGCAGGACCTGCCGGGCCGGACCTACAAGATCAAATGGCCGGGCAGCGACCATGCCATCTACATCACCATCAACGACCTGATGCAGGATGGACGGCGGCGACCGTTCGAGATCTTCATCAATTCCAAGAACATGGAGCACTACGCCTGGACGGTGGCGCTGACGCGCATGATCTCGGCGGTATTCCGCCGTGGCGGCGACATCTCGTTCATCGTCGAGGAGCTGAAAGCGGTGTTCGATCCGCGCGGCGGGCAGTGGATGGAAGGTCGCTACGTGCCCTCGCTGCTGGCCGCGATCGGTGGCGTTATCGAGCGCCATCTGGTCGAGATCGGCTTCCTGGCGCCGTCGGAGTCGCCGCGCCTGATCGATGCCGCCGAGGAGCGCATGCGCGCCGCCGCCAACGGTGGCGAGGGCCTGCGCGAGCCGCCGGTCTCGGCCAGCTCGGCCAAGACGATGGGTCAGTGTCCCAACTGCGGCGCGGCGGCGCTCAGCCATCAGGAAGGCTGCGACGTCTGTCTGAATTGCGGCTACTCGCGTTGCGGTTAGCCCAATGAAGGTTTGCATCGTTGGCGCCGGCGCGATCGGCGGTCTGATCGGAGCGCGGCTCGCGGCGAGTACCGATTGTCAGGTGAGTGCCCTGGCGCGCGGCGAGACGCTCGCGGCGCTGAACGCGGAGGGCTGGCGGCTCAAGCAGGGCGATGGGCTCATCACCGGCAAGGCGCATGCATCGTCGGATGCGCGCGAACTCGGTCCGCAGGATCTCGTGGTCGTCGCGGTGAAGGCGCCTTCCATGGCGCCGATCGCGGCGCAGATCGGCGCGTTGCTGAAACCGGACACGATCGTGCTGCCCGCCATGAACGGCGTGCCGTGGTGGTTCTCGCAGGGGCTTCCGGCCGTGGGCGAGCAGCCGCTGCAGAGCGTCGATCCCGGCGGGGCCATCGCCCGCGCGATTCCGCTGCGCCACGTGATCGGCTGCGTCGTGCATCTCAGCGCCGCGACCACGGAACCCGGCCTCGTCCAGCATCGCAACGGGATGGGCCTGATCGTGGGTGAGCCGGACGGCTCTACCTCGGCGCGCCTTGAGACCCTGCATGAGTTGCTGGCGAGGGCGGGCTTCGACGTCACCTCGTCGGACGCGATCCGTCACGACATCTGGTACAAGCTCTGGGGCAACATGACGATGAACCCGGTGTCGGCGATCACCGGTGCCACGGGCGATCGCATGCTCGACGATCCGCTGGTACGCGCCTTCTGTTCCGCCGCCATGCGGGAAGCCGCCGCCATTGGCGCCCGGATCGGCTGCGTCATCGACCAGGATCCGGAAGCACGCCACGCGATCACGCGAGAGCTGGGCGCCTTCAAGACGTCCATGCTGGTCGATGTCGAGCGCGGCAAACCGATCGAACTCGACGCCATCGTGACGGCCGTGCACGAACTTGGACGGCGGACCGGCGTTCCGACGCCGAACATCGACGCCCTGCTCGGGCTCACGCGTCTCTTCGCGCGAACCCGAGGCTTGCTCCCCGGCTGATCAGCCCAGTTCGAGCTCGATGCCCGCCGACTTGCTGACGCCGGCCCAGAGCGTGGCGAACTCGCCGACGAACGCCGTGTATTCGGCCGGGGTCATCGGCTTGTCGCCCGGAAGCAGGACCACGTCCTTGAAGCGTTCCACGACTTCTGGCGCCTTGTAGGCTTTCTGCAGTTCGTCATAGAGCCGCGCCACGACGTCCGGCGACATGCCCTTGGGTCCCGAGACGCCGACCCAGGTCGAGGTGGTGAGCTTGGGGAAGCCCTGCTCGGCGAAAGTCGGCGCGTTCGGGTACATGTCGAGGCGCTTGTCCGAGCTGACCGCCAGCAGGCGGACCTTGCCCGAATTGATGTGCGGCACGTTGGTCGTGATCGGGTCGAACATCGACGGGATGGCGCCGGCCAGCATGTCCTGCAGCGAGGGCGCGGAGCCGCGATACGGCACATGCTTCAGCTTGATTCCTGCCAGGCTGCCCAGCAGTTCGCCCATCAGGTGGGTATTGGAACCGATGCCGGAGCTGCCGAAGGCGATCTCGTCGGGCTTGGCCTTGGCGGCGGCGATGTAGTCGGCCAGCGTCTTGTAGGGCGAATCGCCCGGCACGATCAGGACGTTGGGTGTGTGACCGATCAGCGTCACATGGGTGAAATCGGTAATCACGTTGTACGGCAGCTTGGGATAGATGCCGGGCGCAATGCCCAGCGGCGAGGCATGGGAAATCACCAGCGTGTAGCCGTCCGGGGCGGCCTTGGCCGCGAGATCCGAGCCGATCGTGCCGCCGGCGCCGGGCCGGTTCTCGACTACCACCTGGGTGCCGAGCGCGGCCGAGAGCTTGGGCGCCAGGATACGCGAAATCGTGTCGGCGGTGCCGCCGGGCGGGAAGGTGGCGATCAGCTTGATCGGCTGCTTGGTGGGCCAGCCGGGGCTCGCCTTGACGGCGGGCGCGGCGAGCGACGAGCCGAGGGCGGCGGCCGATCCGGCCAGGATGGTACGACGGGTCAGTTTCATGAAGCGCTCCGGTTTCCCCTCGCGCCAATGGCTGGCGCATTGTGGGAACCCCCTGCAATCGATATGCCAGCGCCAATCAGCCCTTGATTTGCCATAAGGGAGGTCGCAAATCCGGGCCGAGCAGGGAGATGTGCGGATGATTCGGCGGGTAATTCTGGCGGCGGTTCTCATGGGATGCGGTGCGGCGACCGTCTTGCCACCGGCTGCCCATGCTCAGGGATTGCCCAGTTCGCGGACGGAACTCGCCTATTCCTATGCCCCGCTGGTCAAGAAGGTCTCGCCGGCCGTGGTCAACATCTACACGACCACCACCGCCCGCGTTCAGCGCCGCCTGCCGTTTCCCTTTCCCGGCATGCCCCAGCAGGGCGGCGACCGGGTGCAGAATTCCCTGGGTTCCGGCGTGCTGGTCAGGCCCGACGGGCTGATCGTCACCAACGCGCATGTCGTCAAGGGGGCCGACGAGATCCGGGTCGTGCTGGCCGACCGCCGCGAGTTCGAGGCCAAGCTCATCACCCAGGACGAACGCTACGACCTGGCGTTGCTGCGCATCGAGGGGGCGGAGGAGAAGTTTCCGTTCCTCGAGCTGCGTGATTCCGACTCGATCGAGGTCGGAGACGTCGTCCTGGCCATTGGCAATCCGTTCGGCCTGAACCAGACCGTCACCAGCGGCATCGTCTCGGCCGTGGCGCGCAGCGCCGGCGGCATCAACGATTCCAACTTCTTCCTTCAGACCGACGCGGCGATCAATCCGGGCAATTCCGGCGGCGCGCTGGTGGCGCTCGATGGGCGTCTGATCGGCATCAACACGGCGATCTACTCGCAATCCGGCGGCTCGGTCGGCATTGGTTTTGCGACACCTTCCAATATCGTCGAGCGGATGATTGCGACGGGCACACAGGGCGGGCGCATCGTGCGGCCGTGGCTCGGCGTCAGCATGCAGCGCGTGACGCCCGATCTCGCGGCGGGCTTCGGCCTGTCGCGGCCGGCGGGGCTCGTGGTCAAGGAGGTCTTCGCCAACGGGCCGGGCGCGACCGCTGGCCTGAAGCGAAACGACGTCATCGTCGGCATCCGCGAGCAGGCGATCGACGACGAGGCGGCACTGCGCTTCCGGCTCTCGACGCTGAACGTCGACACCACCGTGCCGGTCAAGATCATGCGCGGCGGCAAGGAGCAGATCGTCCAGCTGAAGCTCGCGGCTCCGCCGGAGGATCCGCCGCGCGACCTCTCGCAGCTCGATGGCCGTCAGCCGCTGTCGGGTGCCTCGGTCGTCAACATGTCGCCGGCAGTCGCGGAGGAGATGGGGCTGGCCGAGTGGCGGCCGGGCATCGTCATCGTCGACGTGAAGCCCGGCGCCTATGCCGGCCGCTTCGTGCGCCCCGGCGACATGATCCTGGCGGTCAACGGCCAGGACGTGAAGTCCGTCGCCGATCTCAAGAAGCGCGTAGCCAGCGGTATCAACAGCATCAGCGTCGGCCGCGACGGCGTGATCTTTCCCGTTCAGTTCCGCTGAGCCCGTAGGATAATCCGGGTCGTCGTGCCAGCTGAACTCTTCACCTCGCTCGCCCCGACCCCGCTGGCCGAACGCCTGCGCCCGAAGACCTTGGGCGAAATCCTCGGTCAGGATCACCTGCTCGGGCCCGAGGGGCCGCTGGGCCGGATGCTGGACGCCCGCAAGCTCGGCTCGCTGATCCTTTGGGGACCGCCGGGCTGCGGAAAGACCACGATCGCCCGCCTGCTCGCCGAGGCCGTGGACCTGCATTTCGAGCCGCTGTCCGCGGTCTTTTCCGGCGTCGCGGACCTGCGACGGATCTTCGAGGCAGCCCGCCAGCGCCGCAAGGACGGCAAGGGCACGCTGCTGTTCGTCGACGAGATCCATCGCTTCAATCGCGCCCAGCAGGACGGCTTCCTGCCCTATGTCGAGGACGGCACGGTGACGCTGATCGGCGCCACCACCGAGAATCCGTCCTTCGAGCTGAACGCCGCGCTCCTGTCGCGCTGCCAGGTGCTGGTGCTGCGCCGGCTCGATGACAATGCGCTGTCGGCCGTGCTCGCACGGGCGGAAGAGGCACTCGGGCGCAAGCTGCCGCTCGACGAGACCGGCCGCCAGGCGCTGTTCGCGATGGCCGATGGGGACGGCCGATACATGATCGGGCTGGCCGAGCAGCTGTCGCAGCTCAAGGACAAGGAACCGGTGCCGCCGTCGCGGCTGGCGACACTGCTGCAGAAGCGGGCGCCGCTCTACGACAAGACGCAGGAGGCGCACTACAACCTGATCAGCGCACTGCACAAGTCGCTGCGCGGGTCGGATGTCGATGCCGCCCTCTACTGGTTCGCGCGGATGCTCGACGGCGGCGAGGACCCGAAATATATCGCCCGCCGCCTCGTGCGCTTCGCCGTCGAGGATATCGGCATGGCCGACCCGCAGGCGCTCACCCAGACGCTGGCGGCGTGGGAAACCTACGATCGCCTGGGCTCACCCGAAGGCGAACTCGCGATCGCGCAGGCGGTGATCTATCTCGGCACGGCGCCCAAATCGAATGCAGGCTACATGGCCTTCAGTGCGGCCAAGCGCGCCGCAAAGACCCACGGTTCCCTGACCCCGCCGATGCACATCCTGAACGCGCCGACGAAGCTCATGAAGGATATCGGCTACGGCAAGGGCTACGAGTACGACCACAACGCTGCCGACGGCTTCTCCGGCCAGAACTACTTCCCCGACGAAATGGCGCGCGAGGAGTTCTACCAGCCGGTCGAACGCGGCTTCGAGCGCGAGATCGTGAAGCGCCTCGACTACTGGAAGAAGCTTAGAGAGAAGAAGCGTTGAGCTGACTCAATGGAGCGCGCCACTCCGGTGGCGCTCATGTCTTGCTCGAGTCTCTCTTCGTCTCAAATTAACAACCTCATCCTGAGGAGGTCGCGCAGCGACCGTCTCGAAGGATGGGCTACAAACGCCGTGCTCGTGCCCACCCTTCGAGACGCTCACTCCGTTCGCTTCTCAGGGTGAGGCCCTTGTTGAGAGGCGCTGACGACGGCGGTTGACCTCAGGGCTTGGCCATCGCCCGCACGACGCGGCGGTCGCGGCCATAGACGTCGTCGCGGAAGGTCGGCACGCCATCGGCATTGGCGCTGACCGTGCGGTAGGTCACGTAGAGCGTGATCGGCTCGGGGAAGGTGTAGTGGGCCTGCTGGCCGGCGGCGATGACCTGCTGGACGCGCTCCTTGCTGAAGCCGTTCTTGCCGCTGAAGACCTTGTCGACGAAGTCGAGCGGGTTCTGCAGGCGGATGCAGCCATGGCTGAAGTTGCGGCTGCCCTCGGTGAACAGCCAGCGGCTCGCCGTGTCGTGCATGTAGATCCCGTACTTGTTGTTGAACGGGAAGAAGATATAGCCCAGCGCGTTCGACGCGCCCGAATCCTGCCGGATGCGATACGGGAAGGCCTTGGGATGGATCGAACTCCAATCGATCGTGTTGGGGTCGATCTCGTCGTCGTTGCTCCAGCTCGCGAATATCTTGAAGCCATTGCCAGACAGGGCATTGGGATCGCGCCGCAGGATCGGCAGATACTCCTCGCCGGCAATCGACGGCGGCACCGTCCAGTAGGGGTTGGTCTGGAAGCCGCGCATGGTCGACTGGATCTCGGGCGTCGGGTCCTTCGGCGTGCCGACGATGACCTGGCTCTGGAAGGCGACCTTGCCCTCGTTGACGAACCTCATCGAGTAGTCGCCGGTGTTCACGAAGACGAAGCGACTGCCGAGATCCTCCGGTAGCCAGCGGCGACGCTCGAGGTTGGCGACGATCTGGTCGATGCGCTCGTCGATCGTAGTGTTGAGAGAGCGGACGGTCTTGGCGCCGATGACGCCGTCGACGGTCAGTCCCTTCATCTCCTGGTAGGCCTTCACGACGGCGACCAGCGGCTCGTCGTAGAGGTCGGCGACGGCACCGGCCGGCGGCACGGTGAAATCGAGTTCGGCGAGACGCTTGCGCAGGATCGGCACACGGCTATCGACCATGTTGGGCTTCAGCGCCGTGCCGTCGACCATCGGCGTGTAGGGGACCTTGCCGCGCTTCTCGCGCCATGTGGCCAGGGCCTTCTGCAGCGCCGGGTAGTCACCCTTGGGCGGCAGGGATGCCAGATACATGGCGAAATCGGGCGCATCGGCCGCAGCCTGCAGGAGGGCTGCCTTGTCGGCCGTGCGCTGGATGATGTCGATTTCCTTGTCGACCCGGTTGGCGCGGACGCGCCCGGTCGAGACATCGCTGGCATAGGCCACGAACGCTGCAGACAGCAGGGCTTCGGTGGCAGCAGGATCGGTGCCGGGGACCAACGCCTTCTCGACGTCGCCAATGCCGTACCATTTGGGATCGAGGCCATGGTCGCCGGCGGCGCGCAATGCCTTCAGCAGGGCCTCGGCACGTGCCGTAGCAGCGCCCGACCCAGTCCACAGAACGCCCGAGGCGTAAGAGGACGAAACTCCCGAAAACGAGAGCGCGAACGCCAGGAAAGCGGCGAAAAAATTGAAGCGGATCACACCGGAGGTATAGCCGGAACCGGCCGATTCGTCCATCAGCCGACGAAACCGTGAGCCGCCAGGAAGGTCAACAAATCGGCACTGGCGCGGGTTTTCAGCTCGACCGTGCCGCCGCCCGCCCGGGCGCCCCGGGTGACGCAATGGGCGCGGGCCCAGGCCTGGAAGTCGGGCTCATCGAGCGCCCGGCCGAGGCCTGGCACGAAATGGCGGCCGTCATCCTCGATCAGGTTGCGGCAGCACGCCCAGTTCTCGGCATCCCGGATATCGAAAACCGGCCCGACCGACTCCCAGCCATGATGGGCGCTGCCGTAGATCTTGACCTTGATCCGGCGGTTGCCGGCGGCCCGCATGCGTTCGGCATACTCGATGGCCAACTCGGCCGGCGTGTAGTCGTCCTTGGCGGCCAGCATGAAATACATCGGCCGTCCGTGGGTGGTCGGATCGCGATGCTGCGCCGTCGCGCCGGGGCAGAGCGCGACATGCAGGTCGAACAGGTGCGGGAAGCCGCCACGCCAGCGCTGCCGGACCGCGATGGCGGCGTTCAGGGTCGCCACACCGCCCTTGGAGACGCCCATGATGCCGATCCTGGCCGGATCGATCCGGGGATCGCCGCGGAGGAGGGCGAGGGCCGCGAAAGCGTCGCCTTCCATCTGGGCGGCCGAAACCAGGCTCTGGTCGGCCACTGTGCGCCGCACGCCGCGGCCCCTGAAACTGTCGACGATCAGCGCGGCCGCGCCGGCCTCGTTGAGAAGGTCGGCATAGTAATGCTCGCGATGGCGCTGGACACCGGCGCTGCTGGTGAGGATGACCATGCAGGCGACCCGCGCCGGCCGGCCCTCGGGAATATGCAGGGTCGCGGAAATTCGCGCCGGCCGCGAGGCCGTCGGATGGTCGAACGTCAGCGTGTCGAATGACACCGATTCCATGGACCCTGTGTAGCTTGTCCCGTAGGTTGTGCGCCATGAGCGAGAGCCCCGCCACGGGTGGTACCCGTCAGGTCCAGAACCGTGCCGTAACCGATGACGAGGCCGACATGCGCCTCGACCGCTGGTTCCAGCGCCACTTCCCAGAGCTAAGTCACGGCGCTCTGCAGAAGCTGCTGCGGACCGGCCAGGTCCGGATCGACGGCAAGCGGGCCGAGGGCAAGGACCGGGTCGAGCCCGGTCAGTCGATCCGCCTGCCGCCCGGCGTGTCGAATTCTCCGGCCCCCAAGCCTCGGGCTGCTTCTGCTTCGGCGGGCCCCACGATCTCGGATCGGGATGCGGCCGAAATCCAGAAGATGGTCATCCACCGCGACGACCATGTGATCGTTCTGAACAAGCCGCCGGGCCTTGCCGTGCAGGGTGGCAGCGGTACCGAAAAGCACATCGACGGCATGCTGGACGGGCTGCGCTTCGGGTCCGAGCAGCGGCCGAAGCTGGTGCACCGGCTCGACAAGGATACGAGCGGTCTGCTGCTGATCGCGCGGACCGGACAGGCGGCCAAGCGGCTGACCGCGTCGTTCCGCGATCGCGAGACCGAGAAGCTCTACTGGGCGATCGTGGTCGGCGTGCCGGCCAAGAAAGAGGGGGCGATCAACCTGCCGCTGGCCAAGCGGCCCGGCGCCTTCGATCGCGAGCTGATGCAGGTCGACGAGGAGAACGGCCAGAAGGCGCTGACCCATTTCCGCGTGGTCGACAGCGCGAGCCGCCGCGCTGCGCTGCTGGCCCTGTGGCCGCGCACCGGCCGCACCCATCAGCTCCGCGTCCATTGCACTGCCATCGGTTGCCCGATCCTCGGCGACCGCAAGTACGGCGGCGAGGAGGCGCTTCTGTCGACCATCGCCGACGCGCGCAAACTCCATCTCCATGCCCGCCGCCTGACGCTGCCGCATCCCTCGGGGAAGGGTGAACTGAAGGCGCTGGCCGAACCGCCACCTCACTTCCGCCGCACCGTCGAGGCATTTGGCTTTTCGACGGACGGTGTTTGAGAGAGAATCGATCAGGATGCGGATCCCCTGGAGGCGCGTGGCGGTGATCACGGCGGTGGCGGTGCCGATCGTCGCCGTCGTCGGCGTCGTCTGGGCCGCCACCCGGGACCTGTCGCGTTATCAGGCTCGATTGACCGAACAGGTCCGCAAGGTCACGGGACGAGAGTTGGCCGCCCGCGTGCCGCTCACCGTCAGGCTCGGCAGCGAGCCGGCGATGGTGGCCGAAGGCGTCACCCTTTCGAACGCAGCCTGGGGCTCGCGGCCCGATCTGGCGCGCGTGCGCCGCCTGACGCTCTTCCTCGATCCGTTCTCGCTGTTCCTGGGCGAAGTGAAGATCGGCCGGATCCTGCTCGAAGGCGCCGACATACTCGTCGAGCGCAACGAGGTGGGTGACGCCAATCTCGAAATGCTGCCACCACCCGATGGATCGGGCCCCCATCCCGGCGACAATCGATCGCTCCGGCTGCGTACCGTTGCCGCCTTCCCGTGGATCAGCACCGTCGAGATTCGCGATTCCGTCCTGACCGTGTCCGAGGGCGCGGGCCGTCCGCCGGCCGTCGTCGAGATTCCGAATGCCACGCTGAAGTCGCAGGCGCCGAACCAGACCCTGCAGGTCGATGGACGGTTCGGCGTGGCGCAGGGCGTGCCGATGGACCTCACCGGGACCGCGGGCTCCTTCAACGGCTGGATGGCCGGACTTCCCGGCAATATCGATCTGCAGGGCGGGTTCGGCGGCGGCAGGATCTCGCTCAAGGGCAGCATCAATGCCAAGGGCACGTCGCTGCAGATCAATTCCGAAGGCACCGACGTCTCGGTGTTGGGACCTTACATTCGTCTGCCCGTGCCGTCGGGCGGTCCCTACGTGATGAACACCAAGGCCTCGACCCAGCGCAACGGTTTCAAGGTCGAGGTCCAGACGCTGAAGGTCGGCAACAGCGAAGCCTCGGGAGAGGCGCTGTTCCGCGTCGACCGCAAGGGCACGCCGACGATCGTCGTCAATGCCGACATCGCGCGCCTGGATGCAGCGGAGTTGAAGGCGGCACCCGTGGTTGCGGCGCCGGCGGCGGCTTCGCAGGCACCGGTCCAGCCGCCGCGCCTCATTCCCACGATGCCCTTCGTTGCCAGCTGGCTCGGCCGGTCGGCCCTCTCCGTGACGGTGCGTCTGGGAGAAGTCGTAGGTCTCGGCGCGAAGATGCAGAACGCCTCGGTAACGCTGGTTTCGGGCGAGACGCGCTTCACATTCCGGGCGGCGGCGACCATCGGTAACGGCTCGGCCGGCGTCGATCTCGTCTACGATCCTGCAGGCCGCCTGGGCCAGACCACGCTGACGGCGACGGCCAATCGCGTGTCGCTCGGCGAGATCTCGACCCTGCTGGGGCTCGATCTCGGCCTGCGCGACGGCGTGGCCGATCTGGACCTGCGCCTGCGCGGCGGCGGCCGCACGACGCGCGACGCGCTGAACTCCGCGAGCGGCTCGATCGACGTGGCGATGGGCAAGGGGTTCTGGCCGCACAGCCAGCTTGCGAACTGGCCGCCGGAGACGCAGCGCCTCCTCGGCGGCACGGATGCCGGCGTGCCGTTCAACTGCATCGCCGGGCGCTTCGAGGTCAGCAGTGGCGTCGCCAACCTGCGGCGCCTCGTCGTGGATACGCCGCGCGGCGTGCTGGTTGGGGGTGGCTATTTCCACCTGCGCACCGAGGGCTGGGAGTTCATCGTCGCGCCCGAGGCTCGCGACAACCAGAACGCCTCGTTGGCGACGCCGATGCGCATCAAGGGCGGCGCGGGCAAGCAGACGGCGAGCGCTCTCGATCCCAACCTGTCCAAGCTGCTGGTGGGCGGCGGTACGATTCCCAGCCTCGTCGCCCAGGTGACGCAGGCCGGCCGGCAGGCCGGCGCCAATGCCTGCGCGGTCCTGGCACCCCGTGTCGAAGCCCTGCGGCCCGGCCTGCGGGCCCAGTTGCCCGTTCCGACGTCCGATGTCCGGCAGCGGGCGTCGCGGCCCGCGGCGCAGACACCCGGTCCGCAGCGCAATCAGCAACGCTAAGCCCGCCCTTGTCGTCTGGCCGTCCCGGCGTGTAATCCCGACGCGACGATGCGACAGCCGGCTTGTCGATTCCGCATCGTGATTGTTCCGGGAGCTGAATGAAGCGGTTCTACAAACAAACGGGCGTCGACGAGGGCGAGGGCGGCTTCCGCGTCCTGCTGGACGGCAAACCGATGCGGACGCCGGCGAAGGCGACGCTGGTGGTGCCGACGCAGGCTCTCGCGGAGGCGATCGCCGCCGAATGGGATTCTGTGCCCGACAAGGCCGAGATCAATGCCGCGCACCTGCCGCTCACGCGCCTGGCTGCGACCGGCGTCGACCGCGTCGCTTCCCGGCGCGACGAAGTGATTGCCGACACGGCGAAGTACGCCGGCTCGGACCTGCTCTGCTATCGGGCCACCGCTCCGGACAGCCTGGTCAAGCTGCAGCAGGACCGTTGGCAGCCTTTGCTCGACTGGGCCGCCGAGCGGCATGGCGCGCGTCTGCTCACCGCCGACGGAATCGGCTTCGTCGAGCAGCCGTCGGAGGCCCAGGCACGGCTTCGCGAGGCGGTGGCCGCGCATGGCGATCTGGCGCTTTCGGCGCTCTACAATCTTACGCATATCGCCGGCTCGGTGGTGATAGCGCTGGCGGTTTCCGACGGCCGTCTTGACGCGGAGGAGGCCTTCACGGCCGCGCAGACCGACGAGCTTTACCAGATCGATCGCTGGGGCGACGATCCCACCGCCGAGAAGCAGCGCGAGGGCGTGCGCCGGGACATCGGGGCGGGCGCGCGCTTTCTTTCACTGCTGGAAAACGCGCGACTGCGCGGCTGAGGGGAATCATGGGCGCGGGAACCAGGCTGCGGAAAGTCATGGCGGAAGAGGGACTCGTCGAGGCGATGGCGGCGCACAGTCCGCTGTCGGCGATGCTCGCAGCAGAGGCCGGCTTCGACGCGATCTGGGCCTCAGGCTTCGAACTGTCCGCGATGTACGGCGTGCCCGATGTCAGCGTGGTGTCGATGACCCAGCATCTCGACATGACGCGCGCTATTGTGGACCGATCGGGCCTGCCGGTGGTGGCCGACATCGATACCGGCTTCGGCAACGCCATCAACGTCCTCTATGCCGTGGAGCAGTACGAGCGCGCCGGCGTCGGCGCGATCGTGATGGAGGACAAGAGCTTCCCCAAGGTCACCAGCCTGATCGCCGGCGGCCGGCAGGACATGGTCCGTATCGAGGAGTTCCAGGGCAAGATCGAAGCGGCCCGCTCGGCTCGGCGCGATCCCGATCTCGTCGTGGTGGCGCGCACCGAGGCGCTGATCGCGGGCCTCGGCCAGGACGAGGCGCTGAAGCGGGCTCGTGCCTATGAAGCCGCGGGCGCTGACCTGATCCTCGTGCATTCCAAGCAGAAGACGCCGGACGAGATCGAGGCCTTCATCAAGGCCTGGGACGGCAAGGTGCCGATCGCTCTGGTGCCGACCGCCTATCCGCAGATGACGGTGGCGCGCGTGCGCGAGCTGAAGAAGGTCGGGCTGCTGATCTGGGGCAACCATGCGATCCGCGCCGCTGTCGGCGCGATGCGCAAGACCTTCGCCCAGATCCGCAAGGACGGCGGCATCCATGGCGTCGAGGGCAGCATCTCCACGGTCGACGAGGTCTTCGATTTGCAGGGTATGGGAACGGTGAAGGATAACGAGAAGCGATTCCTCCGCTAGACGTGATCGCGTTATTGGCCGAAAACTGACCGAGGGCCGGAGATTCAGATGCAGAAAATGTTGGAAAAACTCGAGCAAAGGCGGGCCGCGGCGCGTCTGGGCGGGGGCGAGCGCCGCATCGAAGCTCAGCACGCCAAGGGCAAGCTGACGGCCCGGGAGCGCATCGATGCGCTGCTCGATCCGGGGTCGTTCGAGGAATACGACATGTTCGTCGAGCATCGCTCGATCGATTTCGGCATGGAGAACCAGAAGATCCCCGGCGATGGCGTGGTCACCGGCCACGGCACGATCAACGGCCGTCTCGTCTATGTATTCAGCCAGGATTTCACGGTCTTCGGCGGAGCCTTGTCGGGCATGCACGCCGCCAAGATCTGCAAGGTCATGGACATGGCGATGAAGGTCGGCGCGCCGGTGCTGGGCCTCAACGACTCGGGCGGTGCGCGCATCCAGGAGGGTGTCGATTCGCTCGCAGGCTATGCCGACGTCTTCCAGAAGAACGTGCTGGCGTCGGGCGTGATCCCGCAAATCTCGATGGTCATGGGCCCCTGTGCCGGCGGCGCGGTCTATTCGCCGGCGATGACCGACTTCATCTTCATGGTGAAGGACAGCTCCTACATGTTCGTCACCGGCCCCGACGTGGTGAAGACCGTCACGCACGAGACGGTGACGCAGGAGGAGCTGGGCGGTGCGCTCACCCACACGCAGAAGTCCGGCGTGGCCGATCTAGCCTTCGAGAACGACATCGAGGCGCTGCTGCAGCTTCGCCGCTTCGTCGACTTCCTGCCCTCGAACAACCGCGAGAAGGCGCCGGTCCGCATCACGCTGGATCCGATCGATCGCGACGATCTCTCGCTCGACACGCTGGTGCCGGAGAATCCCAACAAGCCCTACGACATCAAGGAACTGATCCTGAAGGTCGTCGACGAGGGTGACTTCTTCGAACTGTCGCCGGAGTGGGCGGCGAACATGGTGGTGGGCTTCGGCCGCATGGCCGGCCGCCCGGTGGGCTTCGTCGCCAACCAGCCGATGGTGCTGGCGGGCTGCCTGGACATCGACAGTTCGCGCAAGGCCGCGCGCTTCGTGCGGTTCTGCGACGCCTTCAACATTCCGATCGTGACCTTCGTCGACGTGCCGGGCTTCCTGCCGGGCACGACGCAGGAATATGGCGGGATCATCAAGCACGGCGCCAAGCTGCTCTACGCCTATGCCGAGGCGACTGTGCCGAAGGTGACGGTCATCACCCGCAAGGCCTATGGCGGCGCCTACGACGTCATGGCGTCGAAGCATCTGCGCGGCGACGTGAACTACGCCTGGCCGGGCGCGGAGATCGCGGTGATGGGCGCCAAGGGCGCCGTCGAGATCATCTTCCGCTCCGACATCGGCGACGCAAAGAAGATCGCGGCGCGCACCGAGGAGTATCGTGAGAAGTTCGCCAACCCATTCGTGGCGGCCAACCGCGGCTTCATCGACGACGTGATCATGCCCCACGGCACGCGCCGCCGGATCTGCAAGGCGCTGGCCACGCTCGAGACCAAGCGGCTCGAGAATCCGTGGCGCAAGCACGGCAACGTGCCGCTGTGACGGGACCGACGTGCATCTCTCTCCCGAGGAGCGCCTGCGGCGCGGCCGGATCGTGCGCAAGCACCTGATGGTCGGTCTTCTTGCGCTGCTCGTGATCATCCCGCTGAATTTCATCGTCAGCCGCCAGTATCCGTGGTGGCTCTGGGTCCTCATCGTCTGGTTGCCCCTGATCGCCGCCCACTCGCTGTGGGCCAAGGGCTTCTTCGATCGCAGAAAAGAAGGAATGTGAGCATGGCAGCCAGGAAGAAGGTCGCCAAGAACGCCCCCAAGGGGAACAAGAGCGCCGCGACGGCGAAAGCCCCGGTCAAGGCGCCGAGGAAGGCGCCGGCCCGGAAGCCCGCCGAGGGTGCGCCGCTGTTCGACAAGATCCTGATCGCCAATCGCGGCGAGATCGCCTGCCGCGTTATCCGGACCTGCAAGCGGCTCGGCATCAAGACCGTGGCGGTCTATTCGGAGGCCGACGCCGATGCGCTGCATGTGCGCGAGGCCGACGAGGCGGTGCTGATCGGGCCGCCGCCCTCGGCGCAGTCCTATCTGTTGATCGACAAGATCATCGAGGCCTGCAAGCAGACCGGCGCGCAGGCCGTTCACCCCGGCTATGGCTTCCTGTCCGAGAAGGAAGCCTTCCAGAAGGCGCTGGCCGCCGAAGGCATCAAGTTCATCGGCCCGGACGCCCGCGCGATCTACGCCATGGGTGACAAGATCGAGTCCAAGAAACTCGCGCAGAAGGCCGGCGTCAGCACGGTGCCGGGTTATCTGGCGGCCATCCCTAATGCCGAGGAGGCGGTCAAGATCGCCCAGAAGATCGGCTACCCCGTCATGATCAAGGCCTCGGCCGGCGGCGGCGGCAAGGGCATGCGCATCGCCTACAACGATGTCGAGGCGCATGAGGGCTTTGGCTCCGCGACCAACGAGGCCAAGGCCTCGTTTGCCGACGACCGCGTGTTCATCGAGAAGTATGTCGAGGAGCCGCGCCACATCGAGATCCAGCTGATCGCCGACGGCCACGGCAACTGCATCTATCTCTGGGAACGCGAGTGCTCGATCCAGCGCCGCCACCAGAAGGTGATCGAGGAGGCGCCGAGCCCGTTCCTCGACGCCAAGACGCGCAAGGCGATGGGCGAGCAGGCCGTGGCCCTGGCCAAGGCGGTCAAATACAAGAGCGCCGGCACTGTCGAGTTCATCGTCGACAAGCACCGCAAGTTCTACTTCCTCGAGATGAACACCCGCCTGCAGGTCGAGCATCCGGTGACGGAGCTGATCACCGGCGTCGACCTGGTCGAGCTGATGATCCGTGTGGCGGCGGGCGAGAAGCTGCCGTTCCAGCAGAAGGACGTTAAGCTGGAAGGCTGGGCCGTCGAGGCTCGTGTCTATGCGGAAGATCCGTTCCGCAACTTCCTGCCTTCCACCGGCCGCCTCGTGAAGTATCGCGAGCCGCAACCCGGCCCCGACGTGCGCGTCGATACCGGCGTGTTCGAGGGCGGCGAGATCTCGATGTTCTACGACCCGATGATCGCAAAGCTCTGCAGCTACGGCCCGACGCGCAATGCCGCGATCGATCGCATGCGCCGCGCGCTGGACGAGTTCTACGTCCGTGGCGTGTCGCACAACGTGCCGTTCCTGGCGGCGCTGATGGCCCATCCGCGCTTCGTGGCCGGCAACCTCACGACCAACTTCATCGCCGAGGAGTTCAAGGGCGGTTTCACGGCGGAGCATTTGCCGCCGGGCGATCCGGCCATGCTGGCGGCCATCGCCGCGGTCGTCGACCGCATCCATGGCCATCGCGCGGGTTCGCCGCAGTCCGAGCGTGTCGTCATGCTCAACCGGGCGCCGATCGCAGTGTCGGTGAGCGGCGGCGGGCTCGAATACGTCATCGAGACCGAGGGCCGGCACATCGTGATCGAAACCGGATGGCTGCCGGGCGAGCCGCTGGTGCGGGCGAAAGTCGACCAGCACGACATCGTCGTGCAGGTCGATGCCCTGGGATCGGGCTGGCGCCTGGTCCATGAAGGCGGGCAGGCGGACGTGCTGGTGCTTACACCGCGCCAGGCCGAGCTCTATGCGCTGATGCCGGTGAAGGCCGCGCCGGACACCTCGAAGTTCCTGCTGTCGCCGATGCCGGGCCTGCTGGCCTCGGTCGCGGTCAGCGAAGGGCAGGAGGTCAAGGCGGGCGAGGCGCTGGCGGTGGTCGAGGCGATGAAGATGGAGAACGTGCTGCGCGCCACGCGCGACGGTACGGTGAAGACGCTCCATGCCAAGGCCGGCGACAGCCTGCGCGTCGACCAGAAGATCATCGAGTTCGCCTGAGCGGATGGCGCTGCAGGCGCGCCTCGGCATCACCGGCCGCGTGCAGGGCGTGGGCTATCGCGACTGGGCGATGGCCACCGCGCAGAGGCTCGGTCTGAAGGGCTGGGTGCGAAACCGCTCGGACGGGTCGGTCGAGGCGCTGGTCGTGGGCGAGGACGACGCGGTGGGCAAGATGATCGAAGCCTGCCGTCGCGGGCCGACGCTGGCCAAGGTGGATGCGGTCGACGTCGAGCCGGTCGACCTCGATGTCCTGCCGTCGGACTTCAGGCGGCTGCCGACGGCCTGAACTTTCCAGCGGCATTGGCATATATTGCCAATGACCCTATACTGCCTACATGGCTACCACTATGAATGTGGCTATCTCGCCGGAACTCAAGGCACACGTCGACCGAGAGATCGCGGCAGGACGCTATGCTTCTTCGAGCGAGTACGTCCGCGACTTGATCCGAAGGGACCAGCAGGCCAAGGCGGAGGAGCGGCTGGCCGAGTTGGTCCGCGAGGGGCTGGAAAGCCCTGTCGAAGCCGAAGACCCCGTCTTCTGGCAAAAGCGGCGGGAAACCCTGCGACGGACGATCGCAAAAAGACGCTCGTGAAGCTCGTCCAGCGGCGACGCGCAGTCGAGGACATCGACGAGCACGCCGCTTACATCGCCGAACGCAATACCCGCGCCGCCTACCGTTTTCTGGATAAGGTCGAGCAGGCGTTCGAAGTCCTGCGGCGTCATCCAGGGATCGGCTCACCCCGGCTCGACCATATCGTCAGCGGCCTTCGCGTCTGGCCGGTTTCGGGCTTCGAATCTTATGTGGTCCTCTACTTCATAACCCGCGGCGCCATTCAGGTCGTGCGCATCGTGCATGCCGCGCGCGACCTGGAGGAGCTGCTCAAAGGGCAATGGGAAGAGGGGCCTCGGTCGTAGCGCCGAACACTTCCTGGAAGGTCTCCGCGAGGGCTGCATCGAGGTCGGCCAGGGTCACCGGCAGGCCGAGATCGACCAGCGATGTCACGCCATGGTCGGCAATGCCGCAGGGAACGATTCCCGCATAGTGCGAAAGGTCGGGCTCCACGTTGATGGAGATGCCGTGGAAGGCCACCCAGTGGCGGATGCGCACGCCGATGGCGGCGATCTTGTCCTCGCGCGGCGTGCCGTCGGGCAAAGGCGGCTTGTCGGGCCGGACGACCCACACGCCGACGCGGCCCTCGCGCCGTTCGGCCTTCACGTTGAAGCGGCCGAGCGTGCGGATGGTCCATTCCTCGAGGTCGGATACATAGCGGCGCACGTCCTGGCGGCGTGCCCTGAGGTCGAGCATCGCATAGGCCACCCTCTGGCCGGGGCCGTGATAGGTGTATTGGCCGCCGCGGCCCGCGACATGGACCGGAAAACGTGCGGGTTCGAGCAGGTCCTGGGAGCGGGCGCTGGTGCCCGCTGTGTAGAGCGGGGGGTGCTCCAGCAGCCAGATCATCTCGCCCGCCCGGCCGGCGCGGATGTCCGCAACCCGCGCCTCCATGGCGGCGAGTGCTTCCGGATACGGGACGGCGCTGTCTGCGATGCGCCATTCGGGCCTGTTCATGGGGGCAAAATCGGCACTTCCGGGTCTTCGTGCAAGCCCGCCTTGCCACTGGGGGGGCGATTTGGTATCCCCCGCGCCGTCGATCCGGCGCGGCCATGGCGGAATTGGTAGACGCGCTAGCTTGAGGTGCTAGTGCCGCGAGGCGTGGAAGTTCGAGTCTTCTTGGCCGCACCATCGCCGGTTCGATGAAAAGGTAGACGAGAGGTCGCCGCCTGTTGGTAAAGTCCAACTGGCGGCCCTTTTGTTTTTCAGGCGGGAGACGAGCTTTGGCGGACGAACTCAGCGAAAGCGCGCTCCGATACCATCGCCTGCCCAGGCCCGGCAAAATCGAGGTCGTTCCGACCAAGCCGTTGGCCACCCAGCGCGACCTTTCGCTGGCCTATTCGCCGGGGGTGGCCGCTGCCTGCAACGAGATCGTGCGCGATCCGGCGACGGCCGCGGAGCTCACGGCCCGTGCCAATCTCGTCGCGGTCGTGACCAACGGCACCGCCGTGCTGGGGCTGGGTGCCATCGGACCGCTGGCTGCCAAGCCGGTGATGGAGGGCAAGGGCGTCCTCTTCAAGAAATTCGCCGGCATCGACGTCTTCGATCTCGAAGTGGCCGAGCTCGATCAGGAAAAGCTGGTCGAGATCGTTGCCGCGCTGGAGCCGACCTTCGGCGGCATCAATCTGGAGGACATCAAGGCGCCGGAGTGCTTCTTCGTCGAGCAGAAGCTGCGCGAGCGCATGAAGATCCCGGTGTTCCACGACGACCAGCACGGCACCGCCATCATCGTCGGCGCCGCCCTGCTGAATGCACTCTCACTGGTCGGCAAGTCCATCGACAAGGTGAAGCTGGTCGTCTCCGGCGCGGGGGCGGCGGCGCTGTCCTGCCTCGGCGTGCTGGAGAAGCTCGGCCTGCCGCGCGAGAACATATGGGTCACCGATATCGTCGGCGTGGTCTGGAAGGGCCGCAACGAGCTGATGGACCCCTGGAAGGAGCGCTACGCCCGCGAAACCCAGGCCCGCACACTGGGCGAGGTGATCGGCGGCGCCGACGTGTTCCTCGGCCTGTCCGCCGCCGGCGTGCTCAAGACCGAGATGGTGGCCCGCATGGCGGCGAAGCCGCTGATCTTTGCTCTGGCCAATCCCAATCCCGAGATTTCGCCGGAAGATGTCGCGGGCGTGCGTGACGACGCCATCATGGCGACCGGCCGCAGCGACTATCCCAATCAGGTCAACAACGTCCTCTGCTTTCCGTACATCTTCCGCGGCGCGCTCGATGTCGGCGCGACGACCGTCAACGACGAGATGAAGATCGCCTGCGTGCGCGCCCTGGCGGCACTGGCGCGCAAGGAGCCCTCCGAGGTGGTGGCGCGCGCCTTCGGCGAGCAGGCCGGCGGCTTCGGCCCCAGCCAGATCATCCCTAAGCCGTTCGATCCGCGCCTGATCGTCGAGCTGGCGCCGGCCGTCGCCAAGGCCGCCATGGACAGCGGCGTCGCCACGCGGCCGATCGCCGATTTCGACGCCTATCGCCAGCAGCTCAGCCAGTTCGTCTTCAAGTCCGGACTGGTCATGCGGCCGGTCCTCGAGCAGGCACGGTCCGATCCCAAGCGCGTGATCTTCAGCGCCGGCGAGGACGACCGCGTCCTGCGCGCCGTCCAGATCATCGTCGACGAGGGCATTGCCAAGCCCATCCTGATCGGCCGGCCGGAGGTCGTGCGCCGTCGCGCCGAGCGACTGGGCCTGCGTTTCCAGCCGGGAGTCGATGTCGAGCTGGTCGATCCGTCGAGCGACCCGCGCTACGACAAGTACTGGGGCGCCTATCACGAGCTGATGGAGCGGCGCGGCGTAACCGAGCCGACGGCGCGCAACCTCGTGCGCTCCAGCCCGACCCTGATCGCCGCGCTCGCGGTGAAGCTAGGCGATGCCGACGCGATGATTGCCGGCGCCTATGGCCGCTTCCGTACCCATTTCAATCACGTGCGCGACGTGATCGGTCTGCGCGAGGGCGTCAAGAACATGGCGGCGCTCAGCCTGCTGGTCATGCCCACCCGCTCGCTGTTCATCGCCGACACTTACGTGAACTACGATCCCGATCCGGAAACGCTCGCGGAGATCACGCTCCTCGCGGCGGACGAGCTGCTGCGCTTCGGCATCCAGCCGCGCGTGGCGCTGCTCTCGCATTCGAGCTTCGGCAGTTCCGAGCATCCCTCTGCCCGCAAGATGGCCGCGGCGGTCAAGATCCTGCACCACCGCGCGCCGACCCTCGAGGTGGACGGCGAGATGCATGGCGATGCCGCCCTCGACCTGGAGATCCGCAACAGCGTGTTCCCGCGGTCGAAACTCAAGGAAGTGGCGAACCTCGTCGTCTGTCCGTCGCTCGACGCCGCCAACATCGCCTTCAATCTGCTGAAGGAAGGAGCCGACGGTCTGCATATAGGCCCGATTCTGCTGGGCACCGACCTTCCGGCCCATGTCCTCACGCCGTCGGTCACCGCCCGCGGCATCCTCAACATGACCGCGCTCGCCGTGGTCGAGGCGCAGCGCCTCGCGGAAGCGCGTGGATGAGCAGCGAGATCGACCACCTCGATGAAGTGACGCCGGACCTGGTCCGGCGAGTCGAGGCGGCGCTCGCCGAGAACAGGCCGGAAGACGCGAGGGGGCTGCTGGCCAACCTGAGCGCCACCGGCCAGGCGTCCATCCTCGAACAGATCTCGGAGGCCGAGCGCGACAAGCTCGTCGGCATCCTCAAGGGCGACCTCGATCCGGAGGCCCTGACCGAACTCGACGAGGAAGTGCTCGAGGACGTCCTCGACCAGCTCGACAGCAAGGAGATTGCGGCTGCCGCCCGAGAGCTGGAAGCCGACGATGCCGCAACCATTCTCGAAGACCTGTCGGAAGACGAGCGACAGGAAGTCCTGGCGGAAATCCCGGCCGACGAACGTGCCGACATCGAGCGGGCACTGGCCTATCCGGAAGACACGGCCGGCCGCCTCATGCAGCGTTCGCTGGTCAAGGTCGCCGACAGCTGGACCGTGGGCCAGGTGATCGACTATTGCCGCGAAGCGACCGACCTGCCCGACGACGTGTACGACATCTTCGTGGTCGACGAGACCGGTCGCCTGCGCGGCTCGGTGCCGCTCGGCCGCATGCTGCGCACCAAGCGTCCGGTACCGATCTTCGACATCGTCGATCCCGACATCCCGTCGCTGCCCGCGACGGCCGACCAGGCCGAAGTGGCGCACGTCTTCCGCGACAAGAACCTGGTCTCGTGCCCGGTCGTCGACGACGACGGGCGGCTGCAGGGCGTGATCATGGTCGACGACGTCGTCGACGTGATCGACGAGGAGGCCGAAGAAGACCTGCTCAAGATGGGCGGCGTCGGCTCCGACGACATGCATGCCGACACCGTGACGACGGCCCGGCTGCGGGCGCCCTGGCTGCTGGTCAATGTGGCGACCGCCCTTGTCGCGTCTTTCGTCATCAGCCAGTTCGAGGACACGATCGAGAAGATCGTGATCCTGGCCGCCCTCATGCCGATCGTCGCGTCGATGGGCGGCAATGCGGGCATCCAGACCGTCACCGTCACGGTGCGCGCACTGGCGATGGGCGAATTGACCGCCGCCAACGGGATGCGCTTCATTGCCAAGGAAGCGGTCGTCGGCAGTCTCAACGGGCTCCTGTTCGCGACGCTGCTGGCCGTGGGCGTGGTCCTGATCTTCCACGATTGGCGGCTGGGCGCGGTGATTGCCGCCTCCATGGTCTGCAACCTGATGGCCGCGGCGCTGGCGGGCTCGCTGATCCCTCTCGGGCTGCAGAAGTTCGGCGTCGACCCGGCCGTCTCCTCGACCGTTTTCCTGACCATGGTCACCGACGTGACCGGCTTCCTGACCTTCCTGGGGCTGGCGACGATCTTCCTGCTTTGAGGTATCGTTTCGTCGGAGGAGGTCCGTGATGTCGGCAATCGTTCGCCTGGTGGGTGCGTTCGCCTTGCTGCTGGTTGCTTCGGCGGCCCAGGCGCAGAACAAGGTGCCCTCCGACCGCGTTCTGGAGACGCTGGTCAAGGCGTCGCTGCTGACCCTCAACGACGCCAATGTGACCGGAAACTATTCCGTGCTGCACGCCAAGCTCTCCAAGCCGTTCCGCCAGCAATTCTCGCCGGAGAAGCTCAAGGCGACCTTCAGGGAGTTCAGCCAGGGCAACGCCGACTTCGACATCATCGCGGCCATGAAGCCGGCCTACGATCCGCCTCCGGAGGTCGATGGCGACGGCAAGCTGGTGGTGAAGGGCAGTTTCCCGACCGAGCCGTCGCGGCTGCTGTTCGAGCTGGAGTTCATCCCCTCGGATGGCGAGTGGAAGCTGATCCGCATCCACGTCAAACTGGACTCCAATTCCTGAGTCATTCCTCAACAGGTCCCAACAGGTAAGACAGATCATGATTCCGAATGCGATGCCGCCGTTCGATTTTGGCCTGGGCGAGACCGCCGACGCGCTGCGTGACCAGGTCCAGCGCTTCGCCTCGTCCGAGGTCGCGCCGATCGCCGCCGAGATCGACAAGAGCGACCGCTTTCCGCGGGAGCTGTGGCCGAAGATGGGCGCGCTCGGCCTGCACGGCATCACCGTCGAGGAGGAGTTCGGCGGCTCGGGCCTCGGTTATCTCGAACATGTCATCGCGGTGGAAGAGATCAGCCGCGCCTCGGCCGCGGTCGGCCTGAGCTACGGCGCGCATTCCAACCTCTGCATCAACCAGATCCGCCGCACCGGCAGCGACGAGCAGAAGAACCGCTTCCTGCCCAAGCTGATCTCAGGCGAGCATGTCGGCAGCCTCGCCATGAGCGAAACCGGCGCGGGTTCGGACGTCGTGTCGATGAAGCTGCGTGCCGAGAAGAAGGGCGACCGCTACGTCCTGAACGGCACCAAGATGTGGATCACCAACAGCCCCGACGCGCAGGTGATCGTGGTCTATGCCAAGACCGATCCGGCGGCCGGATCGCGTGGCATCACGACGTTCATCGTCGAGACCGACCGCAAGGGATTCAAGGTCGCCCAGAAGCTCGACAAGATGGGCATGCGCGGCTCCTCGACCGGCGAGCTGGTGTTCGAAGATTGCGAGATCCCCGAGGAGAACGTGCTGGGCGCGGTGGGCAAGGGCGTCAACGTGCTGATGAGCGGGCTCGACTACGAGCGCGCCGTGCTGGCGGCGGGACCGATCGGCATCATGCAGGCGGCGATGGATATCGTGGTTCCTTACGTCCACGAACGTAAGCAGTTCGGCCAGGCGATCGGCGAGTTCCAGCTCGTGCAGGGCAAGCTTGCCGACATGTACACCACGATGAACGCCTGCAAGGCCTATGTGTACGCCGTCGCGAAAGCCTGCGACCGCGGCCAGACCACGCGCAAGGATTCGGCTGGCGCGATCCTCTATGCCGCCGAGAAAGCGACGATGGTCGCGCTCGACGCGATCCAGCTGCTGGGCGGCAACGGCTACATCAATGACTATCCGACCGGCCGCCTGTTGCGCGACGCCAAGCTCTACGAGATCGGCGCCGGCACCAGCGAGATCCGCCGCATGCTGATCGGCCGCGAGCTGTTCGCCGAGACGGCCTGATTTGACGGAACGAAGGTTCTTTCGTACACAGTGTGTATGAAAGCTCTTCGATGCCGCGTTACCTGACCGAAAAAGACATCGCCGATTTCCGGGCCGAACTGTGCCAGGTCGCGACCGAGCGGTTCGCCCGCTTCGGCTACGAGGGCGTCACCATGCGCCAGCTCGCCGAGGCGCTGGGCTGCAGCCCGAAGACGCCCTACCGCTACTTCAAGGACAAGGCCGATATCCTGGCCACGGTGAGGACGGAAGCCTTTTCCCGTTTCGCCGACACGCTGGAAGCCGCCGCGGCGAAGGGTGAGGGGCCGCTCGACAAGGCGCGGCTCGTCGGGAACGCCTATCTGCGGTTCGCCGATGAGCACCCGCATGCCTATCGCATCATGTTCGAGATCGACCAGCCGATCAGCGACGAGCATCCCGAGCTGCAGCGCGAGTCGCGGCGGGCCCGGACCTTCGTGACCCAGCAGGCGGAAGATATGGTGAAGGCCGGGATGATCGACGCCGATCCTCAACTGTTCGGCTGGTCGATGTGGGCAGCGGCCCACGGGCTGGTCATGCTGAAGCAGGCCGGCATGCTCGACCATGGGCCGGACATCCGGACGCTCGCCGGTTTTCACGGCGCGCTGATGTTCAAGGGCGCGCTGACGCCCGCCACGAAGACAGGGAAGAAGCGATGAGCGCAGGCGTTACGGCGGGCGAGCGGTTCCGCAGCTGGGCGGAGATCCGGGATAATGCGGCCCGCGCGGCCGGCGGGCTGGCGGCGCTCGGTGTCGGCGAGGACAGCGCGGTGGCGCTGATGCTGCGCAACGACTTCGCGACCTTCGAGGTCAACATGGCGGCGAGCCAGGTGGGCGCCTACGCCGTGCCGATCAACTGGCACTTCACGCCCGAGGAAGCGAACTACATCCTGCGCGACAGCGGTGCGTCGGTCCTTGTGGCGCACACCGACCTGCTGGCTCAGATCTCGGGCGGCGTGCCCGAGGGAGTGACGGTCTTCGCGGTGCCGACGCCGGATGAGATCGCGGCAGCCTATGGCGTTGCTGCCGATCGGCGGCAGGTGCCGGCGGGAGCCGAGCCGTGGGACGCCTTCGTGGCCGGCTCGTCGCCGCGCACCGAGCCGCCGCGCGCGGCACGCGGCAGCATGATCTACACGTCCGGCACCACCGGCCGGCCCAAAGGCGTGCGCCGGCAGCCGAGTACGCCGGAACAGCAGGCCGCCGCGGCACAGGAGGCGGCGCTGTTCTGGGGCCTGAAGCCCGACCCGGAAATCGTCGTGCTGATGAACGGGCCGATGTACCACTCGGCGCCATCGGCCTACGGCAATGCCAGCTCGCGGCTCGGCCTGCACATGGTGCTGCAGCCGCGCTTCGAGGCCGAGGACATGCTGCGGCTGATCGCGCGCCACGGCGTCACCCACATGCACATCGTGCCCACGATGTTCGTCCGCCTGCTGCGGCTGCCGGACGACGTGAAGGCACGCTACGACGTCTCGTCGCTGCGCTTCGTGAGCCACGGTGCGGCGCCTTGCGCGCCGGCGGTGAAGCGCCAGATGATCGAATGGTGGGGACCGGTCATCAACGAATACTACGGGGCCACCGAGACCGGCGTGGTGGTCTGGCACGGTTCCGAGGACGCGCTGCGCAAGCCCGGCACGGTCGGCCGCGCGGTCCCGGGCGCGACCGTGCGCGTCGTCGACGATCAGGGACGCGACGTGGCGATGGGCGAGGTCGGCGAGATCTACGTTCGCGGACCGCACCTCGCGGATTTCACCTACAACAACGACGATGCCAAGCGGCGCGAGGTGGCGCTGGGCCAGCTCGTGACCGTGGGCGACATCGGCTATGTCGATGCCGACGGCTTCCTGTTCCTGTGCGACCGCAAGCGCGACATGATCATCTCGGGCGGCGTCAACATCTACCCGGCCGAGATCGAGGGGGTGCTGATCCAGATGCCGGGCGTGCGCGACTGCGCGGTGTTCGGTATCCCCGACGAGGAGTTCGGCGAGCAGATCTGCGCCTATGTCGAGCCGGTGGCCGGCGCGGGCCTGAATGCGACATCGGTGCGAGCCTATCTGGCCGAGCATCTGGCGCGCTACAAGGTGCCGAGGGTGGTCGAGTTCATTGCCGCGCTTCCGCGCGAGGATTCGGGCAAGATCTTCAAACGCAAGCTCCGCGCGCCATATTGGGAGAAAGCGGGCCGCAGCATTTGAGGAATCCCCATGGCCGATGACGACGTCACCCTGTCCGGTGAGATCAAGGGCAAGCTGATCGACAGCAAGCAGAAGTGGGCCGAGGAAGGCCGGCTGCTGACCGGAAAGACGGCCGCACCCTCGGAGCGCCTGCCGCCGGGACAGCGTCTGGTCGAGACCTGGCCCGTGCTCGACCTCGGCATTCAGCCCGAGATTCCCACCCACGCGTGGCGCCTGTTCATCGACGGCGAGGTCGAGACGCCCGTCGCACTGAAGTGGGACGAGTTCAAGAAGCTGCCGCAGGCCCGGCTCACGACCGACATCCACTGCGTCACCGCCTGGTCGCGCTACGACAACAGATGGGAAGGCGTCAGCGCCCGCGACCTGATCGCGCTGGTGAAGCCGAAGGCGGAAGCACGGCACGTCATTTTCCATTCCTACGACACCTACAAGACCAACGTGCCGCTGGCGGACTTCGCAGGCGATGACGTCATGCTGGCCTGGAGCTGGAACGACACGCCGATCAGCCGCGAGCATGGCGGGCCGCTGCGCGTCGTGATCCCGAGGCTCTACTTCTGGAAGAGCGCCAAGTGGATCAAGCGCATCGAGTTCTCCATCATGGACAAGCCGGGCTTCTGGGAAGTGCGCGGCTATCACAACTACGGCGATCCGTGGCGGGAACAACGCTACGACGATGAAATCTGAGAAGAGGAGCCACGGCATGGGCGCGCATGATTTCTCCTTCACGACCATCGACGGCAAGCCGCTCGACATGAAGAGCCTGGCCGGCAAGCCCGTGCTGGTCGTGAACGTCGCCTCCTATTGCGGCTTCACGCCGCAATACACCGACATGCAGGCGCTGCACGAAACCTACGGCCCCAAGGGCCTCGTGGTGCTGGGCGTGCCGTGCAACGACTTTGGCGCGCAGGAACCGCGCAGCGAGGGCGAGATCGCGAAGTTCTGCGAGTCGATGTACGACGTGACCTTCCCGCTCACCGCGAAGCAGAAGGTGATCGGTCCCGATGCGCACCCGCTCTACAAATGGATCGCCGCCGAAGCGGGCGAGGGCGCGGCGCCCAAGTGGAACTTCCACAAGTACCTGATCGGCAAGGACGGCAGCCTGCAGGGCGCCTGGCCCAGCCGCGTGCGGCCTGCGTCCGATGAAGTCAGGTCGGCGATCGAGGCGGCGCTTTAAGCGTCGAGCGCGCGGCGGACGCCGTCGAAGACCTGGTGGAACATCTCGGTCGTGAGCCGGCCGGTGTTCGTGTTGTAGCGGGAGCAGTGATAGCTGTCGGCCAGCATGAGCCCCGTCGGCAGTTTGTGCAGGCGGTTGTGGATGAACGGGTAGGCGCCGGCCGGGCGTACCGCCAGCGCGCGCAGGATCTGGTCGTGAGCGCCCTTGCCCAGGGCTACGAGGATCCGCAGCTTCGGCATGGCCGCGAGTTCGGATTGCAGGAACGGCCGGCAGGCCGTGAACTCGATCGGCAGCGGCTTGTTCTCGGGCGGCAGGCAGCGCACCGCGTTGGCGATGCGGCAGTCGACGAGTTGCAGCCCATCGTTGGGATCGGCCCGATAGGTGCCTTGTGCGAAGCCGAACTTCAGCAGGGTCGAGTAGAGGAGGTCGCCGGCATAGTCGCCGGTGAAGGGACGGCCGGTGCGATTGGCGCCCTTCATGCCCGGCGCCAGCCCGACGATCAGGAGTTGCGCATCGAGTTTGCCGAACGAGCGCACCGGCGCGTTCTTCCAGTCCGGAAACCTGCCCTGCAGGTCGTGGCGGAAGTCCACGAGCCTCGGACAGCGCGGGCAATCGAGCGGCGGCTCTTCGAAGGCGGGCGCGGGCACTGAGGCGGAGGGCCTAGGCCGAGCGCATCAGGGATTCGGACGGGGCATCGTCATGCTCGGCATCCGGTTCGCGGGCTGCAGGTCGCGTCGCGCGCTCCGAGGGGTTGCGGGCGATCAGCGGCGCCAGTTCAGCCAGTTCGATGAAATCGTCGGCCTGGCGGCGCAGCTCATCGGCGACCATCGGCGGCGCGGACTTGATGGTGCTGACGACCGAGACCCGGAGGCCGCGGCGCTGCACGGCCTCGACCAGCCGGCGGAAGTCGCCGTCACCGGAAAACAGGATCACGTGATCGAGGTGGTCGGCCATTTCGAGCACGTCGATGGCCAGCTCGATGTCCATGTTGCCCTTGACCTTGCGGCGGCCCATGGCGTCGGTGAATTCCTTGGCCGGCTTGGTGACCATGGTATAGCCGTTGTAGTCGAGCCAATCGATCAGCGGCCGGATCGGCGAGTATTCCTGGTCCTCGACGAGGGCGGTGTAATAGTACGCCCGAACCAGCCGGCCCTTTTCGCGGAAGACCTTGAGGAGGCGGCGGTAGTCGATGTCGAAGCCGAGCGAGCGGGCGGCGGAGTAGAGATTGGCGCCGTCGATGAACAGCGCCACGCGCTCGTTCTCGTAGAAATTGCCCTTCATGGCGATCAAACCTCTTGAACAATATGCGCTGTGCGAGCAAAAAATAATGGACGCGAAAAGGCCGGTAACCCGCGCCCCTCTCAAAGCATATTAAGAGTAGGTCGTTAACCTTTGGATCACAAGGGGTTGAAGGAGAGTGTTGGTGGACAAGAGGGACCGTCGATCCATTTTCATCGGGGCCGGCGCGAACCTGCCTCATCCGTCCTACGCCTCCCCGCGTGACACGTTGCAGGCGGCGCTTCTCGAACTCGATCGGCGACAGACCCGCGTGCTGCGGTACTCCCCCTGGTACAGCACCGCCCCCGTGCCGGCGTCGGACCAACCTTGGTATGTCAACGTCGTCGCCGAGGTGGACACCGACCTGACGGCGGACGGGTTGCTGCACACGCTGCACGACATCGAGGAGCTTTTCGGGCGAATCCGCAGCGTGCCCAATGCGCCGCGGCTGATCGACCTCGATTTGATCGATTTTCGGGGGGAAATTGCCGCTGGAGGCGCTGGAAAGGCGACGCTGCCGCACCCCCGGATGGCGGAACGGGCCTTCGTGGTACGGCCGCTGGCCGACCTGGCGCCTGAGTGGCGGCATCCCATCTCCGGGCTTGCCATCGGAGACCTGCTGGCGGCCCTGCCGGCCGACCAGCGGGCATGCCGTTTCTAGCCTCGCCGGCTTGCGTTTTGGGCCGGGGAGCGTATAAACCGCCGCTTCCGCGAAATTTGAGGTTCCCGCCATGGCGCGTGTCACCGTCGAAGACTGCATCGTGCAGATTCCCAACCGCTTCGAGCTCGTCATGTTCGCCTCGCAGCGCGCCCGGGACATCTCGGCCGGTGCCCAGATCACGCTGGACCGCGACCGCGACAAGAACCCGGTGGTTGCGTTGCGCGAGATCGCCGAGTTGAAGCTCGACCACGCCGTGCTGAAGGACTCGCTGATCTCGGGCATGCAGAAGCACGCCGACGTCGACAAGCCCGAGGAAGTCAACGAGATGGCCGAGCTGGAGCAGGAGCTGGCCGCCGCGCTCGCGCAGGGTGGTGCGGAAGCCGCCCAGCCCAAGGCCCTGCCGATGGCCGAGGAAGACGACGTTACCGAATAGAGACCGCACCCCGGCAGGGTTCGACCTGCTATTCGTGCAAAGGTCGTGGAGTGAACGCAATCGCCCCCATATAATGGGTGATTGCGATGATTCGTCAGTTTGAACTCGTCGAGCGCGTACAAGCCTACGATCCGGATGCGGACGAGGACGTGCTCAACCGCGCCTACGTGTATGGGCTGAAGAAGCACGGCAACCAGCTGCGCGCCTCAGGCGACCCGTATTTCTCCCATCCCGTGGAAGTCGCCGGCATCCTGGCCGAGATGCGGCTCGACACCGCCTCGATCGTGACCGGCCTGCTGCACGACACTCTCGAGGACACCGACGCCACCCGCGACGAGATTGCCGGCATGTTCGGCGAGGACATTGCGCGGCTGGTCGACGGCGTCACCAAGCTCTCCCGCCTGGAGATCCAGTCCGAGAGCACCAAGGAAGCCGAGAACCTGCGCAAGCTGGTGCTGGCCATGTCGTCGGACATCCGCGTGCTTCTCGTGAAGCTCGCCGACCGGCTGCACAACATGCGCACGTTGCATCACATCAAGGAGCCCGCGCGGCGCCGGCGCATCGCGCGCGAGACCATGGACCTCTACGCGCCGCTGGCCTCGCGCATCGGCATGGAGAAGGTCAAGCGCGAGCTGGAGGAGCTGGCCTTCGGCGAGCTCAATCCGGATGGCCGGACGTCGGTGCTGGCGCGTCAGGGCTACCTGCGCGAGCGCGGCGACAAGCTGGTACCGCAAATCGAGGTCGAGCTGGTCAAGACGTTGAAGGAGGGTGGCCTCGATGCCCAGGTGTCGGGCCGCGAGAAGACACCCTATTCGATCTGGCGCAAGATGCAGACGAAGAACGTGTCGTTCGAGCAGCTCGCCGACATCATGGCCTTCCGCATCATCGTCGCGGACGTCGCGCAGTGTTACCAGGCGCTGGGCCTGCTCCACGGCAAGTATCAAGTGCTGCCGCAGCGCTTCAAGGACTATATCTCGGTTCCCAAGCCCAACGGTTACCGCTCGCTCCATACCGGCGTGATCGGACCCCTTGGCCAGCGAATCGAGATCCAGATCCGCACCGAGGAGATGCAGGACCAGGCCGAGCGCGGCGTCGCCGCGCACTGGATCTACAAGCAGGGCGGGCCGTCGACCGACGCGCCGCAATATGCCTGGCTGCGCAGCCTCATGGACATTCTGGACAAGGCGCCGAACGCCGAGGAGTTCCTCGAGCACACCAAGCTCGAGATGTTCCAGGACCAGGTCTTCTGCTTCACGCCCAAGGGCAAGCTGATCGCCCTGCCGCGCGGCGCGACGCCGATCGACTTCGCCTATGCCGTCCACAGCCAGGTGGGCGACACCTGCGTCGGCGCAAAGATCAACGGCCGCATGCTGCCGCTGCGCACGCAGCTCTCGAACGGCGACCAGGTCGACATCATCACGTCGAAGGCGCAGACGCCGTCGCCGACCTGGGAGCGCTTCGTCGTCACCGGCAAGGCCAAGGCCGCGATCCGGCGTTTCATCCGCACACGGCAGCGCGAGCAGTACATCCAGCTCGGCAAGTCGCTGCTCGACAAGGCCTTTCACGAAGAAGGCTACGAGGTCACGGAAAAGGGCCTCGACGGGGTGCGGATCAACTTCAAGCAGGCTTCGGTGGACGACCTCGTCGCGACGGTCGGCGCGGGCCTGGTCGGCGCGCGCGAAGTCCTGACGGCGGTCTATCCCGGACTGAAGCAGCCCCGCAAAGGCGGTGCCGACGTGGTGCCGATCTCGCGTGCCCGTGCCAAGACCGGCAAATCCGGCGAAGGCGCGCGCGGGGGCAAGCCGGAGGATGGCAAGATCGCCATCCGCGGTCTCATTCCCGGCATGGCGCTGCACTTCGCGCGCTGCTGCCATCCGCTTCCCGGAGACCGCATCGTCGGCATCATCACGACGGGCAAAGGCGTCACGATCCACACGATCGATTGCGCCACGCTCGAGAGTTTTTCCGAGGCACCGGAGCGCTGGATCGATGTCGGCTGGGATTCCGCGAACGACGGCGATGGCGGCGTCTACACCGGACGGCTCAAGGTCACCGTCGCCAACCAGCCCGGCAGCCTGTCGAGCCTGTCGACGGTGATCGCCCGGCACGAGGGCAACATCTCCAACCTGCGCATCGTCAACCGGTCGATGGATTTCTTCGACATGGTGATCGACATCGAGGTCGCCGACGTGAAGCATCTCGCCGACATCACGGCCGCCCTGCGCGCCACGCCCGCCATCAACGCCGTCGAACGCGCCCGCAATTGACGGCTTCCCCAATCCTCCTTCCGCGAAAGTAGCGTATGTCCGCGCCCAATCACCTGCGCCTCGGCATCAACATCGATCACGTCGCCACGGTACGTAACGCCCGCGGCGGCCATCTGCCCGATCCCCTGCGCGCCGCGCGCCTCGCCGAGGCCGCCGGGGCCGACGGCATCACGGCGCACCTTCGCGAGGACCGGCGCCACATCGTCGACGCCGACATCGAGGGCCTGATGCGCGAGCTGAAGGTGCCGCTCAATTTCGAGATGGCGGCGACCGAGGAGATGGTCGGCATCGCGCTGCGCCACAGGCCGCACGCCGCCTGCATCGTGCCGGAGAAGCGCGAGGAGCGGACCACCGAGGGCGGGCTCGACGCCGCCGGTCAGCACAACAACCTGAAGCCGATGATCGCGCGCCTGCGCGATGCCGGCATCCGCGTCTCGCTGTTCATCGAGGCCGACCCCCGCCAGTTGGAGGCGGCGGTCGCGCTGGGTGCGCCGGTCGTCGAACTGCACACCGGCCGCTACTGCGAAATCGAGGGGGAGGCCAAGCAGGCCGAGTTGCAGCGGATCGCCAAGGCGGCGGCCCTGTGCGCCCAGCTTGGCCTCGAATGCCATGCCGGTCATGGGCTGAGCTACGCCGACGTCTCGCCGATCGCGGCCATTCCCGAGGTGCGGGAACTCAATATCGGCCATTTCCTGGTCGGCGAGGCCATTTTCGTGGGCCTGGAACCGGCGATCCGCGAGATGCGGCGCATCATGGACGCAGCCCGCGCCGGAGGGGCCGCCGCGTGATCATCGGTCTCGGCAACGATCTCTGCGACATCCGGCGCATCGAGAAATCGCTGGAGCGGTTCGGCGAGCGGTTCATCCAGCGTGTCTTCACGGAAACCGAGCAAAAGCGCTCGGAAGGCCGGGCCACGCGCGCGGCGAGCTACGCCAAGCGATTTGCGGCCAAGGAAGCCTGCGCCAAGGCACTGGGCACCGGGCTGCGGGCGGGGGTCTTCTGGCGTGACATGGGCGTGATCAATCTGCGCAGCGGCAAGCCCACAATGGCCCTGACGGGCGGGGCGCTGGCGCGGCTGCAGAAGATCACGCCGGCCGGCATGACTTCGCAAATCGACCTCAGCATCACGGACGAATACCCGCTCGCCCAGGCCATCGTGATCATTTCGGCGGTGCCCGCGCCATGATCCGGAATCGGGTGTCAGCGGGGTCCGGAAGGGCTCCCATGCCGCGGTCGGGGCGGGAGACAGGGCGTTCGGGCCCTGCTATAGCCCCGGCTTGTTCAAACTGGTACGGCGATGACGGACGTGGCTGAGCGTCGGAAGCGGGGACAGGAAAAGACTGGCGGATGGGGTGAAACCGTCCGGACGGTTGTCTATGCCGTGCTGATCGCACTGGTCGTGCGGACGTTCGCCATAGAGCCCTTCAACATCCCCAGCGGATCGATGATCCCGACCCTTCTGGTCGGCGACTATCTGTTCGTCTCCAAATATTCCTACGGCTACAGCAAGCACTCGTTCCCGTTTTCGCTTGGCGTATTCTCGGGCCGCATCTTCGGTTCGCCGCCGGAACGCGGGGACGTCGCCGTGTTCAAGTATCCGGGCGACCAGGGCCAGGGCGTCAACCGCACCGACTACATCAAGCGCATCGTCGGCATGCCGGGCGATCGCATCCAGGTGACGAACGGCCTGCTGCACATCAACGGCGTCGCCGTCGACCGTCTGAAGGTCGGCGATCACGTGAAAGGGACCAACGGCAGCTATCAGAAGGGCACGCTCTACAGCGAGACGCTGCCCAACGGCCGCCGCTACACCGTGCTCGAATATCGCGACGACGGCATGGCCGACAACACGCCGGAGTTCCTCGTCCCGGCGAACAGCTACTTTGTCATGGGCGACAATCGCGACGATTCGCTCGACAGTCGAACGCGGCTGATGTTGCGCGACTTCTCCGGCTCGACGCGCGACCGCGACCAGCTCGGCTGGTACGTGCCGTCCGAGAATCTGGTGGGCCGCGCGGAGTTCATCTTCTTCTCGCACGATCCGTCGGCCGCAGGCTGGCTGGAGCCATGGAAATGGCCTCAGGCGATACGTTGGAACCGCTTCTTCATGGCAATCCACTGAGTTCGACCGACGTCGATCTGACGGCGCTGTCGAAGGGTGTGGGCCATTTGTTCGTGCGCCCCGAGTTGGCGGCGGAGGCGCTTACCCATCGCAGCGCCCTCGACCGACAGCCCGAACTGAAGGCGGCGTTCCCGAACGGCAACGAACGGCTGGAATTCCTGGGCGACCGGGTGCTGTCGCTTGCGATGGCCGATGTTCTCTTGCGCCGTTTTCCGCAGGAACGGGAAGGCGAACTGGCCCGCCGCCACGCCGCCCTGGTGCGGGCCGAGACGCTGGTGGAGATCGCCGCGGCGATCGGGCTGGGCAGCCATCTGCGGCTGGGTGATTCCGAGCGCGCCCACGGCAACAGCGTGAAGCCCAACATCCTGGCAGACGCGCTCGAAGCCTTGCTGGGTGCCATCTTCCTCGATGCCGGTCTGCCGGCCGCGGCAGCGAGCGTCGAGTTTCTGTGGGGCGAGCGCCTGAACAGTCAGGCGGCGGCTCCGCGCGACCCGAAGACTGCGCTTCAGGAATGGGCACAGGCCCGCCGCCTGCCATTGCCGGCCTATCGTGAGGTCGACCGGGAAGGCCCGCCGCATGAGCCTGTATTCGTCGTCGACGTGGCCATCAAGGGACACGATCCCGCACAGGGCCGCGGCGGCAGCAAGCGCGAGGCCGAGCGGCTGGCCGCCATGACATTGTTGGAAAGGTTGGAAAAGGCATGAGCACGCCTGCAACGCGGGCCGGGTTTGTCGCCGTCGTCGGCGCGCCGAACGCTGGAAAATCGACGCTGGTGAACGGGCTGGTCGGTTCCAAGGTCAGCATCGTGTCGCCCAAGGTGCAAACGACGCGCATGCGCGTGATCGGCATCGCCATGGCCGACATTCCCGACACGGGAGAGGGCGCATCCCGGGCGCAGGTCATTCTGGTCGACACGCCCGGCATCTTCCGTGTCGCCAAGCGCCGACTGGAGCGCGCCATGGTCGCTGCCGCCTGGCAGGGCGCCGACGATGCCGATCTGGTGGCGCTGGTCGTCGATGCGGAGCGCGGCATCGGGCAGGAGACGAAGGCGATCGCCGAGCGGCTGAAGGACTCGAAGACGCCACGCATCCTGGTCCTGAACAAGATCGATCTGGTGGCCCGCGAGACGCTGCTGTCGCTTACGGCCGAGTTGAACGCGATCGTGCCGTTCGAGCGCACCTTCATGGTGAGCGCGCTCAAGGCCGATGGTGTCGGCGACCTGCTGGCCGCCTTCGCGCTCGCCGTGCCGGCCGGGCCCTTCCTCTACCCGGAGGATCAGGCCGCCGACCTGCCTTTGCGCCTTCTGGCCGCCGAGGTGACGCGCGAGCAGGTGTTCCTGCAGCTTCACCAGGAACTGCCCTACGAGGCGGCGGTCGAAACCGAGAAGTGGGAAGACCGGCCCGACGGCAGCGTGCGGGTTGAACAGATCATCTACGTTCAGCGCGAGGGCCAGCGCGCGATCTTCCTCGGCAAGGGTGGCGCCCGCATCAAGCAGATCGGCGCGCGCGCGCGTCATGAGCTCTCCCAGATGCTGGAGCGCCAGGTTCATCTCTTCCTGCACGTGAAGGTGAGCGAGCGCTGGGCCGAAGACCCGTCGCACTACCGCACGATCGGCCTCGACTATCAGTCCTGAGCTGGCGCGAGATCGAGCGAATGGATGACGGCGCCGGTGGCGTCGCGGTGGCTGACTGTCATCACGCCTGAGCGGCCGTCGATCTTCACATGCCCGAAATGGCACGAGCCTTCGAGCGGCGAGAGGTCGAAGCGGCCGGTCGGCGGGACCTTCTGGAAGACCACCTGCGGTCCGAACGTGCCGTCGAGCGCGTTGGGGCCGAAGCCGCCCGCGCAGAGCGGGCCCGAGACGAACTCGTAGAACGGCGTAAAGTCGGCGAAGGCGGCGCGCGCGGGATCGTAACGATGGGTGGCGGGATAATGTACGTCGGCCGTGATCCAGTGCACGTTGCGGATGTCTTCGCGCTTGATGAACGACAGGAGGTCGGCGACCTCCAGTTCGCGTCCCAGCGGTGGACCATCGTCGGCATTGGCGACGGCCTCGAAACCTGACTTGCGGCGCCAGTCGTCGTAGACGACGAGACCGAGCGGCATGTCTGCAGCCACGATCTTCCAGGTTGCGGTCGAGGCCTTCAGCGCCTGCTTCAGCCAGATGATCTGCTCGATGCCGAGGAACGCCGTGTTCGGGCCGGCGGATGCCTGCCGGTTCGGGCCGTTCGGCGCGCGAAAGCTCCGCATGTCGAGGCGGAAGAGGTCGAGGCGGGGACCGAACGAGAATTTTCGGAACAGGCGCATCGTCCCGTCGAGCCCGTCGGCCAGCGGCATGAACTCGCGAAAGGCGCGCTCGGCCTTCTGCGCCAGCACGCCCACGCTCTTTTCCCGGTAGCGGGGATCCTCGTCGAGCCGGCGCTCCCAGTACCAGTTGTCGAGCACGTCGTGATCGTCCCACAGGGCGATCATCGGGACCTCGGCGTTGAAGCGGCGGAGATTGTCGTCGAGGAAGTTGTAGAGGTGGTTGCCGCGGAAGTCGTCGAGGGTCTCGGCGACTTTCGACTTCGCCTCGGTGATGACGTTCTTCCAGATGCGGCCATCCGGCAGTTTCTTCTCGGGCGACAGCGGATCGTCGGCGTAGATCGTGTCCCCGCAATGCACGAAGAAGTCGGGCGCCAGCGACCGCATCGTCTCGTAGATCGTCATGCCGCCGACCTCGGGGTTGATGCCCCAACCCTGGCCGACCGTATCGGCCGACCAGACGAAGCTCAGGTCGCTCTGGATGGCCGAAGGAGTCCGGAATCGCCCCGTCACCCAATCGCTCGTCGCATTGTTGTCGGCGAGGTTTTCATAGGCAATGCGATAGAAAACCGTCTGGCCTTGCGGCAGGCCGGTCAGGCGCAGTCGCGACGTGTAGCCGGTTTCGTCGAAGGCCGTCGGTCCATGGAGGCGGGTCGCACCGGCAAAGCTCTCTGTCGTCGCATACTCGACGATCATGCGCGCCGGCCGGTCGGACCGGCTCCACAGGGTCGCGCCATCGCCGCCGACGTCGCCAGTCTGCACGCCCTGCAGCAGGCGCGGGCGGCTGGCGGATCCGGTCTGGGCAAAGACACGATGGGGCAGGGTGGCGAACGCGCCTGCTCCGAGCATCGCCCGCCGCCGAAATCCTGATTTGGTCACGGCCCAACCTAGCGCGATTTCCGCGGACGCGGCATACAAGCCTATGGACTGGAGCGACGAAGGCATCGTGCTCGCGGCGCGGGCTCACGGGGAAACCGGCCTCGTCGTGTCGTTGCTGACGCGCGAGCATGGACGCCATTCGGGCTTCGTGCCGGGTGGCATCTCGCGCCGCGCCCGTCCGGTCTGGCAATCCGGCAACCTGGTCGAGGTCGGCTGGCGGGGGCGACTTCCCGAGCAACTCGGCAATTACTCGGGCGAACTGCGCGAGCCGCATGCGGCACGCGCAATGGACGATGCCACCGAGCTGGCGGGGCTGGCGGCGGCTTGCGCCGTTATCGATGCCGCCTTGCCGGATCGCGAGCCCCATCCGGCCATGTTCGATGGATTCCGGGCCTTCCTGGGCTCGCTCGGGCATCCGGGATGGCCGACCATTTACGTCCGGCTGGAACTGGGCCTGCTGCAGGAGCTGGGCTTCGGGCTCGACCTGGAGAAATGCGCCGCCACGGGCTCGACCGACAACCTCGCCTTCGTCTCGCCCCGGACCGGGCGCGCCGTCTGCCGTGAGGCCGCCGGCCCCTACAAGGAGAAGCTGCTGGCCCTCCCGGCATTTCTATCCACTGGCGGGCTGCCGGCTGATGATGAGGAACTGCGGCAAGGACTCGATCTGACGGGCTTTTTCCTCGAACGGCACGTGTTTTGGCCGCACAACAAGCCCTTGCCTCCCGCACGGTCGAGATTTATGGAATCGCTCCAACGCTAGAATAATCACGGCCGTGGCTCGAACTGCGGTCCTTACCCCTCGTCAGTCTGGTCCATGGCAAAGCGCAACAACGTCGTCCAACTGGCCGAGGTAAAGCCGGTGCAATTCGGGCAGGCGCTCTCCGAGCGCTACCTGTCCTATGCGCTGTCGACCATCATGTCGCGATCGCTGCCGGACGTGCGCGACGGGCTGAAGCCCGTGCACCGCCGCCTGATGTATGCGATGCGCCAGCTCCGGCTCGATCCGAACAGCGCCTTCAAGAAGAGCGCCCGCGTCGTCGGCGACGTGATCGGCCAGTATCATCCGCACGGCGACCAGTCGATCTACGACGCGCTGGTGCGCCTCGCCCAGGAATTCGCCGCGCGCTATCCGCTGATCGAGGGGCAGGGCAACTTCGGCAACATCGACGGCGATAACCCCGCCGCGATGCGTTACACCGAGGCGCGCCTCACCGAGGTCGCCGAGGCGCTGTTGGGCGGCATTGACGAGAATGCCGTCGACTTCCGGCCCAACTACGACGGCTCGACCGAGGAGCCGATCGTTCTGCCGGGCGGCTTCCCGAACCTGCTGGCCAATGGCGCGGCCGGCATCGCCGTCGGCATGGCGACATCGATCCCGCCGCACAATGTCGGCGAGCTCTGCGACGCGCTGCTGCATCTCATCAAGACGCCGAACTCGCGCATCGAGACGCTGGTCGACCTGGTCAAGGGCCCGGACTTCCCGACCGGCGGCATCCTGGTCGAGCCGCGCGAATCGATCGTCGAGGCCTACAGGACCGGCCGCGGCGCCTTCCGCCTGCGCGCCCGGTGGGAAGTCGAGCAGCTCCCGCGCGGCCAGTACCGCATCGTCGTCACCCAGATTCCCTATCAGGTGCAGAAGGGCCGGCTGATCGAGCGGATCGCCGAGATCATCAACGCCAAGAAGCTGCCGATCCTCGAGGACGTGCGCGACGAATCGGCCGACGACGTGCGTATCGTGCTGGAGCCGAAGACCGGCAACGTCCCGGCCGAGCTGCTGATGGAGCAGCTCTTCAAGCTCAGCGATCTCGAGACGCGCTTCCCGCTGAACCTCAACGTGCTCGACAAGGACAACACGCCGCGCGTGATGGACCTGCGCGAGGCGCTGCAGGCCTTCCTCGATCACCGGCGCGAGGTGCTGGTCCGGCGTTCGACCTTCCGGCTGGCCGCGATCGAGCGCCGACTCGAGATCCTCGAAGGCTACCTGATCGCCTATCTGAACCTCGACAAGCTGATCAAGATCATCCGCGAGGAAGACGAGCCCAAGCCCAAGATGATCAAGGCGTTCGGGCTCACCGACCTGCAGGCCGAGGCGATCCTGAACATGCGGCTGCGTGCCCTGCGCCGGCTCGAGGAATTCGAGATCCGCGGCGAGCACAAGAAGCTGAGCGGCGAGCGCAAGGACCTCAAGGCCCTTCTGAAGAGCGAAGAGCTGCAGTGGGATGCGATCGCCGACGAGGTGCGCGAGACCAAGAAGAAGTTCGGCGGCAAGACCGAACTCGGCCGTCGCCGCACCGAGCTGGCCGATGCGCCGGCCGAGATCGAGCACACGATGGACGATTTCGTCGAGCGCGAGCCGGTGACCATCGTGCTCTCCGAGAAGGGCTGGATCCGCGCCGCCAAGGGCCATCTCGACGACAAGGCGGCCGGCGAACTGAAATACAAGGAAGGTGATGCGGCGCGCTTTGCCGTTCACGCGCAGTCGACCGACAAGATCCTGGTGTTCGCCACCAACGGCCGTTTCTACACGCTCGGCTGTGACCGCCTGCCCAGCGCGCGCGGCCATGGCGAGCCGATCCGGCTGATGATCGAACTGGGCAACGACCAGGACATCATCCAGCTTGAAGTGCTGAAGGGCGGCCGCAAGTTCCTGGTGGCTTCGGATGCCGGGCGCGGCTTCATCGTGCCCGAAGACGAGGTCGTGGCGCAGACCAAGAACGGCAAGGGCGTCCTGAACCTTGCGGACAAGGAGAAGGCGCAGGCTTTCGCCATCGTGCCCGAGGGTGCGAACTCGGTGGCCGTGCTGAGCGAAGGCCGCAAGCTGCTGATCTTCCCGATCGACCAGGTCCCCGAGATGGGCCGTGGCCGCGGCGTGCTGCTGCAGAAGTCGAAGGGCGACCAGCTGTCGGATGCACAGGCCTTCGTGCTCTCCGAGGGGCTGCCGTGGGGCAACCGCACCATCCCGGCAGTCGAGCTGAAGTTCTGGCGGGGCGAGCGCGCGCAGGCGGGGCGCATGCCGGAGAAGGGCTGGCCGCGGGCCAAACGGTTCAAGGACTGAAGAATGGACCTGACGCTGATCTGGAAGGCGCTGTTGATCGGCGTTGTCGAAGGTCTCACCGAGTTCCTGCCCGTCTCCTCGACAGGCCATATCATCCTCGCCGAGGAGGTGCTCCACTTCCAGGGGCCGCCCGGCAAGGTCTTCGAAATCGTGATCCAGCTCGGCGCGATCCTTGCGGTCTGCCTGCTCTATCGCGCGAAGATCTGGACCACGGTCGAAGGAGTCCTGCAGCGCGACAAGCGGGCCATTCGCTTCGCCACCGCCATCGCCGTGGCCTTTCTGCCGGCTGCCATCGTTGGCGTGGCGGCGCACAAATACATCAAGTCGGTGTTGTTCAGCCCGTGGGTGGTCGCCATTGCGCTGATCGTCGGCGGTATCGCGATCCTGCTGATCGAGCGCTTTGCGCAGCGACCTCGCATCAAGACGCTGGATGACGTCGACCTCAAGACTGCTTTGTACATCGGCCTCTGCCAGTGCCTTGCGATGATCCCCGGCGTGTCGAGGGCGGGGGCCACCATCATGGGCGCGCGGGCTTTCCGCGTGGATCGTGCGACGGCGGCCGAGTTCTCGTTCTTCCTGGCGATGCCCACGATGCTCGGGGCGACCGTTTACGATCTCTACAAGAACTGGTCGGCGCTGAGCTGGGAGCATGCCGGCATTATTGCGCTCGGCTTCGTTGCTGCATTCCTGTCCGCGATGCTCGTGGTCCGCGCCTTCGTGCGTTTCATCAGCCGCCACGGCTTCACCGTTTTCGCCTGGTACCGCATTGCAGTGGGCGCATTGGCGCTCACCCTATTGCTCATGCGTTGAACCTTTCGCCCCTCCGCCCACGCATGTGATAAGCCGCGCAATTCGGGCGGCACTCGGTGCCGACCCGCAACACGCGTTCGGAGTAAATCGCATGCAACGTCGTAAATTCATCCGCACGGCCGGCATCGGCACGGCTGCGGTCGCCGCCACCAGTACGCTGGCCGCACCGGCCATCGCGCAGTCGTCGCCCGAGTTGAAGTGGCGCATGGCGTCGAGCTTCCCGAAGGCTCTCGACACGATCTTCGGTTCGGGTGAACTGTTCACGAAATACGTGTCCGACGCGACAGACGGCAAGTTCCAGATCCGCTTGTTCGCCGCGGGTGAGATCGTCCCCGGCCTGCAGGTCGCCGACGCCGTGCAGAACGGCACCGTCGAGATGGGCCACACCGCGTCCTACTACTATGTCGGCAAGGACCTGACCTTCGCTCTGGACTGCGCCGTGCCGTTCGGACTGAACGCCCGCCAGCAGGATGCCTGGTGGAACTGGGGCGGTGGTCGTCAGGCGATGAACGAGTTCTTCAAGGACTACAACATCCACTCGATCCCGTGCGGCAACACGGGCGCGCAGATGGGCGGCTGGTTCCGCAAGGAAATCAAGACGGTCGACAACCTCAAGGGTCTGAAGTTCCGGGTCAGCGGCTTTGCGGGCGAAGTGCTCTCGAAGCTCGGCGTTGTGCCGCAGCAGATCGCCGGCGGCGATATCTATCCGGCGCTCGAGAAGGGCACGATCGACGCGGCGGAATGGGTCGGTCCGTACGACGACCAGAAGCTCGGCTTCAACAAGGTGGCGCCCCACTATTACTATCCCGGCTGGTGGGAAGCCGGTCCGCAGCTTTCGGCCTACGTGAACCTCGCCAAGTGGGCGGAACTGCCGAAGTCGTATCAGGCGATCGTCGAGGCCGCCGCCGCCAAGGCACACACGTCGATGCTCTCCCAGTACGATGCGCAGAACCCGAAGGCGGTTCGCGAACTGGTGGCGTCCGGCACCAAGCTGCTGCCGTTCTCGCCCCAGATTCTCGAAGCGTGTTTCAACGCCACCAACGACGTGTTCGCGCAGCTGAACGAGAAGAACCCGAAGTGGAAGAAGATCTTCGAGACGTGGAAGCCGTTCCGCGGCGAGGAGGTTCTCTGGTTCCGAGTGGCCGAGAACACGCTCGACAATTTCATGGCGCGTCAGTCGGCGGCCGGAAAGCTCTGAGGCGCGGCCTCCCGGATGGTACGGAAAACCCCGCTTCGGCGGGGTTTTCTTTGGCTACAGCTCGCCCGCAACTGCTTTTCATCGACCTTGCGTCGTGCGATAACGCGGCACCAGAAGGTGGTTCGCGCTGCGGAAGTGCGTTCAGAAGACAGTTTAGGGAGATTACTCAATGCAACGTCGCAAATTCTTGCGCACGGCCGGTGTCGGCGGCGCAACGGTCGCCGCTGCCGGCGTCCTGGCCGCTCCGGCGGTCGCCCAGTCGATGCCCGAAGTGAAGTGGCGCATGGCCTCGAGCTTCCCCAAGTCGCTCGACACGATCTATGGCGCGGGCGAGTACTTCGCCAAGCGCGTTGCGGCCCTCACCGACAACAAGTTCCAGATTCGTGTCTTCGCCGCCGGTGAAATCGTCCCCGGCCTGCAGGTCGTCGATGCCGTCCAGAACGAGACGGTCGAGTGCGGCCACACTGCCTCCTACTACTATGTCGGCAAGGATCCGACCTTCGCCTTCGACACGGCACTGCCGTTCGGCCTCAATACCCGCCAGCACAATGCGTGGGTCTATTTCGGTGGCGGTCTCGAGCTGATGCGGGACTTCTACAAGGAATACAAGATGACCTCCTTCCTGATGAGCCACACCGGCGCCCAGATGGGCGGCTGGTGGCGCAAGGAGATCAAGACCGTCGACGACCTCAAGGGCGTGAAGATGCGCATCGGCGGTTTTGCCGGGCAGGTCATGTCGAAGCTCGGCGTGGTGCCGCAGCAGATCGCCGGCGGCGACATCTATCCCGCCCTGGAGAAGGGCACGATCGACGCGGCGGAATGGGTCGGTCCGTACGACGACCAGAAGCTCGGTTTCAACAAGGTCGCGCCGTATTATTACTACCCCGGCTGGTGGGAAGGCTGTGCGGCGCTCTCGCTCTACTGCGGCGACAAGGCGTTCGATGCTCTGCCGCCGATGTATAAGGAAGCGATCGCCGCCGCTGCGGCTGACGCGGTGAGCTGGTCGGTCGCCAAGTACGACGCCCAGAACCCGCGCGCGCTGCGCGAGCTGGTGGCGGCCGGCACCAAGTTCCTGCCGTTCCCGCAGGCGGTGATGGAGGCCTGCTACAATGCCTCCAACGAGCTCTACGCCGAGACCATCGCCAAGAACCCGAAGTTCAAGAAGGTCTTCGATTCTTGGAAGCCCTTCCGGAACGAGGAGGTTCTCTGGTTCCGCGTCGCCGAGAACACGTTCGACAACTTCATGGCGCGCCAGTCGGCTGCCAACAAGCTCTGACCCCGGCTTCACGTCGGTTGAAAAGCCCCGCTTCGGCGGGGCTTTTTATTGCCTGTCCCCGGCGCCGAGGCGCCGAACATTGCAGATATTTAAGGATTTTCCGGCATGCGGGAGCTTTTCAAAGCCATTATCGCATGCCAGTGTTGCAACCGCTGAAGGGGGCCATGAAGGCTACCGTGGGAGGAACAAGGAACATGCAGCGTAGAAAATTCATCAGGACCGCAGGCGTAGGTGCCGCGGGTGTTGCGGCGGCGACCACGATCGCCGCGCCGGCCATTGCTCAGAGCATGCCGGAAGTGAAGTGGCGTCTGACGTCGAGCTTCCCCAAGTCGCTCGACACGCTCTACGGCGGCTCGGAACTTTTCGCCAAGATCGTCGGCGAAATGTCGGACGGCAAATTCCAGATCCGTCCCTTCGCCGCGGGCGAAATCGTCCCGGGTCTGCAGGTTGCCGATGCGGTGCAGAACGGAACCGTCGAGGCCGGACAGACCGCGGCCTACTACTATTTCGGCAAGCATCCGAACTTCGTGTTCGAGACCGGCCTGCCGTTCTCGATGAACCAGCGCCAGTATTATGCCTGGCTCGAGTTCGGCGGCGGTCATGAACTGATCAACGACTTCTACAAGGAGTACAACTTCCGCTCCTTCACCTTTGGCGGCACGGGCTGCCAGATGGGCGGCTGGTTCCGCAAGGAAATCAAGTCGATGGACGACATGAAGGGCCTGAAGTTCCGCGTCGGCGGCTTCGCCGGCCTGATCCTCACGCGCCTCGGCGTCGTGCCGCAGCAGATCGCCGGCGGCGACATCTATCCGGCGCTCGAGAAGGGTACGATCGACGCCTGCGAATGGGTCGGCCCGTACGACGATGAGAAGCTCGGGTTCAACAAGGTCGCCAAGTACTATTACTATCCGGGTTGGTGGGAAGGCGCGTCGGTCGGCTCGCTCTACATCAACAACGACGCGTGGGCGAAGCTGCCGAAGCCGTACCAGGCGATGGTCGAGGCCGCGGCTGGCCGCGTCACCTCGTGGATGGTGCCCAAGTACGATGCCGGCAATCCGCCCGCGCTGCGCCGCCTGGTGGCTGCCGGCACGGAGCTTCGGCCGTTCCCGCGCGCCGTGCTCGAGCCGTGCTTCCTCGAGGCCTACAAGTACTACGACGAACTCTCGGCCAAGGATCCGAAGTTCAAGAAGATCTACGACAACATGAAGGCCTTCCGCGCCGACGAGAACCTGTGGTTCCGCGTCGCCGAGAACACCTTCGACAACTTCAACTTCTCGATGTCGGCGCAGGGCCGATAGAGAGAAGACCACAAAGAGAAAGCCCCGCCGGTTGGCGGGGCTTTTTTGTTGCCTTCGGCCTACTTGAAGACCGGTGGCGCCGTGTCTTCCGATGGCGGTGCCTGAAGCTCGATCGTCACCTTGCTGGGATCGACGCCGTGCGGCTTGTCGAGGAAGAAGGTCACGGTCTGCGGCACGAAGATCACGATCGCCACCATGATGAGCTGCAGGACCACCCAGGGGATCGCCCCCCAATAGATGTCCGAACTCTTCACTTCCTTGGGCGCCACGCTGCGCAGGTAGAACAGCGCGAAGCCGAAAGGCGGGTGCATGAACGAGGTCTGCATGTTCACGCAGAGCATGACGCCGAACCAGATGAGAGCGGCATCGGCGCCCACGACCGGCGTGAGCAGCTTCTGCGCGACCGGCGCCAGCATCGGGATGATGATGAAGGCGATCTCGAAGAAGTCGAGGAAGAAGGCCAGGAAGAAGACGAAGAGATTGACGACGATCAGGAAGCCCCAGACGCCACCGGGCAGACCCGTCAGAAGATGCTCGACCCAGTGGCCGCCGTCGACGCCCGCGAACGAGATCGAGAAGCAGGTCGCACCCACCAGAATGAAGGCCACCATCGCGGTGATGCGCATGGTTGCCTGCATGGCCTGGACGATGAGGTCGCGCAGATCCTTCACCTGCCAGGCCCGCCAGCACAGCCAGATGACCGACGCGAACATGACGGTAAAGGCCACCTTGAACGCGAACGACTTGAAGGCAACGATGCCGATCAGCGAGCCGATGATGGCAGCGGCGCAACCGCCCAAGAACATCAGGCGGTCGAACTTGGTGAGCGGTGCATTGCGCACCACCGCCAAGACGATCGCACCGATGGTACCCATCGCGCCCGCCTCGGTGGGAGTAGCCAAGCCCATCATGATGGTGCCGAGCACCAGGAAGATCAGGACCGCGGCCGGGATGATGCCCCACGCGCACTTGATCAGGAGCGCCTTGCCAAACAGCGTCCGCGGCACTGGCGGAAGCGCGTCCGGCTTGACCAGCGTCAGATAGAACGTATAGGCGGCAAACAGCGCAATCTGCAGAAGTGAGGGGCCCCAGGCGCCCAGATACATATCTCCAACCGACCGGCCGAGCTGGTCGGCCAGGACGACGAGCACCAGCGACGGCGGCACGAGCTGTGTGATCGTGCCAGAGGCGGCGAGCACGCCCGTCGCGTAGCGCATGTCGTACTTGTACCGCATCATCACTGGCAGGGTGATCAGCGCCATGGCGATGACCTGGGCGGCCACGGTGCCGGTGATCGCGCCGAGGATGAAGCCGACGATGATGGTCGAGTAGCCCAACCCACCCTTCACCGGGCCAAAGAGCTGGCCCATCGACTCCAGCATGTCCTCCGCCAGCCCGCATTTCTCCAGGATCGCGCCCATGAAGGTGAAGAACGGGATGGCAAGCAGCAGCTCGTTCGACAGGATCGAGCCGAAGACACGGCCCGGGATGGCCTGCATGAAGGCCATCGTGAAGTAGTTCATCTCGATCGCGAGGAACCCGAAAAAGAAACCCACGGCGCAGAGCGAGAAGGCAACGGGGTATCCGATGATCATGAAGACGACGAGGCCGCCGAACATCAGCGGCGGCATCCAATCGAGCGGGATCATTGCGTCGGCCTCTCGTAGTGAGCTTCAAGACTGTCGACGGCATATCCGTTGAGGAAGGCGACGCGCTTGATGAGTTCGGAAAGGCCCTGCAGGGCGACCAGGGCGAAGCCGATGGGGAGTACCAGCTTGATCGGCCAGCGCAGGAGGCCACCGGCGTTCGAAGAGTGCTCGTAGACGTTGAACGACTGCATGAAGAACGGCCAGCTCAGCCACGCGAGGATGGCGCAGGTCGGCAGCAGGAAGACCAGAGCGCCGAGAATGTCGACCCAGAGCTGCCCGCGGCGGCTCAGCGTCATGTAGAGGATATCTACGCGCACATGCTCGTTACGCTTCAGCGTATAGGCTGCGCCAAACATCACGATGACGGCGAACATGTACCACTGCACTTCGAGCCACGCATTGGAACTCGAGTCGTAGGCGTACCGCACCATGGCGTTGCCCGCGCTGACCACACAGGCCAACAGGACAAGCCAGTTGCACACGACACCTATTTTTTCGTTTAACGCGTCGATCAGCGCGCTGAATGACAGCAACAAGCGCATCCCGTCTCCCCTGCTTGCGAGTTCTTATTGGGCCGGCAGTCCGTTCTCGCCGACGGACCAGCTTTATTAACGCGGTCCGCTGGGCGAGGCCAGAGGCTGCATTTGTTCATTCAGCAGACGAGGTGCGTCAAGTCGCTCCACCACCGATGCAGTGCCTATGTTGTAGGCAACTCCACCCAACCATCGGGGCCGAAAAACTCCAGCGGGCGGAAAGACTGCTTGTAGGCCATCTTGGTCGAATCGGCGATCCAGTAGCCGAGATAGACATAGGGCAGGCCTCGCCGGGCCGCGGCGGCGGCGAGCCACAGGATCATGTGCGTGCCGAGGCCGCGCCTCGGATCCTGGGGATCGAAGAAGCTGTAGACCGCCGAAACGCCGCTCGACAACCAGTCGACGAGACAGCATCCGACGAGCCTGCCGTCCGCCGAATCGTCCCGGAATTCGATGATGGCCGTCTCAACCGGGCTTTCTTCGACCATGGCGCGGTAGTCGTCGAAATCCATGTCCGCCATGTCGCCGTCGCGATGCCGTGTCAGCACATAGCGTGAAAACAGCGAAAATTGCTCGCCGGTCGCCAGGGCCTGCACTTCGGTTGAATGGACATGCTCGTTGCGGCGCTGGATACGGCGCTGTGCCCGGCTGGGCTCGAAATCCCGGACCCGGATGCGGACCGGGACACAGGCTCTGCAACCGTCGCACAGCGGCTTGTAGACGAAATGGTGCGAGCGGCGGAAACCGGCGTCGGTCAGCGTGTCGTGCTGGGAAATGGCATCGGGTCCGCTCAACTCGGTGACGAGCTTGGTCTCCAGGCGATGTGGCAGGTAGGGGCAACGCATCGCCGGCGTCGTGCGGAAGAACCGAAGGGACTGGATGTTCTGGCGGATGAACATGTGATTGCGGTTGCGAGTGTACGCCTCGGACCGGGGAAGGAAAGCGCCAGTTCCTAAACCGAAGGTCTATGGCGAGCCCGTGCCATCCGGCGAAATGGCTTCATTGCCAGTCGGAACAGCCTCGGCAGCAGCCATATGAGCAGAAGGACGAAGACCGCGAGCAGGCACAAAAAAGTGATCGGATGAGCGATCGCCAGCGCGAGCCCGCCGAAGACCGTGACGTCCTCGCCCAGCGAGGCGAGGACGTTGGTGAAAGGCTCCGGAGATGTATTGATCAGCGCCCGCGAACCGGTCTTGGCGACATGCGTGCCGGCGGCCAGCGTTCCGCCCAGCAGGCCGGCGATGATCGCGACTTCGGGGCTGAGGCCGCCCGCCGCGCCATAGGCCAGGAGGGCGCCGGCCGGAATGCGCACGAAGGTCTGCAGCGCATCGTTGATGCTGTCGACATAGGGAATTTTGTCGGCGAGAAAGTTGAGCGCAAACAGCAGTGCCGCCACGCCCAGCACCCAGGGCGAGCCTAGGACCAGGAGGTCTTGTGGCAGGGCCACGAGACCAAGTCGCTGTGCGCCTCCCAGGACGAGCACGGCGGCGTATGCGTTCAGTCCGCTGGCCCAGCCCGCTCCCAGGGCGATGGCGATGGCGGCGAGGGTTTCTGCACTCATGCGAGATCTCTAGAGCGCGCGCCGCGCCTTGAATGCGGTGGCCAGCGTACCGTCGTCGAGCCAGTCCAGTTCACCGCCGACCGGTACGCCGTGCGCCAGGCGGGTCAGGGGCACTTCGTGCTCGGCCAGCCGCTCAGCGAGGTAATGGGCCGTCGTCTGTCCATCGACCGTGGCGTTGGTCGCCATGATGACCTCCCGCACGCCACCGGCGGCGACGCGCCTCACGAGCGAGCCGATATTGAGTTCCTCCGGACCGATGCCATCGAGCGCCGACAGCGATCCGCCCAGCACGTGATAGCGGCCGGAAAAGATGCGCCCACGCTCCATGGCCCACAGGTCTCCGACATCCTCGACGACGCAGATGAGGCCGGCATCGCGGCGGGGATCGGCGCAGATCGAACAGGGGTCGATCGTGTCGAGGTTGCCGCAGACGCCGCAGGCGCGGATGGCGCGCGCGGCATCGGCCAGCGCCGCGCCCAGGGGCTGCATCAGGGTCTCGCGCTTCTTGAGCAGATGCAGCGCCACCCGGCGCGCCGAGCGCGGTCCGAGGCCCGGCAGGCGGCCGAGGAGCTGGATCAGCCGCTCGATCTCCGGCCCGTTCATCGGCGATGTCCTAGAGCTTGAAGCCCGGCGGCAGCGGCAGGCCGCCGGTGATGTCCCGCATCTGCGCCTGGACTGTTTCCTCGACCTTGCCGCGGGCATCGTTGGCGGCCGCCACGATCAGATCCTCGACCACGCCCTTGTCCTCGGGCTTGAACAGCGAGGCGTCGATCTCGATCCTGCGGGTCTCGTTCTTGCCGTTGACCGTCACCTTGACGAGGCCCGCGCCGGAGGAGCCCACGATCTCCAGGCGCTCGAGCGCCACCTGCAGGTCCTGCATCTTCTGCTGCATCTGCTGGGCCTGCTGCATCAGGCCGCCAAGGTCCTTGAGCTTGTCGAACATCAGTACTCGCTTTCCGGGATATCGTCGTCGGCGGGGTATTCTTCGGCGGGAGGCGGCTCGTCGGCCGTGAAATCACCCAGGCCGGAGACCAGGGAAGTCTCCTCGCCCTTGCGTCGCACGGCATCGAGTTTGGCGCCGGGGAACGTCTTCAATATGGCCATGACCAGTTCGTTGTTCTCGGCGGAACTGCGCAGCCCGTCGGCCTTGTCGGTCTTCTGCTGGGTGAGAGTCGGCTTGCCCTCGGCGCTGGAGACCGACGCGATCCATCGGCGACCGGTCCACTGGCCGAGCAGCTCGCTGAGGCGCGGCGCGAGATCGGCCGGTGCCCTCGGTTCGGGCCGGAATTCGATCAGGCCGGGCTCGCAGCGCACTTCGTGAACATGGTGCATCAGGCTGTGCACCAGCCGCGCCTCGCGCTTCGTCTCGAACAGCGCCACGACCTCGGTAAAGTTGCGCGGCGCTGGCATCGCCGGTTGGGTGGCAACGGCGGTCACGGGCTGGGTCGCGAGGCGCGCGGCGGCTCCGCCACCGCCGCCATTGGGCCGGGGTGCCATCGGTGCAGCCGCGCCGGCTGGAACGCCGCCGCCATTCTGCAGCGCCTTGATCGCGTCGCCGGGTGAGGGGAGGTCGGCCACGTAGCAGAGACGGATCAGCGCCATCTCGGCAGCTCGCAGCGGCGAAGGTGCGGCCAGCGTCTCCTGGAGGCCCTTGAGCAGAAGCGTCCAGGCCCGCGTCAGCGAGGCCATGCTGAGCTTGGCGGCCATGGCGAGACCCTGGGCACGCTCGCTGTCGGCCGTCGCGGCGGCGGCCTCGGGCGCCACCTTGAGGCGCGTGACCCAGTGGGTGAGTTCGAGCAGGTCCTGCAGGACGACGACGGGGTCGGCGCCGGAATCGTGCATCTCGCCGAGCGAGGCCACGACCGAGGGGGCATCGCCGCGCATCACCTTCTCGAACAGTTCGAGCACGCGGCTGCGGTCGGCGAGGCCCAGCATGTCGCGCACCTGCGCGGCATCGACGACACCGCCGCCATGGGCGATCGCCTGGTCGAGCATCGAGAGGCCGTCGCGCACCGATCCGTCGGCGGCGCGTGCCAGCAATGCCAGCGCCTCGGGCGATATCTCGACCTTCTCGGCCTGCGCGATCTTGCCGAAATGCTCGACCAGCGTTTCCTGCGGCACGCGCTTCAGGTCGAAGCGCTGGCAGCGCGACAGCACGGTCACCGGCACTTTGCGGATCTCCGTTGTCGCAAACAGGAACTTCACGTGCGGCGGCGGCTCTTCCAGCGTCTTCAGCAACGCGTTGAAGGCCTTCTCCGACAGCATGTGCACTTCGTCGATGATGTAGACCTTGTAGCGTGCCGAGACCGGGCGGTAGCGCACGCCCTCGATCAACTCGCGCACATCGTCGATGCCGGTGCGGGACGCCGCGTCCATCTCGATCACGTCGACATGGCGGTCCTCGGTGATGGCCTTGCAGTTGTCGCAGACGCCGCAGGGATCGACCGTCGGGCCGCCTGTGCCGTCGGCACCCACGCAGTTCAGCGCCCGGGCGATGATGCGCGCGGTCGTCGTCTTGCCGACGCCGCGCACCCCGGTGAGCATGAAGGCATGGGCGATGCGGCCGGTGGCGATGGCATTGCGCAGGGTGCGCACCATGGCTTCCTGGCCGACCAGGGTCGTGAAATCGACGGGACGGTATTTCCGGGCGAGGACGCGATAGGGGATTGCCGGGTCTTCGGAGCCCTTGGTGGCCTTCGCCATGGCGATCACCCGCTATTCTGCGCCGTGGCCCCATTCAGGCCCGGCGGTCATCGCGCCCGGGCCGCCCGCCCTCCGCGGCGGCGCGCGCAGGGGAACGGGTGAGAGACCGACATGACCCGAAGCGAATTCGTTACGGCTGCTTCCTTCCGGATCTGACCGGGTTGGCGACTGCTCCGCCCACATCGGCCCCTCGAGGCCGTTATATCAGGAGTCCGGCCGTCCGGCGCAAGGGCCGAGTGTGTGGTTGGGATAAGTTCAGTCAAACCATTGATTTACAATGGTCTTTTGTCAACCACGACGGTCGGCGGGGCGCCCCAGTCCCAGGTGGTCGCGCAATGTGGTGCCGGTGTAATCGGCGCGGAACAGTCCGCGCTCCTGCAGGATCGGCACGACGCACTGGGCGAAGGCGTCGAACTGGCCGGGGAAGAACGGCGGCATGACATTGAACCCGTCGGCGCCGCCCTCGCGGAACCACCGCTCCAGCACGTCCGCGACCTGGCTCGGCGTGCCGATGGGCAGCAGATGGCCGCGCGCCGCCGCGACCCGATGGTACAGTTCACGCAAGGTGAGGTTCTCCCGTCGCGCCATCTGGATCAGCAGGGCCGCGCGGCTTTTGAGATGCTCGGTCTCCGGCACGGCGGGCACCGGCCCGTCGAGCGGATGCACCGACATGTCGGCGCCCAGCCGTTCCGACAGGACGGTGAAGGCCTGTGCCGTAGCGATGTTGCGATTCAGTTCGGCGAAGATTTCCCGCGCCTCGCGCTCGGTCCGGCCGACGACCGGCATCACACCCGGCATGACCAGCGCGGCATCGGCGGTCCGTCCGCACTCCGCAAGCTGCGCCTTCACGCTGCGGTAGAAGGCCTGTGCCTCGCTGAGGTCGTTCTGGGCCGTGAACACCACGTCGGCGATTCGCGCCGCGAGCGCCTGGCCAGGACCGGAGGAGCCCGCCTGGATCAGGACGGGATGGCCCTGTGGCGGCCGCGGCACGTTGAGCGCGCCCTGGATCGAGAAGTACTTTCCCTCGAAAGCCGGCATGTGGAGGCTACCCGGGCGCACGAAGAGGCCGGCATGCTTGTCGGCAATGAAGGCGTCGTCATCCCAGCTGTCCCAGAGCAGGCGGCAGGCTTCGACGAATTCCCCGGCCATAGCGTATCGCTCGGCATGCGGCGGATGCTGGCGGCCGAACACGGCGCTCGATTTCGAATAGGCCGTCGTCACCACGTTCCACGCCGCGCGGCCGCCCGAGAGATGATCCAGCGAAGCGAAGGCGCGGGCCACGTGATAGGGCTCGGCGTAGGTCGTCGAGGCGGTTGCGGCGAGGCCGAGCCGCGTCGTGCTCATGGCCAGCGCCGAGAGCAGGCCCAGCGGTTCGAACTTGCCGATGGTCGACGGGTGCTCGCCGTAGCCCGTGGCGAAACCGTCGCCCAGGAAGAACATGTCGAATTTCGCCGCCTCGGCCGTGGCGGCGATGTGCTGCATCAGCGCCAGGTTGGGCGTGCGCGCATCGGCGTCGGGATGGCGCCATCCACCGACGTGATGGCCCGGCGTCTGCACGAAGACACCGAGGCGCAACTGGCGGGCCGATGGCTGCATGGCCGTCAGGCGCTCAGGGCGGCGTATCCCACGACGCCGGAAGCTTCCACGGCGAAATCCACGGTGACGGTGCCGGCTTTCTCGAAGACGAGGGTGACGGGCAGCGTGGCGCCGGCGACCAGAGGTGCCGTGAGGCCGAGCATCAGCAGGTGATACCCGCGCGGCTTCAGGACCTGCTGATTGGCTGGCGGAATAACGAGGCCGCCTTCGATCGGCTGCATCTGCAGCCGCGGTCCCTTGACCCGGATGGCATGGATCTCGATCGACGTGGCGGCCGGGCAGGAGGCCGACATCAGCCGGTCGGTCTCGCCTTCGTTGACCACGGTCATGAAGCCGCCAGCGATGTCCGACTGGGTTGAGGACGAGCGTGCCCAGGGTTTCACGATCTGCAATGACCCCAGGCTTGCGGCCGGAACTTCCTTTGGCTCAGAACGACGAAGCCACTTCAGCAATCCATCCTCCGCCGCACCTAGTGCGCGAAATAGTGCATGCCACCATCCACCGGAACGACCGCACCCGTGATGTAGCGCGCCGCCGGGGAGGCGAGAAAGGCGACGAGATTTGCCACATCCTCCGGCTCGCCGAAATACCCGATGGGGATGTTTCGCTCGATGAAGCTGCGGCGTGCTTCCTCTGTCGGATGGAGTTTCTGCAGGATCTGTTCGCTGTTGATCCGCCCTGGCTGAATCGTGTTCACCGTCACGCCGTCGGCGGCCACGTCGCATGACAGGCCCTTGGCCCACAGGTGCAACGCGGCCTTGGCGGCGATGGCGGCGTTGAGGCCGCGCGGCTCCATGGAGCCGCTGATGTTGACGACCCGGCCCCATTTGCGCGCCCGCATCGCCGGCAGCAGGGCCTTGGTGAGCAGGCGCGCGGCCGTGAAGTTGAGCGCGAAGGCTTCCTCCCAGATGTCCTCGCCGGCATCCGGCCCGGTCGGCCGCGAGCCGCCGGCGCAGTTCACCAGGATGTCGATCGGGCCGAGTGCCTTGATCGCCTCGGCGGCGATGCGCGCCAGGTCGGCCGTGTCGGTCACGTCGCCGGCGACCACCGTCACCCCATCGAGCCGCTCGATCTTCTCGGCGCGCCGCGCCGTGGCGATGACGCGTGCGCCTTGCTGAGCCAGGAGCCTGACGACACCGGCGCCGATCCCGGAGCTTGCGCCGGACACGAGGCAGGTCCGGCCTTCCAGTTGGTAATCCATCGTGCCTTGATGGAGCAGAAGTCGCATTCTGCCAATAGACACATCGTAAGACATGGGATTTGTGGGAGCACGCGATGGCGACGAGATTTGAGGGGCAGGTGGTGCTCGTCACCGGCGGCAACAGCGGGTTGGGGCTGGCATCGGCCAAGGCCTTCGCCGACGAAGGCGCGGAAGTCGTGATCTCCGGCCGCGACCGGGCGAAGCTGGATGCCGCGGTTGCCGAGATCGGTACGAAAGCGATCGGCATCGTGGCCGACGTTTCGCGCGTGCCGGATATCGCGGCCCTCATGCGCGAGATCGAGAGTCGCAAGGGACGGATCGACGTGCTGTTCGCAAATGCCGGAATCGCGCGCTTCGCGTCGATCGATTCGGTGACCGAGGCCGACTGGGACGGCTTGATGGGGACAAATCTGAAGGGCCTGTACTTCACGGTCCAGCAGGCCTTGCCGTTGATGCGGCGGGGCGGCGCCATCGTCCTCAATGCCTCGCTGGCGGCCAGCAAGGGAGTGCCGAACGCGTCGGTCTACTCGGCAAGCAAGGCCGCAACCCGCTCGCTGGGACGCAGTCTCGGGGCCGAACTCGTCGACCGCGGCATCCGGGTCAACGTGGTCAGTCCCGGTCCCATCGACACACCGATCTTCGAGACCTTCGCCACGGGCGCCGACGAGGTCGCCGCGACGAAGCGGCAATGGTCCGGCGACAATCCCATGAAACGGTTCGGCACGGCCGGGGAGGTGGCGCGTGCCGTCCTTTTCCTTGCGTCGACCGAAGCCAGCTACATCACAGGCATCGAGCTTGCCATCGACGGCGGCGCCGCGAGCTTTTGACCGAGAGGCCTATCGCCTGTCTCGTGCCCTCTGCGTCGCCGCGGGATCGATGGCGCCTTTGGCCGACACCACCACGCCATAGTCCCTGAGCGCGGTCTCGACTGAGATCATGCCGTCGAGCACATCGTCCGCCACCTTGGCGGGATCGCGCTCCAGCGGGTTGCCGTAGCCGCCGCCGGCCGGGCCGTAGCAGACGAAGCGTCCATCCTTGCCGATGTTCATGTGCGGCACCTTCGAGGGCAGCGCGCGGTCGGCCTGGCCGGGCACCATCAGGTCGAGCCTGGCCGGCATGCCCTCGCTGCCACCGAGGAACCCCCAGGGCCGGTAACGATGGCCTTCGCCTTCGACCGAGGCGCCGCCGTCGCTCAGGAAGGCGAACTCGCGGACCGATCCCAGGCCGCCGCGCCATTTGCCGGCGCCGGCCACGTCCTCGCGCAGTTCGTAGCGCAGCACACGAAGCGGCAGGTGGGTCTCGATGTCCTCGATCGGGTTGTTGCGCGTGTTGGCGTAGAGCGTGTCGACGGCATCCATGCCGTCCTTGCCGAGGCGTCCGCCGTAGGAGCCTTCGAAGATCTCCATGTGCACCCAGTGCGTCTCGTCCTTGAGGCCGGAGAAGGCGATGACCTTGAGGTTGCCGATGCCGGCCGAGACGTTGCCCGGCATGGCCTGCGACAGCGCCTTCATCACCGTGTCGGCGAGCTGGTTGCCGGGGCAGAAGCGCGCGATGGTCGGGGCGGGGAAGGTTGGGTTGGCGAGGCAGCCCTTGGGCGCCACGATGGTGATCGGCCGCAGGAGACCCGCATTCACGGGAATGTGGCCGTGGACTTCGGTGTCGAGCAGCACCGATCGGATGGTGAGCCAGATCGCGATGTCGGCGGTGCCCTCGAGCGGCATGTTGATCGGCCGGTCGGGCACCTGCGGCGCCGTGCCGGTCAGATCCACCACCAGGGATTCGTCCTTCTTGGTGATGGTGACGACGATCGGGAGTTCCTTCTTGGAGGGATCGTCGCTGTCCAGATAGCCGTCGATGGCGGTCTCGGCGCGATAGATGCCGTCGGGCAGTTTGGCAATCGCCTGACGCATCAGCCGCTCGGCATGATCCATCAGCGCGTCGCAGGCCTGCTCGAAGGTTTCGAGCCCGTAGCGTTCCACCAGTTCGACCATGCGCTCCGCGCCGATGCGGGCGGCGGCCACCTGGGCATCCATGTCGCCGACCACGAGGTCGGAGGCGCGGATATTGTCGCGCACGATCTGCCACACCGCGTCGTTGCGGACGCCGCGGTCGTAGACCTTGATCGCCTTGAACTGCAGGCCCTCGGCATAGGCGTCGATCGCCTCGACGATGCCGCAGGAGCCGGGCGACAGCGCGCCGATGTCGAGATGATGCGCCGTCGTTGCGGCGAAGGCGATGAGCCGTCCTTGCACGAAGACAGGCACGATGAAGGCGACGTCGGGTCCGTGGCTGGCGCCGGAATAGGCATCGTTGTGCATGATGACGTCGCCGGGCCGTATCGTGTCGCCGCGCTTCTTCAGGATACGCTGGATGCCCCGCACATAGCCTGGGATCGGACCCGACTGCAGCGGCGTCGATTGCGCCGATTCGGCAAGACCTCTGCCTTCTGCGTCGACGAGGGCTGCCCCGAAATCCTCCGACTCGCGGATGATCGAGGAGTAGCTCATGCGCATCAGCTTGTAGCCCATCTCGACGGCGATATTTTCGAGCGCGCCCTGGATCACGCTACTGGTGATCGGGTCGATGCGGTCGGGCTTGGTGGCGGGCTGGCGGATGGCGGCGGTGCTCATTGCTTGGCCTCCTTGCGGATCATGAGATTGCCGGCCGTGTCGGCCTCGAAGCTGAAGTGTGGCGGCACGACGGTCGTGGTGTCCATCTGGAGCACGATGGCGGGGCCGGGAATGCGCTCGCCGACCGGCAGCAGGTCGCGGCGATAGAAGGTCGTGGGGTAGTCGGCGAGCTTGCCGTCGACGCGGAAGGTGCCATTGCCGAAGCTGACCGTCGCTGCTGCGAGCGAGCGGGCGCCATCGAGGACGGGTTTGGCGATGGTGGCGGCGCTGGCCGCACCCACAAGGCGCAGGTTCACGATCTCGATCGCGGAGTCGGCGAAGTGATGGCCGTATTCCCGCTTGTGGACCTCGTGGAAGGCCTCAAAGGCCTTTGCGAGGGCAACCTCGTCGATAATCCCTTGGGGGAAGGTGACCCGGAGTTCGTAGCCCTGACCGACATAGCGCAGGTCGCCGCGTCGCTCGAACGTCACCTTGGCGAGATCGATGCCGTCGGCGGTGAAGCGCCCGGCCAGTTCCCTGGTCATGGCATCGAAGTCGGCGTTGATGCGTGCGAGATCGGCGGCGCCCGACACCTGGAAGGAGGTCCGGATGGCGTCGTAGCGCAGGTCGCTGATCAGCAGGCCGACCGCCGACGTGATGCCCGGATGCGGCGGCACGATCACCTCGGTCACGCCCAGCATGTCGGCCACTTCCGCGCCATGCAGCGGCCCGGCACCCCCGAACGCCACCAGCGTGTAGTTGCGTGGATCGATGCCCTTCTGGACCGTGCGAGAGCGGATGGCGTTGGCCATGTTTGCGTTGATGAGCGTGATGACGCCCTCGGCGGCCTCGCGATCGGGAAGGCCGAGTTCGCGCGCCAGCTCGCCGATCACGCGACGGGCCGCGATCTCGTCGAGCGACATGCCGCCGCCCAGGAAGTTGCCGCCGTCGAGCCGGCCCAGCACGACGTTGGCGTCGGTCACCGTGGCGCGCGTGCCGCCACGGCCGTAGGCGGCGGGGCCGGGTACGGCGCCGGCCGAGCGCGGACCGACCTTGAAGGCGCCGGCCGGGTCGACGAAGGCAATGGAACCGCCGCCGGCGCCGATCGTGTGCACGTCGATCATGGGCACCAGCACGGGGAAGCCCGCGATCCAGGTGTCGCGCGCCGTCGCCTCGCCGAAGCCGCCTTCGGTGACGATGCCGATGTCGGCCGAGGTGCCGCCGACGTCGAAGGTGATGAGGTTGCGCTTCTCCGACAGCGCGCCGGCCCAGTCGCCGCCGATCACGCCGGCGGCCGGACCCGAGAGGAGGGTGAGCACCGGCCGCTCGGCCACCATGGCCGGCGTCGCGACGCCGCCGTTGGAGGCCATGATGCGCAGGTCGGCCTTGAAGCCCGAAGCCTCGATCTCCGATTCGAGGCGCGTCACGTAATTGCGCACCTTGGGCCCGACGAAGGCGTTCATGGCCGTCGTCGTGAAGCGCTCGAACTCGCGGAACTGCGGCGACACCGAAGAGGAGGTGGTGGCGAAACACTCCGGATACTCCTCGCGCACGATCTCCATGGCGCGCGCCTCGTGGCTGGCGTTCAGATAGGAGAAGAGGAAGCAGATCGCGATGGCCTGCACACCGGCTTCCTTGAGTTCGCGCACGGCCTGGCGCACGCCGTCCTCGTCGAGCGGCTCCAGCACCTCGCCGCGTGGCGGCACGAGGCGCTCGGTGACAGTCTTGCGATGGCGCCGTTTCACCAGCGGCCGGTCCTGCCAGGGAATGTCCTGCATGATGGAGTAGTGCTGCGGCCGCTGATGGCGGCCGATATGCAGGATGTCGCGGTAGCCGCCGGTGGTGATCATTCCCGTCACCGCGCCGTCATGCTCGAGAATCGCGTTGGTGGCGATGGTCGTGCCGTGGAACACCGTGTCGATCGTCTCGCGCGCGATCGAATACTTGTCGCAGAGGGCCATTAGCCCCTGCACGACGCCACGCGAGGGATCGTCCGGCGTGGTCGAGATCTTGTGCACGCCGGTGCGGCCGGCCTCGGTGTCGGCAAAGACCAGATCCGTGAAGGTGCCGCCCACGTCCACGCCGATCAACCGCATCGCTGCCTCCTTTTGCCTGCGCTGGCCACAGGCGAGCAAGAGCCGCGCCAACGCCCTGCTGTCGCCGCCCTCCGTGCCCGGGAATTCTACAGTGCTGGCATGGGGCTTGCTTGCCACTGGGCATGGCCAAGCCGCCGGACATTGAACTCGTTTCCCTGACCAAGCGCTACGGTGATACGGTGGCGGTCGATTCGATCGGCCTGCGCATCCCCGCCGGCTCCTACTGCTGCCTGCTCGGCCCCAGCGGCTGCGGCAAGACCACGACCCTGCGCATGATCGCGGGCCACGAGGAGGTCTCCGAGGGCGACATCATCCTCGGCAGCGAGAACATCACCGTGCTCCCTCCGGCGGCACGCGGCACCGCGATGATGTTCCAGAGCTACGCGCTCTTTCCGCATCTCGATTGCACCGAAAATGTAGCCTTCAGCCTCAAGATGCGCGGCGTCGACAGGGAGACGCGCCGGTCCCGCGCGCTCGACATGCTGAAGCGTGTCCACATGGAGGCCTATGCCGGGCGCCTGCCGTCGCAACTCTCGGGCGGCCAGCAGCAGCGCGTGGCGCTGGCGCGGGCGCTGATCACCGATCCGCAGGTCCTGTTGCTCGACGAGCCGCTGTCGGCGCTCGATCCCTTCCTGCGCATCCGGATGCGGGAGGAACTGAAGAGCCTGCAGACGCGGCTGGGCATCAGCTTCATTCATGTGACCCATAGCCAGGACGAGGCGATGGCGCTGGCCGATCTCGTCGTGGTGATGAACGGCGGCAGGATCGAGCAGGCAGCGCCGCCGCGTGAAGTCTTCAACAGGCCGGCCTCCGCCTTCGTCGCCAAGTTCATCGGCGGCCACAACGTGCTGCCCGCGGCCGTCGCTCGCGCAGGCGCGGGCGAGGGGCCGTTCGTCGCCATCCGCGCCGACCGGATGTCTGTGCAGGCGGGCACTTCGGGAGAGGCCGGCGTCACGTCGCTGCAGGGCGTGACGCGCTCCGTCGAATATCTCGGGTCGACCGTGCAGGTCGGCATCGATGTCACCGGGCTCGAAACGCTGTCGGCCACGCTGTCCGAGGCGCGCTTCGATGCTTCGCCGGTGCGGCCCGGCGAGCCCGTCATTCTGTCGTGGAAACCCGAGGACGTTCACGTGCTGGGACGTTGAGGGGTCGTTGAGGGAGACGGCCCCGCGCCGTCGCAGTTGAAGGAGGAACGAGATGGCTCGGAAATCGAATGGCGGCATCGGCCGTCGCAGGATGCTCAAGGGCGCGGCTGGCATCGCGGGCGCGGCCGTCGGCAGCGGCGCGATCACCGGCTTTCCGGTGATCTGGGCCCAGAACAACAAGAACATCGTTCTGCGCCAATGCGGTACCGGCGTGTCGGCGATCAACGAGATCGCGGAGAAGTGCAAGGCCGATCTCGGCATCACGCTCCAGATGACGGCGTTGGACTCCGACGCCGTCGTGCAGCGCGTCGTGACGCAGCCCAACTCATTCGACATCGGCGACATCGAATACTGGATGATCAAGAAGGTCTTCCCGGCCAACACGCTGCAGGCGATGGACGTGAAGAAGATCAAGCTGTTCGACAAGATCGTGCCGATCTTCACCACCGGCAAGCTGAAGGCCGACAGCGTCATCGCCCAGGGCACGGCGCCGAGCACCGTCAGCTTCGTGGAAGGCGCGGGCTCGACCAAGTTCGCCAAGGGCCAGACCCAGTGGTTCACCGCGGTTCCGACGATCTACAACGCCGACACGCTGGGCATCCGTCCCGACCTGGTCGGCCGCAAGATCGAGAACTGGAAGGACATTCTCGATCCGAAGTTCAAGGGCAAGACCTCGATCCTGAACATCCCGTCGATCGGCATCATGGACGCCGCGATGATCTGCGAATCGGCCGGCATCGTGAAGTACGGCGACAAGGGCAACATGACCAAGGCGGAGATCGACAAGACCATCGATTTCCTGATCAAGACCAAGAAGGAGGGGCAGTTCCGTGCTTTCTGGAAGACCTTCGACGAATCGGTCAACCTGATGACCTCGGGCGAAGTCGTGATCCAGTCGATGTGGTCGCCGGCCGTCTCCGCCGTGCGCGGCAAGGGCGTGCCCTGTGTCTATCAGCCCCTGAAGGAAGGCTATCGCGCCTGGGGCGGCGGTCTGTCGCTGGCCAAGCATCTGCAGGGCGCGCAACTCGACGCCGCCTATGACTACATCAACTGGTACCTGTCGGGCTGGGTGGGCGCGTTCCTCAATCGCCAGGGCTACTACTCGGCGGTGCTGGACACGGCCAAGGCCAACATGACGGCCGACGAGTGGGGTTTCTGGATGGAAGGCAAGCCCGCCCAGGGCGACATCAAGAACCCGCAGGGCCAGGTCGTCGAGAAGGCCGGCGCGGTACGCGACGGTGGATCGTTCTACGACCGCATGGGGGCCGTCGCCTGCTGGAACGCGGTGATGGATGAGGACCGTTACATGGTCCAGAAGTGGAACCAGTTCATCGCGGCCTGAAGTCGAAGCCCCTTCATATTCCTCTCCCCCGTTAGGGGGAGAGGTTAGGTGAGGGGGCGAGTCGAAGTGCGTAACCCCCTCACCCATCCTCTTCCCCTGGCGGGGGAGAGGGGTAAGCAGTGATGAACCGCGTAAAAGTCTGGGTCACCTATCTGCAGGTCGCGCCGCTCGCGCTGGTGTTCCTGCTGTTCCTCATCGTCCCGATCGCGACGATCGTGGTGGTGAGCTTCTTCGACTACAACACGACCCAGATCATCCCGGCCTTCCTGCTGCAGAACTATGAGGAGCTGCTGCTCTCGTCGGTCACGTGGCGCACCTACCAGCAGACCCTCCAGTTCGCCATCATCACCTGGGCGCTCACCCTGCTGATCGGCTTCACCGTCGCCTACTTCGTGGCCTTCCATGTGCGCTCGTCCACGATGCAGACGGTGCTGTTCCTGCTCTGCACCATCCCGTTCTGGACCTCGAACGTCATCCGCATGATCTCGTGGATCCCGTTCCTCGGCCGCCACGGGCTCGCCAACACCACGCTGATGAACCTCGGCCTGATCAACCAGCCGCTCGAATTCCTGCTCTATTCCGACTTCTCGGTCGTGCTGGCGTATGTGCACCTCTACACGCTGTTCATGGTGGTGCCGATCTTCAACTCGATGATGCGCATCGACCGCAGCCTGCTCGAAGCGGCGCGCGATGCCGGTGCGACCGGCTGGCAGACGCTGGTCAACGTAATCCTCCCGTTGTGCAAGCCGGGCATCGCCATCGGCTCGATCTTCGTGGTCACCATCGTCATGGGCGACTTCGTCACCGTGCGGATGATGAGCGGCGGGCTCAGTGCCTCGGTCGGCCTGATGATGGCGAACGCCATGTCGCTGCTGCAGTATCCGGCCGCCGCGGCCAATGCGGTCGTGCTGCTGCTGCTGGTACTCGGTATCGTCGCGGCCATGATGCGCATGGTCGACATCCGCAAGGAGCTGTGACGTGCAGCACGGCAAGCGCGGTCCTGCCTTCTGGCTCCTCGGCGCCTTTTTCTGCCTGTTCGTGCTGTTTCTCTACGGGCCGACGCTGACGATTCTGATCCTGTCGTTCCAGGGACCGTCGGGCGGGCTCACCTTCCCGATGAACGGCGTGTCGCTGCACTGGTTCAGGAACCTTTTCGAGAAACAGATGGTGGGCGACTTCGCGGGCTCGCTGCAGCGCTCCCTTCTGCTGGGCGTGGCCGTCATGCTGGTGACCGTCGTCGCGTCCTTCTCGGCGGGCCTCGCCTTCCGCTCGCGCTTCCGCGGTTCGGGCATCCTCTTCTATCTCGCCATCGCCAGCCTGATCGTGCCTTCGATTCTGATCAGCCTCGGCATCGGCCTGCTGTATCGCGTGTTGGGCTGGGATCCTGCCTGGTACAGTTCCGCCTTCGGTGCGCATCTGACGTGGACGCTGCCGTTCGGCCTGCTGATCATGTTCGCCGTCTTCAACCGGTTCGATCGCCGCTACGAGGAGGCCGCGCGCGATCTCGGCGCGACCTCGTGGCAGACGATCCGGCATGTCGTCGTTCCGATCCTGCTGCCCAGCCTGATCGGCGTCGGCCTTTTCGGCTTCACGCTGTCCTACGATGAGTTCGCCCGCAGCCTCTATACGGCGGGCACCTTCAACACCCTGCCGCTGGAGATCTACGGCATGACGACCAACGTGACGACGCCCGTGCTCTACGCTCTCGGGACCGTGACGACGGGCGTCTCGTTCGTCGTGATCGCCCTGTCGCTTCTGTCCGTTACCTGGCTTCGCCGACGCCGCGCGCGCCATGGCAGCGATGCCGGAAAGGCTGCTTGAGAATGACCCGTCGAACCAGGGTGTTGCGCCTTCCGACCGCCGGCCCACAGGATACGGCGCCGCTCGCCGCCGCCATCGCGGCAGGCGACGTCGACGCCAGGAGCATCGTGGCCATCGTCGGCAAGACCGAGGGCAATGGTTGCGTCAACGATTTCACCCGGGGCTACGCCACGCTGGCGCTGAAGCTGTTGCTGGCGGAGTCGCTGAACTGTCCGCTCGCGGAGATCGAGAAGCGGGTTGCCATCGTCATGTCGGGCGGCACCGAAGGCGGGCTGTCGCCGCATCTGCTGATCTTCTGTCGCGAGGAGGTGTCGTCGCCCGCTCCGGCAGGACCGCGGCTCGCCATTGGCGTCGGCCTGACGCGGCCCTTCAAGCCCGAGGAGATCGGCCGGGCGGCGCAGATCGAGGATACGGCAACGGCGGTGACGCTGGCTCTCAGGGACGCCGGTATTTCCGGGCCTTCCGACGTGCATTTCGTGCAGATCAAGTGTCCGCTGCTGACCAAGGAGCGGATCGAGGAAGCGGCCCGCCGTGGCGCTGTGACGGCCACCGCCGATACCTATCATTCGATGGCCCTGTCGCGCGGTGCCTCGGCGCTGGGTGTCGCCCTGGCGCTCGGCGAGATCGGGGAGGCGCCGGAAGAGGCGGTCTGCAAGGACTGGTCCCTGTTCTCGCGTGTTGCCAGCACGTCGGCGGGCGTCGAGCTGCTGCGCAACGAGATCGTGGTGTTGGGCAATGCAACGGGCTGGGCGGGCGATCTCGTGATCGGCCACGATGTCATGAGCGATGCCATCGACGCCGACGCCGCGCGGCGCGTGCTGGCGAACCTCGGCGGGGAGACGGTCGCGGTGCTGGCCAAGGCCGAGGCCTCGCCGACCGGCGAGATCCGCGGCCGGCGGCATACGATGCTGGACGACAGCGACATCCATTCGACCCGCCATGCGCGCGCCCTCGTGGGCGGTGTGCTGGCCGGCGCGATCGGCGACACGATGCTCTACGTCTCCGGTGGCGCCGAGCACCAGGGCCCGGCCGGCGGCGGCCCCATCGCGATCATTGGGCGGGTCTGATCGGCTGGGCTAAGCTCGCCGCATGAGCGAGACGAATCCCTACGAACTTCTCGGCGTGCGCCGGCGCATCAATGCCGCCGGCGCCCTGACGCGGCTGGGCGGCGCGGTGATGGCGCCCGAAGTCGTGGCCGCCATGGCCGCAGCGTCGCGGGCCTCGGTCGACATCGGCGAACTCCAGGACGCCGCCAGCCTGCGTATCGCCGAAGCGACGGGCGCCGAGGCGGGGCTCGTCACGACCGGTGCGGCGGCGGCGCTCACGCTTGCGGCGGCGGCCACGATCGCGCGCTGGGACATCGCGAAGATGGCGGCGCTTCCTCATGCCGGGGCGTTCCCCCACGACATCCTGATCCCGCGTACCCAGCGGACCGGTTACGCTCATGCTCTTGCCGCTTCCGGGGCTCGGCTCGTCGACATCGGCCACAACGATCGTGGCACCGGCGCGGGCGTGCGCGGCCTCGAGGCCTGGGAGATCGAAACGGCGATCACGCCGTCGGTAGTGGCGATGGCCTTCTCGGTCAATACCGGCAGCATCGTCGACCTGCCGACCGCCATCGCGACCTGCCGCGCCAACGGCATTCCGCTGATCGTCGATGCGGCGGCGCAGCTTCCACCGAAGGAGAACCTGCGGCGCTTCATCGACATGGGCGTCGATCTGGTCGCCTTCTCCGGAGGCAAGGCGCTGGGCGGGCCGCAGGCTTCGGGCATCCTCGCCGGCCGGCGCGACCTCGTGGCCTCGGCCTTGCTGCAGCAGCTCGACATGGACGTGGCGCCCGATACCTGGACGCCACCCAGGCTGGTCGATCGCGCCAATCTGCGCGGCGTGCCGCATCATGGGATCGGTCGCGGCTTCAAGGCCGGCAAGGAGGAGATCGTCGGACTGCTCGTGGCGCTGGAGCGCTTTGTGAAGGCCGACGATGCCGCTGCCAACGCGGCATTGCAGTCGCGGCTGGAAGCGATCGCGGCATCGTTGAGCGGCTTCGACGTGAAGCTCCTGCCCGCCACACAGACTGGCCGCGTACCGGTCCTGGAAATCACCGTGGCCGACGCGCTCGCCGTCAGCGCGAGGCTGCAGCGCGGCGACCCGCCGGTTCACCTGTCGGAGCGGCACGCCGCGCGGGGCGTGCTCACGCTCGATCCCCAGGTCCTGCTGCCCGAGCACGATGAGCCGCTGGCGGCGGCGCTTCGTGAGACGCTTCAGTCGACCGTGGCCTGACCGTCGTCCCGGTAGGCCCAGCAGCTGTCGGGCGGCAGGGTGAGTGCGACCTCGCCGTCGTTGTGACGGGCCGCCGTGCCGAGTTCCAGCACTTCGACTTTCTGTCCGCCGAACTCGACGTCGTAGATGGTCTGCATGCCCTGATAACGCCGCTCGATCACCTTTCCCGTGAAGCTGTTGGCCGGGCCACGCTCGCCGAGGCGGATGTTCTCGGCGCGCAGCGCGACATGGGCATTGTCGCCGGCTGCAAGAGGCTGCGGCGTCCAGGCTTCGATGCGGCCGGCAGCGCCCAGGTCGATGACGACCTGCTCGCCCTTGCGCTCCAGCACCTTGCCCTTGAGCACGTTTGCGGCGCCCGTGAAGTTGGCGACGAACGAATCAGCCGGCCTGTTGTAGATTTCGCCCGGCGGCGCCATCTGCAGCAGCTTGCCGTCCTTCATGACGCCGATCCGGTCGCCCAGCACCACGGCCTCGGACTGATCGTGCGTCACGTATAGGCCGGTCATGCCGGTCATCTTCAGGATGCGGCGCAACTCGTCGCGCAGGCGGATGCGCAACTTGGAATCGAGATTGGACAGGGGCTCGTCGAGCAGCAGCAGCTGCGGCCGGTAGACGAGGCTGCGCGCCAGCGCGACGCGCTGCATCTGCCCGCCCGACAGCGACGTCACGGGCCGCTGGGCGTATTCGCCGAGGCCGACCAGCTCAAGCGTCTCGCGGACCTTGGTGTCGATGTCGGCGCTGCCGCTGGTGTTCTTGCGGCGATACTTCAGCGGATAGGCGACGTTCTGGTGCACCGTCATGTGCGGCCACACCGCATAGGACTGGAAAACCATGCCGATGTCGCGTTCGCGCGGGCTCACCAGCGTGCCGCGTTCTGGTTCCGACACGACGCGGCCGCCGATCGAGATGCGGCCGCCGGTCGGATGTTCGAGGCCGGCGACGCAGCGGAGCGTCGTGGTCTTGCCGCAGCCCGAAGGCCCCAGCAGAACCACGATCTCGCCCGCCGGCACGTCGAAGTTCACGCCATCGACGGCCGCCTTGCCGGTCCCGAACTTCTTGACCAGGTTCTCGACGAGGAGCGCAGCGCTCACTGGCGGTACCCGTAGGTCTTGTTCCACTCTTCCATCCACGAGTTGCGCAGCTTGCTGAACTCGTCGAACTTCGGCACCCAGACCTTGACGACCTTGGGATCCCAGCCCTTCGGGTAGGCCGGCGGCTCCTTGAGGGACGTGATGTTGCCCAGCTTGTTGATCATGAAGGTCTGGCCTTCCTTGGAGAGGCGCCAGTTCATGAACAGCTTGGCGGCGTTCGGGTTCTTGGAAGCCTTGGTGACGCCGTCGGCGTAGGGAACGATGGGGACGCCCTCGGGGGCGAAGATCGCCTCGGCCGGGGCGCCCTCGACGATCTTGGTGTAGATGATGTTGTACAGCAGCGGGGCGATCGACACCTCGCCGCGGACCAGCGCGTCCGAGAGCGGAGCGCCCGACGGATAGAGAGCGATGCCGAGTTCGGCCTGCTTCTTCCAGTAATCCTCGCCGAGCACCTGACGCTCGAACATGATGCGGGTCCAGGTCGTGCCGCCCGACGGCCCGATCACCTGGCCGATCTGCTTGTTCTTGTACTCGGGCTTCGTGAGATCCATCCACGTCTTGGGCGCGTTCTTCACGAGCTGCGTATTGTAGGCGATCGCCCAGCCCAAGGTGACGCCGGGCCACAGCTTCGGCGAGACCAGCGAGTCGGGGCGATAGTCGGCAGCGTTCGGCGGCGCGTAATCCTGGAAGAGATCGGCGATATCCAGCATCAGGCCGCGGTCGGAATGGTTGACGACGTCGGCACCGAGTTTGTCGGCCGCGGCTTCCGTCTTGATGCGGGTGATGAGCTGGCCGCCGGGCGCACGGACCATCGCGACCTTGATCTTAGGGAAGCGCTTGTTGAATTCCTTGATCACTTCCTGCTGCGTCTCGGCGAAGTCCGCCGTGTACAGGGTCAGTCCGCCTTCCTTTTCGGCGGCGGCGATCAGCTCCTTGGAGCCGAACTGGTCCTGCTGGGCCCGGGCGGGGAGCGCGGCGGTTGCGGCGGCGCCGGCAATGCCGGCCAGGACGGTTCTACGCTTCATCTTCTCATTCCTCCGATTGTTGTCGTTCGTCAGCCGGCGCGGGCGCTGCTCTCGGCAGCTCCGCGGGAAAGCCAGGTCGTGATGCCGAGCAGCACCGCGAGAATCACGGTCTGCACGAGACTGAAGGCGGCCGTCTTGCCGACGTTTCCGCCTTCGTAATAGTCGAGCAGCAGCACGGCCATCACGGTCGTGTCGCTGGTGTAGAGGAACAGGGACGAGCCCAGTTCGCGCACCGACAGCACGAACAGCAGCGTCATCGAGGCGACGATGCCCGGCCGGGCGAGCGGCACCATGATCGTGCCGATCGTGCTGAGCAGGCCACGGCCGCAGATCCAGGCGGCTTCCTCGAGCTCGCGGTGGATCTGCATGAACGAGGTCGACAGCGCCTTGACCGTGTCGGGGATGAAGCGCGCCACGAAGGCCAGCGCCAGGATCCAGATCGTGCCGTAGAGGCCACCCGGCAGGCCGATCCAGGCCCAGAGATAGGCGACGCCGACGACCAGGCCGGGGATGGCGACCGGGATCGTCGACAGGAGATCGATGATCTTGCGGCCGGGAACCTGCGTGCGGTTGATCGTGTAACCGATGGCGAAGGCCAGTATGCCGCCGACCACGGCGGTGATCACGCCGACCTTCATCGTGTTCCAGATGGAGGTCATCGTCAGAGGGTTGTCGAAGATGGAGTTGAAGTGAACCCAGCTGTACGCCTTCATGTCGAACACGGCGTCGAAGTCCTTGAAGAACAGGAACCGGCGGAAGGCCGCGATTACCAGGGCGATCGTGGGCAGCACCACGACGATGAAGAGGTAGGCGAGAGCCAGGCTGAAGGTGAACCAGCGCCACGGCCCGAGGTTGAGGCTGCGCGGGCGGAAGGCCTTGCCGGCCACGGTGGCGAAGCTGCGGCCCGACAGCACGCGTTGCTGCGCCCAGACGAAGACCGCCGTGACCATCATCAGCAGGATCGCGACGGCGGCGGCGGTATTGTAGAGAGGCGGGCTCCAGGCGGTGAGCTTGAAAATGTAGGTCGTGAGCACGCTGATGTTGGCCGGCGCGCCCAGAGCGGCGGGAATGCCATAGATGCCAAGCATCACGACGAAGGACAGCAGCGAACCCGCGAGGATCGCCGGCGCGATCAGCGGGAAGGTGACCGTGAAGAGGGTCGTGAAGGCCGAGGCGCCCGAAACCTCGGACGCTTCCTCGAGGCTGGGGTCCATGTTGCGCAGCGCCGACGCCGTGAACATGTAAACGTAAGGCGCATAGTAGAAGCCGAAGACCAGGATCAGGCCCGACATCGAGTAGAAGTCGAAGCGGAAATCGATACCGATCCACTTCAGCGCCGTATTCAGCAGGCCGGTCTTGGGCGAGCCGAGGATGCTCCAGGCGACGCCCGCGACCAGCGGCGGCACGAACAGCGGGATCATGCTGGCGCCGGCGATGAAGCCCTTGAACGGCGTGTTCGTGCGCACGACGATCCACGAAAAGGCGAGGCCGATCACGACGGCGAGGATGGTTCCGCCGCCGCAGGCCGCCAGTGCATTGAAGAAGGCCAGCCGGACATTCTCGTTGCCCAACACGGCCAGGAAGTGCTCCAGCGAGGGATTGAACTTGCCGAAGCCGTCGATCACCGGATTGGAATCGCTGATGGCGCCGAAGAACAGCATCAGCAGAGGGTAGATGACCAGGAACGTCAGGATGAGCAGAAGGGCGCCGACCCACAACGGCACGGCGAACCGGCGCGCGATGGGCGCGGCGTCTGTCGTTACAGGCAAAGCGGCAGCACTCGTCGCCGTCAACGCGTTCTTCCTCCCGGCTCGTCCGCAGCCTGGAAGGGTGCGGCTTCTTCATTAAGACTGCGATGCTAGCCCATCTGTTGCTCCGGCGCTACGTCCCGCTGATGCGCGAAGTCGTCGCCTGTCGATATGAAGTCCGTCCTGTTCGTAGCCGTTGGCGCTGGTCAGGAACCTTTCCGAATGGAAATTCCTGATCTCGTGCCAGCTCATATCGAGCATGGCTAACCGTGGCCCTTCCTGGCTTGCGGCGCTAATTTGGCGGAATGGAACTCAAGACGCACAATCGTTATGCCTACGCACCCCTGCGGGGCCGCGCGGACTACACCTGGCCGGCTGGCCGACGGCTCGCGGTCTACTTTGCCCTCAACCTCGAGCATTTTTCCTACGGCGAGGGGCTTGGTGCGGAACTGGCGCCTGGTGGTCCGCACCCCGACGTCCTCAATTATGCTTGGCGCGATTATGGCAATCGCGTCGGCGCCTGGTACATGCTCGAGGCCTTCGATGCCTTGCGGCTGCCGATGGCCGCTTTGGTCAACAGCGCGATGTACGACTATGCGCCGGACCTAGTCGCAGCCTGCCGGGCGCGCGGCGACGAGATCGTGGGCCATGGCCGTACCAATGCCGAGCGACAGGGCGTGCTCGACGAAACGGGCGAGCGGGCCCTCATTCGCGATGCGACGGCGCGGCTGGCGGAGGCCGAAGGCCACCCGCCGGAGGGCTGGCTCGGACCGTGGATCTCCCACAGCCACGTCACGCCCGATCTGCTGGCCGAAGCGGGGTATCGCTACCTGCTGGACTGGTGCATGGACGACCAGCCCATCTGGTTCCGTTGCCGCGACGACAAGCGCATCCTCGCGATGCCCTACCCGCAGGAAGTAAACGACATTCCGCAGATCGTGGGCCGCAAGATCGGCGGCGACGCATTCGCTGACATCATCGTCGACCAGTTCGACGAGATGCTGGAACTGTCGCGGGAGCGGCCGCTGGTGATGGGCATTGCGCTTCATGCCTACATCGTGGGCCAGCCGCACCGGCTGCGGCATCTCAAGCGCGCACTTCGCCATATCGCCCGACATCGCGACTCGATATGGCTGACAACGCCCGGCGCCATCGCCCGGCATTGCGCTTCTCTTCCCGACGGCATCGTCCCCTAGGAGCACCATGCGTCTTTTCTCGGCCACGCTGGCAACCGAAACCAACACCTTCTCCCCCTTGCCGACGAGCCTGGAGAATTATCGCGAATCGGTATTTTTCCGAGCTGGCGAGCATCCCGCCGATGCGCCCCGCATGTGCACCGCACCGCTCTTCGTCGCGCGCGCCCGTGCCAGGCAAGAGGGCTTCGAGCTGATCGAGGGAAGCTGCTTTGCGGCCAGCCCCGCCGGCACGACCAACCGTGCCGACTACGAGACCATGCGGGACGAGATCCTGGGCCAGCTCGAGGCGGCGCTGCCGGTCGACGGCCTGTTGCTGGGCCTTCACGGCGCAATGGTGGCGCACGGCTACGACGACGTCGAAGGCGACATCATCGAGCGATGCCGCGCGATCGCAGGGCCCAAATGCGTGATCGGAGTAGAGCTCGATCCGCACTGCCATCTCACGATGAAGCGCGTCTCGAACGCCGACATCATCGTCCTCTACAAGGAATTCCCCCATACCGACGTCGTCGAGCGCGCCCAGGATGTGCTCGACCTCGTGCTGGCGACGCTGCGCGGCAAGGTGAAGCCCGTCATGTCGGTCTATGACTGCCGCCAGATCCAGAGCTACCCGACGACGATGCAGCCGATGCGCGGTATCGTCGACCGGATCATGGCGATGGAAGGCAAGAACGGGATCCTCTCGGTGTCGATCGCCCACTGCTTTCCCTACGGCGACGTTCCGGAGATCGGCACGCGGGTGCTGGTCATTGCCGACGGCGACAAGAAAAAGGCCGATGCGCTTGCGACGCAGTTGGGTGAGGAGCTGGTCGGCTTGCGGGGCAAGACCGCGCCGCAGGCGCTCGGCGTCGCGGCCGGTATCAGTGAAGGCGTGGCCTTCAACGACCTGCCGGTCGTCATTGCCGATCCTTCGGACAATGCCGGCGGCGGCGCGCCTTCCGACAATACCGACATCCTGAAGCACCTCATCGAGAAGAACGTCGAGAGCGCTTGCCTCGGCCCGATCTGGGATCCCATCGCGGTTCGCATCTGCTTCGACGCCGGGCTGGGCGCCCGCATCGGCCTGCGCTTCGGCGGCAAGATCGCGCCCAGTTCGGGCCAGCCTGTCGATGCCGAGGTCGAGATCATCGGTCTGAAGCGTAACGCCTGGCAGAGTTTCGGACCGACGCAGGTGCCGGTGGGAGATTGTGCGGCGGTACGCATCGGCGGGGTCGAGGTGGTCCTGATTTCGAAGCGGACGCAGGCGACCGGCCTGGAGCTTTTCACGAACGTCGGGATCGATCCGACCCAGCGGAAGCTCGTCGTCGTGAAATCGACGAATCACTTCATGGCGGCCTACGGTCCGATCGCCAAGAAGGTGATCTACGTCGAATCGACCGGTCCGCTACCGCGGGACCACCGCAAGGTACCGTACACGAAGGCCCAGCGCCCGATCTGGCCGCTCGACGAAGACGCCAAGCCGCGCGGGCTGATCTACTAAGGTTAGATTCATCCGCCGTCTCGACCGGAGCGCGCAGCGCGGAGTGGAGAGGCGACGGGTTTTGTTTGGGAATCTTCGATCTTCTTGCAGCAGCGTCGCGCTGGACAAGTCGGATCGCAGCTTTGCATACTCTCTGCGGGGAGTAAGGGAGTTTACAATGTTCAAACGCATCTTCGCGGGCGCGCTCGCGCTGGCCGTTCCTTTTGTCGCGGGCCCGGCGCTCGCGCAGGAGAAGGTCCTCAAGGCCGTGATGCACGCGGACGTGCGCGTCATCGATCCGATCTGGACGACCCAGACCATCGCCAACATCCATGGCGCGCTGATCTATGACACCCTGTTCGGCAACAACGCCGACCAGAAGCCCCAGCCACAGATGGTCGGCAAGTACGAGGTCAGTCCCGACAAGCTTACCTATACGTTCACCCTGCGCGACGGCCTCAAGTTCCACGACGGCTCGCCGGTCACGACCAAGGATGTCATTGCCTCGCTGAAGCGGTGGGGCGCCAAGGACGGCGTCGGCCAGCGCCTGATGGGCTTCGTCACCAAGATGGAGCCGGTCGACGACAAGACCTTCACCATGGTGCTCCGTGCACCCTACGGCATGGTGCTCGAGTCGCTCGGCAAGACCTCCAGCTCCATTCCCGCGATCATGCGCGAGAAGGACGCGCTGACCGATCCGCAGCAGCAGGTGAAGGAGGCGGTTGGGTCCGGCCCCTATATCTTCGCCAAGGACCAGTGGGTTCCCGGCAGCAAGGCCGTCTATCTCAAGAACAAGGACTACCAGCCGCGCACCGAGCCGCCGTCGTCCTTCGCCGGGGCCAAGGTTCCGGGCGTCGACCGCATCGAACTGGTCTGGATCTCCGATCCGCAGACCGCGATGTCGGCCCTGATCAACGGCGAGATCGATTTCTACGAAGCGCCGACCAACGACTTCTTGCCGCTGCTGGAGAAGGCCCGCGGCGTGAAGCTGATGAAGACCGGCAAGATCGACAGCACGCAGGGCTTCATCCGCCTCAACCACCTCCAGCCGCCGTTCGACAACGTGAAGGCACGGCAGGCGATGTACTACCTGATCAACCAGGAAGACTTCCTGCGCGCCATCGTCGGCAACCCGAAATATTACAAGGTCTGCCCGGCGCTCCTGACCTGCGGCGGCCCGTACGAGAGTGCCGGCGGCCGCGAGTGGATGAAGGAGTACAACCCGAAGAAGGCGCTGCAGCTCCTCAAGGAGGCCGGTTACAAAGGTGAACCGATCACCGTCCTGTCGGCGACCGACCACGCCACGATCACGCCGGCGACGCAGGTGCTGATCCAGGCGATGCGCGAGGCCGGCATCAACGTCGACGCGCAGTCGATGGACTGGGGCTCGGTGGTCTCCCGCCGCGCCAAGAAGGATCCGCCGGCGCAGGGTGGCTGGAACATCTTCGTCACCACTTCCGGCGGCGTCGGCTCGGCCAATCCCGTGCTGCACACCTGGATTGGCGCGGCCTGCGACAAGGGCCTGTTCGGCTGGCCCTGCGACGCCAAGATCGAGGAGCTGCGCAATGCCTTCGGCATGGCGCAGACCGAGGAGGAGCGGAAGAAGATCGCCAACGAGCTGCAGGCCCGGGCGATGGAGCAGGTCGTCTATATCCCGTTCGGCCAGTGGGACACGCCGCTCGCCTATCGCGCCGACCGGATCGACGGCATCGTGCCGAACACGGGTCTCGCCGTTCTCTGGGGGATCACGAAGAAGTAATGCCGTCCCGAGTACGCGTAGCCGTTGCACGCAAGGAGGCCTTGCCTGATCCGGGCAAGGCCTCGTCATGACCGCCTATATCGTCCGCCGTCTCTTCGCCACGCTGCCCGTCATGGCCGTGGTGGCGCTGTTCGTCTTCTTCCTGCTGCGCTTCGCACCGGGTGACCCGGCGGCGATCATCGCCGGCGAGGACGCCACGTCGGAAGCGATCGCCGCGGTGCGCGCCAAGCTCGGCCTCGATCGGCCGATGGTCGAGCAGTTCTTCGTCTGGACGCTGCAGCTCGCGCGGGGCGACATGGGTGTGTCGATCTTCTCCAACCTTCCGGTTACGCGGCTGATCTCGCAGCGCCTCGAGCCGACGGTTGCGCTGACGCTATCGACCCTGTTCGTGGCTGTGGCGATGGCCATTCCCATCGGCGTGCTGGCGGCGTGGAAGGCACGAAAACTGCTGGACCGGCTGGTCATGGGCTTTGCCGTGCTGGGCTTCGCCATGCCGGTCTTCGTGCTGGCCTACATCCTGATCTATTTTTTCGCCGTGAAATGGCAGCTCCTGCCGGTGCAGGGCTACCAGCCGATCAAGGAAGGCTTGTGGCCCTTCGTCCAGAGCCTGATCCTGCCGTCGATGGCGCTGGGCATCACCTACATGGCGCTGATCGCCCGCACCACGCGCGCGTCGATGCTGGAGGTGCTGGCGCAGGACTATATTCGCACCGCCAATTCCAAGGGCCTGGCGACCAATCGCGTCCTGCTGCTGCACGCGCTCAAGAACGCGGCGGTTCCGATCGTCACGGTGATCGGCATCGGAATCGCGCTGCTGATCTCCGGTGTCGTCATCACCGAGACGGTGTTCAACATCCCGGGCCTCGGCCGGCTCACCGTCGACGCCGTGCTGAAGCGCGACTATCCGGTGGTACAGGGTCTGATCCTGGTCTTTGCCGGCGCCAAGGTGCTGGTGAACCTGATCATCGACATTTCCTACGCCTTCCTCGATCCGCGGATCCGGTACTGACATGGCCGTAGTCACTGACGACCTCGCTCTGCCGCCCGCTCGCCGCTTCTCACTGTGGCGGGCGGTCCGGCGCAATCCGACGATCGCGTTTGGCGGGGTGCTGCTCGGTATCCTGATCGTGATGGCGGTATTCGCACCGCTCATCGCCACCAGCGACCCGTTCAAGATTGCGCCGGTCAACCGGCTGCGCCCGCCCTCGGAACGCTGGTGGTTCGGCACCGACCAGTTCGGCCGCGACGTGTTCTCCCGCACCGTCTACGGCGCTCGCGTGTCGCTGATCGTCGGCCTCTCGGTGGCGGCCTTCTCGAGCATCCTGGGCCTCGCGCTCGGTCTGGCGTGTGGCTACTTCCGCAAGGTCGATGCGCTCGTCATGCGCGTCATGGACGGGTTGATGGCCATCCCCTCTATCCTGCTGGCCATCGCGCTGATCACCCTGTCGCGGCCGGGCCTCGGCATCGTGATCGTGGCCATCATCATTCCCGAGGTGCCGCGCATCGTGCGCGTGGTTCGCGCCGTCGTGCTTTCGATCCGGGCCCAGCCCTATATCGAGAGCGCCATCGCCGGCGGCACGAAGAACTGGAAGCTGCTGACGCGCCATATCCTGCCCAACACGCTGGCGCCGCTGATCGTGCAATCGACCTATGTCTGTGCCTCGGCCATGCTGGTCGAAGCGGGCCTGAGCTTCCTGGGTGCCGGCGTGCCGCCGGAAGTGCCGAGCTGGGGCAACATCATCGCCCAGGGCCGCACCTTCTTTCAGATCGCCCCCTGGACCATCATGATCCCCGGCGCCTTCCTCGCGGTCACGGTCCTGGCCGTGAACCTGCTGGGCGACGGCCTGCGCGACCGGCTCGATCCCCGACTGGCGAGGCGGCTATGAGCGGCAATGCGAGCGCGATCCTCGAAGTTCGCGATCTCCACACCCAGTTCAGCACCCTGGACGGCGTCGTGCGCGCGGTCGACGGCGTGTCGTTCGACGTGGCGCGCGGCGAGACGCTGGGCATCGTGGGCGAATCCGGCTGCGGCAAGTCGGTGACGGCCATGTCGATCCTGCGGCTGATCCCGCCGGAGACCGGTCGCATCGCCTCGGGCTCGATCAAGTTCGAGGGCGAGGAGCTCACGACGCTCTCCGAGGAGGAGATGAAGCGCCTGCGCGGTCATCGCATCTCGATGATCTTTCAGGAGCCGATGACCAGCCTCAACCCGGTGCTGACGGTCGGCACGCAGATCGCCGAGAACGTCGTGCGTCATCTCGGCGTGTCGTGGAAGGCGGCCCGCGAGCGTGCCTTCGAGATGCTCGACCTGGTGCGCATCGCCGACGCGCGCCGCCGGCTCGACGAATATCCGCACCAGCTCTCGGGCGGCATGCGTCAGAGGGTCATGATCGCCATGGCGCTCTCCTGCGATCCGCAGGTGCTGATCGCCGACGAGCCGACCACGGCTCTCGACGTCACCATCCAGGCGCAGATCCTGGACCTGATGATCGAGCTCAAGGAAAAGACGGGCACCGCCATCGTGCTCATCACCCACGATCTCGGCGTCGTCGCCGAGACGACCGAGCGCGTCGTGGTGATGTATGCCGGCCGCAAGGTCGAGCAGGCGTCAGTAGATGCGCTGTTCGAGGAGCCGTTGCATCCCTACACGCGGGGGCTGATGCGGGCGATCCCGCGCCTCGATGTCGAGGCCGATGCCGCGGGAACCCGGCCGCGCCTGCAGGAGATTCCAGGTCTGGTGCCGATTCTCACTCAGCCGATCGTTGGCTGCGCCTTCGCGCCGCGCTGCGGCTTCGCCACCGACCGGTGCCGTCGAGAAAGACCGCCCTTGGTCGATGCCGGGGCCGGGCATCTGGTCGCCTGCTGGGAGATCGACAGCGTGAGGAAGGCGGCATGAGCGACGCACCCGTCCTGCAGGTCGAAGGACTCGTGAAACATTTCCCGATCCACGGCGGCCTGCTGCAGCGCCGCGTCGGCGAGGTGAGGGCGGTCGATGGCGTCACCTTCTCGATCCGCCGCGGCGAGACGCTGGGCCTTGTGGGCGAGTCGGGCTGCGGCAAGTCGACGATCGGCAAGGTCGTGCTGAAGCTGATCGAACCGACGGCGGGCAAGATCGTGCTGGCGGGCGAAGACGTCACCGCGCTCAAGCCCGGTGCGATGTGGCCCCATCGCCGGCGCATCCAGACGATCTTCCAGGATCCGTACTCCTCGATGAACCCGCGCCTGCCCTCGGGCACGATCGTGGGCGAGCCGCTGGAGAATTTCGGTATCGCCCGGGGCGCCGAGCGTGACGAGCGGGTGGCGCAGCTCTTCCAGCGCGTCGGCCTTCGCCCCGAGGCGATGCGCAAGTTCGCGCATGAATTTTCCGGCGGCCAGCGTCAGCGGCTGGGCATCGCCAAGGCCCTGTCGGTCAATCCCGACGTGATCGTGGCCGACGAGCCGGTATCGGCGCTCGACGTCTCGGTGCAGGCGCAGGTGCTCAACCTGCTGATCGACCTGCAGGAAGAGTACGGTCTTGCCTACCTGTTCATCAGCCACGACCTCGCGGTCATGCGGCACATCAGCCATCGCATCGCGGTGATGTACCTCGGCCGCATCGTCGAACTGACGGACAAGCGCACGCTGTTCACGCAGCCGCTCCATCCCTACACCGAGGCCCTGCTGTCGGCCGCGACCGCGCCCGACCCGAAGCGCCGCCGCAAGCGCAAGAAGATCGTTCAGGGCGACGTGCCGAGCCCGGCCAATCCACCGCCCGGCTGTCATTTCCACACACGCTGCGTCTATGCGACGGCGGAGTGCCGCGTGACCGCACCGCCGCTCATCGAGGTGGCCCCCGGCCATCACGTCGCGTGTCTGCGCCGTCCGGTTGGCGGCGACCCGGGACCGCTCTCGATTCCGGGCTAACGCTGCGGCGTCTCGGCCGGTTCGGTCGCCTTCATCGAGGGGCGTTGCGCAACGGTGTCGTACCAGGCGACGAGCTTCGGTGTCGCCTCGCGCCAATCCGGCCCGTAGCGCCACTCGTCGTAGCCACAGGCGACGGCCGTCGTGATCTGCGCCAGACCGAAAATGTCGCCGAACGACGACACTTTCTTTTCCAGCGCCGCGAAGCAGCGCAGTCCGCGGTCGCGCATCTTGGCGATGAAGTCGTCGGAGCGGTCGGGGCCGGTGCGCAGCAGCTCGGCGCGGCGCATGATCTGCGCTTCGATGATGGCACATGCCAGGGCGTTCGTTTCCAGCGCACGCCACCGCTCGGGGCCGTCCGCCGCGAGCAGCCGGTGGTCGCCGAACCTGTCGTCGATGTAGTCGCAGATCGAATGGGAGTCGGTCAGCGTGACGTCGTCGGCGACGAGCGCAGGGATGCGCACGACCGGCGTCGCCTGCACGAAATCGGCGGGCATCTCCACCGTCCGCGTACCCCAGGCATGCGGCCACTTCGTCTGGACATACTCGAAGCGGTCGCCGATCCCTAGCTCATCGATGCAGATCCTGACACGCCGGACCCAGGGCGAGGCCGGCGTGACGTAGAGGCGCATCCGCTCAGCCATTGCGTGCGCCGGGGGCGGTGTCGCGCAGATAGGTGAGGGCGGCCTGCACGCCGCCCGCCTTGTGCGGCACCCTGGCGAGGCCGAGTGCCATCTCGACACCCGAGAGCGTGCCCATCAGCATCAGGTCGTTGAAGTCGCCGAGGTGGCCGATTCGGAAGACCTTGCCCGCGACCTTGGTGAGGCCCTGGCCCAGCGACATGTTGAAGTTCTCGAGCGCGACCTTGCGGAAGGCATCGGCGTCGTGGCCTTCGGGCATGACGATCGCCGTCAGGGAGCCCGAATAGGCCTTGGGATCGCTGCACAGGATCTCGAGGCCCCAGGCGGTGACGGCGGCACGCGTGGCCTCGGCATGGCGAGTGTGGCGCGCAAAGACCGCGTCGAGCCCTTCCTCCAGCAGCATGTCGCAGGCTTCGCTGAGGCCGTAGAGCAGGTTGGTGGCGGGCGTGTAGGGGAACCAGCCGTTGGCATTGGCCGTCAGCATCTCGTCCCAGTTCCAGAATGCCTTCACCATCTTCGACGACTTGGAGGCTTCGATCGCCTTCTCGCTCACCGCGTTGAAGGAGAGGCCGGGCGGCAGCATCAGGCCCTTCTGCGAACCTGCCACCGTGACGTCGACGCCCCAGGCGTCGTGGCGATAGTCGACCGATCCCAGCGAGGAAATCGTATCGACCAGGAGGAGAGCCGGGTGCTTGGCCGAGTCGATGGCCTGACGAACGGCCGAAATGTCGCTCACCACGCCCGTGGAAGTCTCGTTGTGGACGATGCAGACCGCCTTGATGGCGTGCCCGGTGTCTTCCTTCAGGCGCTTCTCGATGGCTTCGGGATCGGCCGGCTTGCGCCAATCACCGCCCATGAATTCTGATTTGATTCCAAGCTTTTCGGCCATCTTCTTCCAAAGAGATGCGAAGTGGCCGGTCTCCCACATCAGCACCAGGTCGCCAGGCGACAGGGTGTTCACCAGGGCTGCTTCCCAAGCTCCGGTACCCGATGCGGGGAAGATGATAACCGGTTGTTTTGTCTGGAAAATCTGGCGGGCGGAGCGGAGTACTTTCTTCGCCAGCGCGTTGAACTCGGGACCGCGATGATCGATCGTCGGGTAATCCATCGCGCGAAGAATGCGGTCCGGGACGTTGGTGGGACCTGGAATTTGCAGGAAATGACGTCCGGCGGGATGTGAATTCAGGCGCATGCGGAAACTTCCTTTCGGCTTCTCTGTTGCATTTTGTATACAATATGCCAAAGTGAGTCCAGAGAAGATGGATGGTTCGACTTTCCCGATCGCGCGTCTGACGCTGCCCGAGGCGGCGGCCGAGCGCCTGCGCGTCCTCATCATCGAAGGCGAATTGGCGCCGGGCGCCAAACTCAATGAGCGCGAGCTGAGCGAACGTCTGGGTGTGTCGCGCACCCCCTTGCGGGAAGCGTTCCGCATGCTGGCGGCCGATGGCCTGCTGATCCAGCTCCCCAACCGCGGCGCGCAGGTCGTCGCCCTGTCGCGCGAGGATGTGCGTGGCGCCTTCGAGGTAATGGGCGCGCTGGAGGGGTTGGCGGGCGAACTCGCGGTGGAGCGGGTGACGGATGCCGACGTCGCGGATTTGCGCACCCTGCAGGAGCAAATGGAGGTCGCCCATGCCGCCCACGACCTTCCGGCCTATTACCGGATCAACCGCGCCATCCACGACCGGTTCAACGCCATCGCCGGCAATGCCATCCTGGGGCAGACCTACCGCACGCTCAACGCGCGGCTGCATGCCCTCAGGTTCCGTTCCAACCTGAACCCGGCCAAGTGGGCTCTGGCGGTCTCTGAGCATCGTTCCATGATTGCAGCCCTTGCGGCGCGCGACGGCGCTGCGCTACGTGGTCTGCTGGTCGGGCATCTGCGTGCCAAGCAGCAGGCGGTACTCGATTCAATGGACAACAGAGACGACAAGAACCTTCAGGGAGGAACAGAACCATGACGACGACTTTTTCGACGTCGCGACGCAATGCCCTCAAGCTCGGCCTCGCCGCCACCCTGGCGGCTCCCGCCGCGGCCCGTGCCCAGCAGGGATGGCCGAACGGCCCGATCACGTGGGTCAACCCGTTCCCGGCCGGCGGCGGCACCGACGTCTTCGCCCGCCCGCTGGCCGCGCAGGTCGGCGAGCAGCTCGGCGTCCAGATCCTGATCGACAACAAGGGCGGCGCGGGCGGCACGGTCGGCGCCTCGCAGGCGGCCAAGATGAAGCCGGACGGCCAGACCTTCTTCGTCGGCGCGATCCATCACACGATCGCCCCGTCGGTCTACAAGAACCTCGACTACGATCTCGAGAAGAACTTCGAGCCGATCACCATGATCGCGCTGGTGCCGCAGGTGATCTCGATCAACCCGAACAAGGTTCCGGTGAAGACCGCGGCCGAGTTCATCGCCTACCTGAAGGCCAACCCGAACAAGGTGAATTACGCCTCGCCCGGCGCGGGCACCGCCCATCACCTCGCCGGTGAGCTGTTCAAGCTCGAGACCAAGACCGAGATCGTCCACGTGCCGTATCGCGGCGCGGGCCCCGCCATGCAGGACCTGCTCGCCGGCAACACCGACATGATGTTCGATGGCATGGGCACGTCGGCGCAGCAGATCAAGGCCGGCAAGCTCCTCGGACTGGCTGTCGCCACGGACAAACGCTCCCCCGAGTTCCCCAACATCCCGACGGCGGCCGAGATCGGCGTGCCGTCCTGGCTCGTGTCGACCTGGTACGGGGTCTGGGCCATCAAGGGAACGCCGGAGCCGATCGTGAAGCGCATGTACGACGAGATCGTGAAAGCGCTGGCCGTTCCCAAGCTCCAGACGATCTGGAAGGAGCAGCTGGCGCAGGTCGGCGGCGAGGCCCCGGCCGACTTCGCAAAGCGCATCCGCGCCGAGATCGAGAAGTGGCAGAAGGTCGTCGCGGCGGCCGGCGTGAAACTCGACTGAAGATGGTGATGCGTCTGCCTTCACCATCCATGACCATGTCCTTCTTCGCCGGCATATGAGCGTGCGGAGAGGGCGTTTTTTGGACGTCTGTAGGCATGAGCAAGCTTGAACAAAATCTGCGTCGCACGCTGAAGGGCGAGGTCCTGTTCGACAGGGCCTCGCGCGGGCGCTACTCGACCGATGCGTCGATCTACCAGGTCGAGCCGGTGGGCGTGGTGGTGCCGCGCGACGAGGCCGATCTGGCGCTCGTCGTCGACGTGGCGCGCGACGCCAAGGCGGCGATACTGCCGCGGGGCGCGGGCACGTCGCAGTGTGGGCAAACGGTCGGCGACGCGCTGGTGATCGACTGCTCGAAGTACCTGCGCGAGATCGTGGGCTTCGACAAGAACAAGGCGCAGGTGACGGTCCAGCCGGGCGTCGTGCTCGACCAGCTCAATGCCTGGCTGAAGCCGCACGGCCTCTGGTATCCGGTCGACGTCTCGACCTCGGCGCAGTGCACGCTGGGCGGCATGGCCGGCAACAATTCCTGCGGCTCGCGCTCGATCCGTTACGGCAACATGGTGCACAACGTGGCGTCGATCGACGCGCTGCTGGCCAATGGGCAGCGGGCGCGTTTCGGATCCGCCCGGCCCGAGCACATGTCCGGCGGCGTGCGTGCCATCGCCGACAAGGTGGCCGAGCTGGCCTTCGCCGAGCGCGACGAGATCGAGCGCATGTACCCGCATGTCATGCGCCGGGTCGGCGGCTACAATCTGGACATCTTCTTCCCGCAGTCGGAGCGGCCCTACACGAGCGACAATTCGGTGAACCTCGCGCACCTGCTGGTCGGCAGCGAGGGCACGCTGGCGGTGACCGAGCGGCTCACGCTCAACCTCGCGCCGCTGCCCAAGCACAAGACGTTGGGCGTCGTGAACTTCTCGAGCTTCTACAAGGCGATGGACAGCGCCCAGCACATCGTGAAGCTGAAGCCGACCGCTGTGGAGCTGGTCGACCGCACGATGATCGAGCTGGCGCGCGCCAATCCCGCCTTCCGGCCGGTGATCGAGCGGGCGCTGATCGGCAAGCCCGAAGCGATCCTGCTGGTCGAGTTCGCGGGCGAGGAGCGCCAGGACCAGCTGCGTGACCTGGCGCGTCTCGTCGAGCTGATGGCCGATCTCGGCCTGCCCGGCAGCGTCGTGGAGATGCCGGAGCCGAAGGCGCAGTCGGAGCTGTGGGAAGTTCGCAAGGCCGGCCTCAACATCATGATGTCGATGAAGGGCGACGGTAAGCCGGTCTCCTTCATCGAGGATTGCGCCGTCCCACTGGAGCATCTCGCCGACTACACGCAGCGCCTGACCGACGTGTTCGGCAAGCATGGCACGCGCGGCACCTGGTATGCCCACGCCTCGGTCGGCACGCTGCATGTGCGGCCGATCCTCGACATGCGCCGCGAGGGCGCCGAGAAGATGCGGGCGATCGCCGAGGAAGCCTCGGCGCTGGTGCGCGAATACAAGGGCGCCTTCTCGGGCGAGCATGGCGACGGGCTGGTGCGCTCGGAGTGGGTGGCCTGGCAGTTCGGGCCGCGCCTCACCCGGGCTTTCGAGACAGTGAAGGACCTGTTCGATCCCGAGAACATCCTGAACCCGGGCAAGATCGTGCGTCCCAGCCGCATGGACGACCGTTCGCTGTTCCGCTTCAAGCCGGGATACGAGTCGATCAAGTACGAGCCGGCGCTCGACTGGTCGGCGTGGAACGTCCAGACCGATCCGGTCACCGAGATCTCGACCGCGCCCGGCACCGGCGGCGACCCGGCCGGCGGCTTCGCGAAGGCTGCCGAGATGTGCAACAACAACGGGCATTGCCGGAAGTTCGACGCCGGCACGATGTGCCCGTCCTTCCGCGTGACGCGCGACGAGAAGCATCTCACGCGCGGCCGCGCCAACACGCTTCGCCTGGCCTTGTCCGGACAGCTCGGATCGGAGGGGCTGCGCTCGGACGCGGTCGCGGCGGCCATGGACCTGTGCGTGAGCTGCAAGGGCTGCAAGCGCGACTGCCCGACCGGCGTCGACATGGCGCGCATGAAGATCGAGGTGAAGTCGGCGCGCCGCATGGCCAAGGGCCTGAGCTGGCGCGACCGGCTGGTGGGCGCCACGCCGTCGATGGCGCCGTGGGCGCGACGTATGCCGTGGCTGTTCAACGCCGCCTGGTTCGTCCAGTCCTACCTGGGATTCGCCAAGCAGCGCCGGCTGCCGCAGTGGCGCGGCGATACCTTCCTGTCGACCACGGACGTGGACGACGGCGACGCAACGGTGGTGATCTTCGCCGACACGTTCTCGAATAACTTCGAACCCGAGATCCTGCATGCCGCCCGCCGGGTATTGACCGCCGCGGGGCATCGCGTCGCCGTCGCCTGGCCCACGCTCGGCGCGCCGGCCCTGTGTTGCGGCCGTACCTATCTGGCGACCGGCCAGGTAGAGCGGGCGAGGGGAGAGGCACTGCGCACGCTGAATGCGCTGCGGCCGTTCGCACAGAAGGGCGTCCCGATCATCGGGCTCGAGCCGTCCTGCCTGTTCACGTTGCGGGACGAGTTCCTGGCGCTGGGCCTCGGCGAGGACGCCGAAGACGTTGCCGCCCACGCCATGCTGTTCGAGGAGTTCCTGGCCCGCGAGCAGCGGGCAGGGCGCCTCACGCTCGACCTCAAGCCGCTCGCCGAGAACAAGGCCCTGCTTCACGGCCACTGCCACCAGAAGGCGTTCGGCGCCATGAGCGCCGTGCAGGAAGTGCTGTCGCTCGTCCCCGATCTCGCCGTCACGCCCATAGAATCGAGCTGCTGCGGCATGGCGGGCAGCTTCGGCTACGAGGCCGAACACTACGAAACGTCGATTGCCATGGCCGAGCTGTCGCTTCTGCCGGCGGTGCGCAAGGCGGATGCGGAGACCTTGGTCGTGGCCGACGGCACTTCATGCCGCCACCAGATCGCCGACGGGTCCGACCGTCAGGCGATACACGTGGCGCAGGTCCTGGATCGCGCTCTAGCGTGATCCAATTGCGGTGGCGGCGGGCGTGTGGCACGGTCCGCGGCTTATGAGAAACCCAAGAAATCCCTATTCCAGCGCCGAAATCGACCGTGCCAGCCATGAGCGCGAGGACGATGAACGGATGATCGAACTGGCCTCCTCGGGGGCCGCACGCTTCGTGCCGATCGACACCGAGAAGAACCTGGTGAAGACCGGCGGCAATCCGGAAGCCGTCTTCCTTCAGGGCATGATGGGCCGCGCCGTGGCCAATTCGAGCGACGTCCAGATCTTCCTGGGCTACGTCGAGGGCACGCCCTACTTCGCGGTCGACGTGACCGGCAAGGACACGCCGCTGAAGGACCTGGGCGAGTTCGTCGACCTGCGCCAGGTCGGGCCGCTGCTCTTCGCGCGCGAGGGCTCGATCCTCGCTTACGCCCGCGGCATGACCTACTGGCATCGCCGCCACCGCTATTGCGGCGTCTGCGGAGCCACCACCAAGGTGACGCGCGGCGGCCACGTGCGCATGTGCACCAACGAGAACTGCAAGACCGAGACCTTCCCGCGCACCGATCCCGCGGTGATCATGCTGGTCCATCATGGCGACAAGTGTCTGCTGGGCCGTGGCAAGCATTTTCCGCGCGGAATGCACTCGACCCTGGCGGGCTTCGTCGAGCCCGGCGAGAGTTTCGAGGACGCCGTTGCGCGCGAGGTCTACGAGGAAGTGAAGGTCAAGGTGAAGGACGTGATCTATCGCTCGTCCCAGCCTTGGCCGTTTCCGGCTTCGGTGATGATCGGCTTCCACGCCGAGGCCGAGTCGATGGACTTCAGCGTGAACGAGTCCGAACTCGAGAGTGCGCGCTGGATGAGCCGCGAGGAACTGCGGACCGAAAACCTTCCCAAGGACGGCTCCTTCTTCATGCCGCGTCGCGATTCGATCGCCCGCCGCCTGATCGAGGAATGGCTTGGCCACGAAGCCGGACCGTCGATCAACGGCTGATCTTTTCAAGGAATCCCATGACCGCCCAACTCTTCACCCCAGTCGAGCTCGGCGGCGTTACGCTGCCCAACCGCATCATCGTTTCGCCGATGTGCCAGTACTCGGCGGTCGACGGCAGCGCCCAGCCCTGGCACCAGGTGCACTACGGCATGCTCGCCATGTCGGGTGCCGGCCTGCTCTGCCTCGAAGCCACGCATGTCGAGCGCGAGGGCCGCATCACGCAGGGCTGTCTCGGCCTCTACAGCGACGAGAACGAGGCGGCGCTGAAGCCGGTCATCGACTGGGTGCGCGGCTGGATGCCCGGCGTGAAGCTCGGCGTGCAGCTCGCCCATGCCGGCCGTAAGGCCTCGGCGCAACGCCCCTGGAAGGGCGGCGGTCCGCTGACCCAGGCCGACGCGCCCGATCTCCCCTGGACGACCTACGGTCCCTCGGCGCTGGCCTACGATCCGGCCGCCAGGTGGCATACGCCGGTGGCGCTGGACGCCGTTGGCCTGAAGCGCGTGAAGCAGGCCTTCGTCGAGGCCGCCGAGCGCAGCCTGCGGCTGGGCTTCGACGTGGTCGAATTACATGGCGCCCACGGCTACCTGCTCAGCCAGTTCCTCTCGCCGCTCAGCAACCAGCGCAGCGACGAATATGGCGGTACCGCCGACAAGCGCCGGCGCTTCCCGCTCGAAGTGTTCGAGGCCGTACGCAGGGTGTGGCCGGCCGAGAAGGCACTGGGCATGCGGCTTTCGGCCGTCGAATGGGTCGAGGGCGGTGTGACCATCGAGGATACGATCGAGACGGCGCGGCAGCTCAAGGCGCTGGGCTGCGATTTCGTCGATGTCAGCTCGGGCGGCAACGCACCCGGCCAGAAGATCACGCTGGGTCCGGGCTATCACGTGCCGTTCTCGGCGCGCGTTCGCAGGGAAGCCGGCATCAAGACCTGGGCGGTGGGTCTCATCACCGAGCCCGAGCAGGCCGAAAAGATCATCGCCTCGGGCGAGGCCGACTGCACGGCGCACGCCCGGCCGTTCCTGCTCGACCCGCGCTGGGCGTGGAATGCGGCGCGGACGCTCGGCGTGGAAACCCCACCCTTGCCGTTACCCGCGGCGCGCGCGACAACCATCCTGCCGTTCAAACCGCAGACCAGCATGGCCAAAGCGGCAGAGTAGGGCTGTTGCATGTCGAGTGTTCTGCTGGCTGAAGACGAATTCCTGATCCGCGCCGTTCTGGTCGATTCGCTGGCGGACGTCGGCATTGAGTGTATCGAGGCGGCGACGGGCCAGGAGGCTCTCGATGTCGTCCGGGGTGACAAGCCGCTCGTGGCGGTCATCGTCGATATCGGCCTGCCCGACATGTCGGGCGAGAAGGTCATCGAAGCGGCCGCGCATTACCGACCGGACGTGCCGATCATCCGCTGCTCGGGTGCGTCGGCGCCGAGCAGCCTGCCGTCGGGCATCAAGATGCATTCTTTTCCCAAGCCCTACAGCGCTTCGGAGCTGTCGGCCTTCGTGGCTTCCCTCGTCCGAAAGGGATAGTAGGCGCGCGTGCGGCGGCTCCTCAAACTCCAGACCTGGACGCTGCGCGGCACGACCGCGGCGGATGCCTCCTTCGTCCTTCTGGCGGCGACCGTCCTCGTACCACTTCTGCTCTTCGCCGGGGCAAGCTGGATGGCCTACGGGGAGACGCAGCGCCAGTATGAGGAGCGCGTCTCGCGGACGCTCGACCTTCTCTACGTGGGCGCGCGGGCAACCTTCGAAACGCAGCAGCTTGTCGTCAGCAATGTGCTGGGTCTCATCGACGACCTCAACGACGGGGAAATTCGGCAGAACGAGGCCAAACTTCACGAACAGCTCCAGCATCTCGTGCGGAAGCTGCCCCAGGTCGAGGACGTGTTCGTCCTCGACAAGGACGGGCTGCCGCTCGTGGCGGCCAACGTCTTCCCCTTGCCGGCCAATGTGTCGGCGGCCGACCGGCCTTATTTCATCGCCCATCGCGACGCCAAGGAGACGCGCTACGTCAGCGAGACGTTCCGCAGCCGGATCAAGGGCTCTGAAGTATTCCAGTACAGCGAGCGACGACAGAGGCCGGACGGGGGCTTCGACGGTGTCGTGCTCGTGGCGATCCCGCCTGCTTATTTCGCCAAGCTGTTCGAACACGCGTCCGAGCCCGACGAATATACGACGTCGCTCATTCGCGCCGACGGCGAGTTGCTGGCGCGCTTTCCGGCATATGCTGGAAGTACGACGCGCCTCGAACCCGGTTCTGCCTTCATGCGGGCGATCGCGGCGGATCGCGACAGCGGTAGCTACAACACGCGGAGCGGGAGTTTCGATGGCGTCGCGCGAACGGTCGCTTATCGAAAGCTGCCGGATCTGCCGGTCTATGTCGCGGTCGGCGTCGCCAGGGACGCCGTAAGGCAGGCCTGGTTGCACCGGATGGGCTCGCACCTGCTGTTCGGCCTGCCGGCCACGCTGGCGCTGTTTGCCCTCGCGTTGCTCGCGTCCCGGCGGGCGGCCAGCCAGGGCGAAACGCTCGAGCGGTTGCGCGAAGAGCAGATCAAGCGCACGGCGGCCGAGGAGAGCCTGCGCCAGTCGCAGAAAATGACTGCGGTCGGCCAGCTCACCGCCGGTATTGCGCACGACTTCAACAATCTGCTGACGGGCATTGGCGGGGCGATCGAGATGATCGGCCGGCGGGTCCAGCAGCCGACGCCGGAAGTCGTACGCTTCCTCGACCTCGCCCGTACCGGCGTGGCCCGGGCCGCAACGCTCACCCAGCGCATGCTGGCGTTCTCGCGGCAACAGCCGTTGCAGATCGAGTCGATCGACGCCAACCGGCTGGTGACCGGGATGTCCGAGCTGCTTCGCCGCACCCTGGGCGAGACCGTCGCGATCGAGACCGTACTGGGCGGTGGCCTGTGGCGAGCCAAGGCCGATCCTGCGCAGTTGGAGGCGGCGGTCCTCAATCTTGCGATTAATGCGCGTGACGCGATGCCGGGCGGGGGCACGCTCACGATCGAGACCGCGAACGCGCATCTCGACGATGCCTATGCGGCGGCCAATGTCGAGGTGACGCCCGGCCAGTTCGTGATGATCGCGGTATCCGACACCGGCACGGGCATGGACCAGCAGACCATCGCGCGGGCCTTCGAGCCGTTCTTCACCACCAAGGAGCGCGGCCAGGGGACGGGCCTCGGCCTCAGCATGACCTTCGGCTATGTGAAGCAGATCGGCGGTCACCTGAAGATCTACAGCGAGCTGGGGCATGGAACGACCGTCAAGCTGTACCTGCCGAGAGCCCATATGGAGGTCGGGGCGGTACCCGAACCCGCGCCATCCGTCAGCATTGCGGCCGGCAACGGACCGATCGTGCTGGTCGTCGAGGACGATCCCGTGGTTCGGGACTTTGCCGTCGCCGCCTGCCGCGAATGCGGCTGTAGCGTCTACGAGGCAGGCGACGGGGAGCAGGCGCTGCGCCTGCTGGAACAGCACACCGATATCGAGCTCCTCTTCACCGATGTCGGGTTGCCGGGAGGCATGAACGGCCGCCAGCTGGCCGGCGCGGCGACGGCGCGGCGTCCCGATCTCAAGGTGCTCTACATGACCGGTTACACGGCCAACGCGATCGTGCATCACGGGGTCATCGATGCCGGGGTCAACTTCCTCGGCAAGCCGTTTTCGGTGACCGCGCTGGCGGCCAAGATCAAGGGCATGGGCTTCTAGCGCCCGGCGCGTTACTTTCCGAAGGCCATGCCACCAGACGCGACCCCGTCCGGACGGACGTCAGATACCGCGCCGACCGCACCGGCGTCGGCTGCCGTCGCGTCCCAGCCGTCGGCACCCGTTGCGACACCTGAAGCCACGGTGGCGGCCGCGCCGGTGCCTGTTTCCCCGGCGGGATCGGCAAGGCCGAAAATCGAGACGAGCCGCCTTCATCGCCTGCTCACGGTCGGGGGCACGATCCTCGCTCTGTTCATCCTCTACGAGGTGTTCACCTATTTCGTCGCCTATACTGACGATGCCTATGTCAGGTCCGACCTCGTGGCGGTGGCGCCCCAGGTCACGGGGCAGATCATCGCGGTCCACGTCGTCGACAATCAGGAAGTCAAGATCGGCGACAAGCTGTTCACGATCGACCCCGAACCGTTCCAACTCGTGGTCAACCAGTGGAAGGCGCAGATCGATCGCGCCACGGCACAGCTCAAGGTCGCAAGGGAGGAACTGGCGGTCGCCCAGGCGGCCTTGCAGGTCTCGACCTCGAGCCACACCTACGCCGTCCAGGAACAGAGCCGGTTTTCCGATCTCGCCAAGCGCCAGTTCGCGCCCGTCGCGGAACTCGACCGCGCCAACGACGCACTGCGGCGATCCCAGGCTGAGATGACGATGTCCACCGTGGCCATTGCCAAGGCGCAGACCGACATCGGCGCCCACCAGGCGGCCCTGGAGCTTGCCCAGGCGCAACTGGCGTCGGCCCAGTGGAACCTCGACCGCACGGTCGTCCATGCGCCGAACAACGGGCCGATCACCAATCTCACGGTCCGCAAGGGCGACATGGCCACGATCAACGTGCCGATCATCGGCATCGTCGATGCCGATGCCTGGCGCATCATGGCGAACTACAAGCAGTACTATATTCGCGACTTCAAGGTCGGCGACACCGCCTGGGTCTGGCTCGACAGCGCACCGTGGCATTTCCACAAGGGCCGCATCACCGGCATCGCCCGGGGCTTCAGCCGCAACCCCGGCATCGACAAGCTGCTGCCCTATGTTGCGCCGACAACCGACTGGATTCGCCTGCAGCGCCGGATTCCGGTGACGATCGTGCTGGAGGAGCTGCCGCCCGGCTACAAGCTCTACATGGGTGCCGACGCGCGCACCGTCATCTTCCCGTGAGCCGCGGCCTCGGCATCGCGCGCTATGGACGGGCCGTCGTGGAGGACTTCCGCGAGGGCGCCCGGCTTCTCGACCGGACGCTGACCGGGTTCTGGCGCGAACTGGCCGACATCGGCAGCCGGCCTACCCAATCGCGGATGGGGGTGGTAGCCGCGGTCTCGGTGGTGCTGACCACGAGTGTGGCGCTGCTGATGCAGCTCGATGCGCCCTGGTGGGCCGCGGTCAGCGGCTACATGTCCCTGATGTCGACCGGTGCGGGTTCCGTGCGACGCGGTCTGCTGCGGCTCAGCGGCACGATCGTGGGCGCGTTTGTGGGCTTCGTGATGGCGCGCTGGCTGCTCTATGACCAGGTCGCGCTCTGCCTGTTCCTGGGGGTTGCCACCATGGCCGGCGTCGTGGCGATGCAGGTGAGTCCGCATGGGCTGGCGTGGCTCTTCATGGCGATCACCTCGAGCCTCGTGCTGCTGATGAGCCTGAACGACCCGACGCTTGCATTCCAGGTCGCTTGTGACCGCACAATCGACGTGGCGGTCGGTGTGTCCTGCGCAATGGTGACCGCCAAGGTCCTGCAGGACTGGCACGCCGAGCCGCCACCGACGGCGCCGGGCTGGCGGCACCTGCTCGGCGCGCAGTGGCCTTCGCTGTTGCACGGGGTTCGGGCGGGCATCTCGGTGGTGACCGTGCTGCTCGTCTGGACGATGGTCGATCTGCCGGACGTCGGCCAGATGGCGGTCACGATCGCCGTCGTGATGGCGGCGCCGCTGATCGCCGACGGCGGCACCTCGACGCGCCATCTCGTGGCGGAGAAGTCGTTTCACCGCTTCATGGGGTGCCTGCTGGGCGGCCTCGTCGCGCTGGCCTGCCTTGCCCTGCAGGTCGAATCGCTCTTCTGGTGGCTGGCCATGATCGGCGGCGTCGTGTGGGTCGGCATGCACATCCAGATGGGGCGGCACGGCATCCCCTATGTCGGGACGCAGTTCGCCTTCGTCTACGTCATCACGATGGTGCAGGGATTGGCGCCGCCGGAAAGCATCATGCAGGGTGTCGACCGCTTTGCCGGCATCATCGGCGGCCTCGGCATATTGATGATCGTGTCGCTGCTGCTGTGGCCCAACGACCAGGAACTGAAGAACGAGCTTCGCACCTGAAGCATCCTGCGTATTGCATGCCATCCCCCGGAAGGACCTATGCGCTCCGGACGACCGCTTAGTCCCCGCCTGCACTTGTTGGCGGGGCCGGGCACGGTAAGTTGCAGGCGATGACCGCAAAAGCGCCCCCGCCGACCGACCGTATCCTGCGGGCGATCCTCTCGATCATTTTCTCGGTCCTGTGCTTTTCCGTCCTGAACGCCATGTCCAAGACGCTGAGCCAGACCTATCCGGTCATCGAGGTCATCTGGGGCCGCTACGTCTTCGCCTTCGTCTTCATGATGGCGATCTTCCTGCCGAGGGCCGGCCTCGCGCTGTTCCGCTGGCACAACGTGCCCAGCCAGGTCGTGCGCGGCCTGTTGCTGTTCTTCTCCTCGTTCCTTTATTTCCACGGCATCGTCGACATGCCGCTGGCCTCCGCGGCCTCGATCTCGCTTACCAGCCCGCTGATCGTGACGGCGCTGTCCGCGAAGTTCCTGGGAGAGCCGGTCGGCCCGAAACGCTGGGCAGCCGTCATGGTCGGCTTCGTGGGTGCCCTGATCGTGGTGCGCCCGGGCTCCGCGCACTTTGAGTGGCATTCGCTGTGGATCGTCGGCAGCACGATCTCTAGCTCGCTCTACCAGCTTTTCTCGCGGCGCTACGGACAGGCCGAGCGGCCCGATGCCTCGGCCACCATGGCCACGATCGTGGGTACCGCGGTGGCCCTGCCGATGCTGCCGCTCGAATGGGTGACGCCCACCCTTGGGTGGCACTGGGTCCTGTTCGTCGGCATGGGAATCATGGCCGGTGTTGGCCATTACTTCCTGACCATCGCCTATAGCCAGGCGCCGGCGGCCGTGGTGGCGCCCTTCAATTACGTGCAGCTTCTGGGAGCCGCCCTGCTGGGCTATCTAGTGTTCGGCGACTTTCCCGACTTCTGGACCTGGATTGGTGCCGGCGTGATCATCTGCTCGGGTCTCTATCTCGGGCACATCGAACGGCAGCGACATCGGGCGCTGGTCAAGAAATAGCGCACCTGATCAGGAATTGACCTGAGGCCGCGCCGCCACGCGGGCGATTCGTGCGCCTTTGCTGCTTTCGGGCAGTGGCACACACCTTGCTTCGAAAATGGCAGCGCAGAATCGCGCTAGCGCGATTCTTCTCGGTTGGCGTGCCGGCATCTTTTGATGGCGGTCGCGGACGAAAGCGACCGGCAGGGAGTTGTCAGTCGCAGACTCGCCAGAACCCAGCAGTTCCAGTTCAAAAATCTCCGCTGCCCGAGGAGGCTCTCCATGTGTGAACGCATTGGCTGTACGCATTTCCCCAATCTCTCCAGCATGAATTTCGCCGGCGCCGTTGCGCCTTCACGACGAGGTTTCCTGAAGGGCGTGGCCGCCGTCTCGACCATCACCATGGCGGCCGGTCCGGGTATGCTTGTGGGTGGGCCCGCCCACGCCGCCGCGGGACTCAAGTCGACGCACGGCACCGGCTTCTGCAATCTCAATCTCTTCCTTGCCCATTCGCGCCAGTACGCCAAGGCGAGCGGCACGGAACTCATCTTCGTGAACACGCCGACCTCCGCCGAGATGGTGACGTTCCTCGGCATGGGGCAGGTGGATCTCGGGCTCATGCCCTACACCAGCTTCATGGCGCTCCATGACAAGGGCGCACCGGTCAAGATCGTGGCCGGCGGCGGCGTCGAAGGCTGCGCCATCGTGGCGAGACCCGGCCTCGACACGCCGGAGAAGCTCAAGGGAAAGACGCTCGGCACCTTCCAGATGGATACGCTGGAGGTCATGCCCTACGACTACCTGAAGAAGCACAACATCGCCTTCAAGGACGTCAAGGTCCGCTACATGGGCAACACACCGGAGGCGGTCGAGGCCTTCAAGGCCGGCGCCATCGACTGGATTTGCACGATCGAACCCTATGCCTCGGCACTGGTGAACGACGTCAAGGGCGCGGTCATGTTGACCAACGGCGTCGATCTCTACGGCAAGGGCTACACGGACTGCGTGCTGGCGGCGCGGTCGAGCCTGATCAAGGACAACCCGGCCGGGCTGAAGGCGATCATCAAGAGCATGATGCAGGCCCAGTACGACGCCGAGACCCAGACTGAGGCGGTGCTGAAGGAACTGGTCGGCAAGTACTACAAGACCTCGATGGAGAACGCCAAGATCGCCCAGGGCAAGCAGCCCGCGGTGGTCGATGCGCGCAGCCAGACCGACTTCATCCTGCAGCGCACCGACAGCGTCATGGAGATGGGCTACATCAAGAAGAAGCCCGGTCGGGATGCCATCGACTGGACCATGCTCGAGGCGGTGATCAAGGAGAATCCCGACCTCTACGGCAAGCTCAAGTACAAGTCTGCCTGATGGCTGTCGTCGCACGCGACAGCGAGCCGGGCGCTGCCGCCGGGGCATCCCGCCCGGCGGCGGCCTCGCGGCTGATGGCCTCGATGGTGGGGCTGGACTGGCTGGCCAGGATCTGGTGGGCCTTCCTCTCGATCAGCCTGTTCGCGGGTCTGTGGGAACTGTGCTGGGCGATGGGCTGGGCAGACGAGAAGCTGCTGCCGCCACCGCACATCTTCCTCGACAACATCGCCGAGCAGGGCAGGTACTTCAACACCGCCACGCGCTGGCAGGTCGGCCAGTCGATGACCGAGGGGCCGTCGGCCTTCGAATCGATGCTGATCACCGGCGCCGCCACCACGGCGCGCGTGTTCGTCGGGCTGATCATCGCTTCGGTACTGGCGATCGGGGTCGGCGTGCTGATCCGCTACTACCGCTTCTTCGACCGGCTGGTGCTACCCACCATCACCCTGCTGTCGCCGGTGTCGCCGATCGCGTGGCTGCCGGTCGCGATCTTCCTGTTCGGCATCGGCAACGCACCCGCCATCTTCATGGTGGTGGTGGCGCTGTTCTTCCACATGGTGCTGGCGACCATCAATCAGATCGACACGGTCAACACCAACCTGATCAACGTGGCGCGCACCATGGGCGCTTCCAAGGCGCAGATCTATGCGCGCGTCATCGTTCCTGCGATCCTGCCCGGCATGCTCCAGGTGCTGCGCATGAACCTGTTCGGTGCCTGGATGGTGGTACTGGTCGCTGAATCTACCGGCGTCGGGTACGGCATGGGCCAGGTGATCATGCTGGCGCGCAACACCTTCAACCCGTCGCTGGTGTTCTTCACCATCGCCGTGATCGGCGTGCTGGGCTTCACCTTCGACTGGCTGCTGCGTCTGGCGCAGCGCCGCATCCTCTACTGGCTGCCCGATACCGTGGAGAGACTGCGTGTCCTCTGAAGATGCCCCGCATTTTTCCTCAAAGGACGCCGTGGTCTGCCGCGGCGTCGGCAAGACCTGGGCGGCTGGCACGAAGCGAGCGCACAACGCGCTGACGGACATCGACCTCGATGTCGCGCCGGGCGAGTTCGTGGTCTTCCTCGGCCCCTCGGGCTGCGGCAAGAGCACGTTGCTCTACCTGATCGCCGGCCTCGAGGACGCGACCGAGGGCAAGCTCTGGTCGTTCGGCGACCTGGTGGAAACACCATCGCCCGAGCGCAGCCTGATCTTCCAGGAGACCTCGCTCTTTCCGTGGCTGACGGTGTGGGAAAATGTGAGCTTCGGCCTGTCGATCCGCGGCGCGAGCAAGGACGAACGCCGCACCGTCGCAGCGGAAGCCCTGCAGCGGGTCGGCCTGAAGGCGGCCATGGACAAGCGGCCCGACGAGCTGTCAGGCGGCATGCGCCAGAGGGTCGCCGTGGCCCGCGCGCTCGCCATGCGGCCGAAGGTCCTGCTGATGGACGAGCCCTTCGCGGCCCTGGACGTCCAGACGCGCGCGCGCATGCAGGATTTTCTGCTCGACGTGTGGCGCGATTCGGCCGCCTCGGTGCTGTTCGTCACCCACCATATCGACGAGGCGGTGGCGCTGGCCGACCGGGTCGTCGTCTTCACGTCGCGGCCGGGCCGCATCAAGACCATCGTGCCGATCGATATGCCCCGGCCGCGCAATCTCTTCTCGCGCGAGGCGGAGGCTCTCCGCATCCAGCTCACCGACCTGCTCCGCGACGAAGTCGATCGTGCCTTCGCCGAGCAGGAAGCGCTCACCGCCACCGCCTGATTCAAGAGTCCCAGACAAAGGAGAAGCCGATATGGCCACCAGCCTGATCCGTAGCCGCGCAGCCATCACGGGCACCAAGGACCGTTTCACCTGGAACGAGATCAAGGACGGCGCCGTTCTGCAGGAAGACGGCGTCATCGTCGAGGTCGGCACCTACGACGATCTGCATGCCAAGCATCCGACGGTGCCGGTGATCGGCACGGGCAAGGAGATCCTGCTGCCGGGCTTCGTCAACGGTCATCACCATGTCGGGCTGACGCCGGTCCAGCTCGGCTCGCCCGACATGCCGCTGGAGCTGTGGTTCATCACCCGCATGGTGATCCGCAACCTCGACCTCTATCTCGATACGCTCTACTCGGCCTTCGAGATGATCGGCTCGGGCATCACCACCGTGCAGCACATCCAGGGCTGGATGCCCGGCACCCTGCCCGACGTCGAGAAGCGCGCAACCGAGACCATCAAGGCCTATGAAGATGTCGGCATGCGCGTCAGCTACTGCTATGCGGTGCGCGACCAGAACCGTCTCGTCTACCAGGCCGACGAGGAGTTCGTGCGCAGCCTGCCGCCGGAGCTGCGCGGCCCGATGCAGCGCTGGTTCGACCGCTTCAAGATGAGCCTCGACGATGCGATGGACATGTTCAAGTCGTTCCATTCGCAGCACCACAACAAGCGCCGCGTGAAGATCCAGCTGGCGCCGGCCAATCTGCACTGGTGCTCGGATCCCGCGCTCACCAAGCTCAGCGACGCGTCGGCCAAGTACAACGTGCCGATGCATATGCACCTGCTCGAGACCGCCTATCAGAAGGAATATGCCTGGCGGCGGGGCAACTGCACCGCGCTGGAATACATCGATCGCTTCGGGATGGTGAACGAGCGGCTGACCCTGGGCCACGGCGTTTGGCTGAACGAGAAGGACATCGACCGGCTGGCCGAGGCCAAGGGCTGCGTCTGCCACAATTGCTCGTCCAACTTCCGCCTGCGCTCCGGCGTCGCTGCGCTCAATCACTTCGAGAAGAAGGGCATCAACACCGCGATCGGCCTAGACGAGGCCGGCATCAACGACGATCGCGACATGCTGCAGGAGCTGAAGCTGGTGCTGCGCGCGCATCGCGTGCCGGGCATGGTCGAGGCCGACGTGCCGACCATGGCGCAGGTGCTGCGCATGGCGACCGTCGGTGGGGCGAAGACGACGCCGTTCGGCGATAGCATCGGCACGCTGGAGGTCGGCAAGGCCGCCGACATGGTGCTGATCGACTGGGATAGCGTGGCCTATCCCTATCTCGACGAGATGACCCCGACGCTCGACGCGGTCGTGCAGCGCGCCAAGCAGCAGGCCGTCACGATGACGATGTGCGACGGCGAGGTGATCTACAAGGACGGGCTCTTCACCAAGGTCGACAAGACCGCCGCGCTGAAGGCGCTGCACGACGATCTCAGCAAGGCCCTGGCCGACGACGAGGTCGAGCGCCGCAAGCTCTCGGTCGCGCTGCTGCCGCACGCCCGCAAGTTCTACGAGAACTACATGGACCCGTCGAAGCACCAGCCGTTCTACAGCCCGAGTTCGCGAGTGTGAGGGCTCCTACGCGGTGAGTCGCGCGACGTAGAAGCCGTCGAGGCCGCCACGGTCGGCCCACATGAAGGGCAGGGTGCGGAGGTCGCCTCGCGGGGTGATGGCGTCCTCTAGGCCCGGGACTTCCGCCGGCGTGACACGCACGCGCTTCACCTGCGGATTGCGGACGAGCACGCCGTTGATGCGCTCGATTCCTTCGTCCTCCTGCAGGGAGCAGACCGCATAGACCAGGGTGCCGCCGGGCTTCAGCATATCGAGTGCGCGCATCAGCAGGCGATCCTGCGTGACAGTCAGTCGCGCGACATCCTCCTCGTCCTTGAGCCAGGCAATGTCGGGATGGCGGCGCAGTGTGCCGGTGCCCGAGCAGGGCGCGTCGAGCAGGATGGCGTCGAACTTCTCCTCGGGCATCCACTTGCTCGCATCCGCCGTCACGAGATTGGCCGACAGGCCGGCCCGGGCGAGATTTTCGCCGAGGCGCGTCATGCGGCGGGCCGAGATGTCGACGGCGGTGACCTGGGCGCCCGCGGCGCAGAGCTGCATCGTCTTGCCGCCGGGCGCGGCGCAGAGATCGGCGACCCGCTTGTCGGTGACGTCGCCCAGCAGCCGAGCGGGCAGGGCCGCGGCGGCGTCCTGCACCCACCAGGTGCCCTCGGCGAAGCCCGGCAGTTCGGCGATGTGGCCGCCGCCCTTCCGGCGGAGCGTTCCCGTGGGCAGCTTCTCGGCCTCGAGCTGGCCGGCCCAGTGATCGGCATCCCGGCGGACGGTGATGTCGAGCGGCGCCTCCTGGAGGTGGGCCGACGCGATGGCGCGCGTCGTGTCCTCGCCATAGGCGTGGATCCAGCTTTCCCACAGCCAGCGCGGTGTGTTGAGGCGGGCGGGATCGCGATCCACCAGCAGGGCATCGCCGTCCCGCGAAATACGGCGCAGCACGGCGTTCACCAGGCCCTTGAGGTGATGCAGGCCGGCATCCTCTACCAGGCGCACCGAGGTATCGACGGCGGCATGCGGTGGCGTTCCCAGGAACATCAGCTGGGCGGCACCCAGGCGGAGGACCTGGCGGCCGACCGCATTGGCGCCCTCGAGCGGCTTGGTGATCAGACCAGAGAGCACGCCCTCGATCTCGCCCAGGTGGCGCACCGTCGTGGCCAGCAGCAGCCGCACGAAGGCGCGGTCGCGCGGATCGAGGGCGGTGAAGCCGCGATGGCCGGCCAGCGCGTCGTCGAGCGGCTGGCCCTTGTCGAGGCACGCCATCAGCACATCGACTGCGGCGCGGCGGGAAGCGAGCGGGGTAACGTCCATCGTGCGGCGCTATAGCCGCCGCGAGCGCCGTTGTCATCGTCGCCCTGTCTCGGCAGTGTGCCGCCCGAAAGGATTTCCTGCATGAAGAGCGTGAGTTCCTACCTCGGCGACTGGTGGCGGCTGGTCCTCCCCTATTTCCGCTCCGAGGAGCGCTGGATCGCCATCGGCCTGCTGGTCGGCGCGATTGTGCTCACGCTGGCAGCGGTGACGGTCAACGTCGCCTTCAGCGAGTGGAACCGGCGCTTCTACGACAGCCTGCAGAACAAGGACGAAGCTGCGTTCTGGACCGAGATGGTCAATTTCGGCTGGATCGCGGCGCTCGCCATCGCCTTCGGCGTGGCACGGGGGCTGGTCAGCCCCTACCTGCGCCTGCGGTGGAGGCGGTGGCTGACCGGCCACTATCTCTCGCACTGGCTGGACGGCCGCGGCTATTACCGTATCGAGCTCGAACGCAAGGTCGACAATGCCGACCAGCGCATCGCCGAGGATCTGCGGCTGCTCGGCTTCTACACGATGACCTTGCTGCTGGGATTGATCAGCGCAGTGGCGACGCTCGTGTCTTTCCTGTTCATCCTGTGGCAGCTCTCGGGACCGATTTCGCTGTCGTTCATCGGCCTCGACGTCGTCATACCGGGCTACATGGTCTGGGCGGCGCTGATCTACGCCTTTCTCGGCACCTGGCTGGCCAACCTGGTGGGCCGGCGACTGATTCCGCTCAACTTCCTGCAGCAGCGCTACGAGGCGAACTTCCGCTTCGGCCTGATGCGGGTGCGCGAGAATGCCGAGGGCATCGCTCTTTATCGCGGCGAGCCGCGCGAGAACGAGGTGCTGGAAGCCAAGTTCACCGACGTGTTCAACAACGCCTGGCGCGTGCTGGTGACCGAGATGCAGCTCGTCTTCTACCAGATCGGCTATGGCCAGCTCGCGATCATCTTCCCCTATATCGTGACGGCGCCGCGCTTCTTTGCCGGTGCGATCACGCTGGGCGTCGTCATGCAGACGGCGCAGGCGTTCGGGCAGGTGCAGACAGCGCTTTCCTTCTTCATCGACAACTACACCAACGTGGCCGAGCTGCGTGCCGTGATGGACCGCCTGAAGGGTCTGCAGGACGCCATCGAGGAGAAGCCGGCGGAGAACATCACCGTCGCCGCCGAGCCGGGCCGGGCGGATGTCGGCACCAGCGGTCTCGACCTGGCGCTGCCCAACGGCCAGACCTTGCTCAAGGATCTCGACCTCGTGCTGCCGAAAGGCACCTCGACCCTGATCACCGGGACGAGCGGCTCCGGAAAGAGCACGCTGTTCCGGGCGATGGCGGGCATCTGGCCCTTCGGCCGCGGGCGGATCCTGATTCCGGCAGGGGCGCGCGTGCTGTTCCTGCCCCAGAAACCCTACATTCCGATCGCGACCTTGCGCGATGCCGTGAAGTATCCGGACGAAAACTCCACCGCGACCGATGCCGACATCGTGAGCGCGCTGGAGGCGGCACGGCTCGGGCATCTGGCGAGCCGTCTCGACGAGGAGGTGCACTGGAGCAATACCCTGTCCGGCGGCGAACAGCAGCGGCTGGCGATCGCCCGGGCGCTGGTGTTCAGGCCCGACTGGCTGTTCCTCGACGAGGCCACGGCCTCGCTCGACGAGGCCAACGAGGCCGCGGTCTACGGTGGGCTGAAGGAGCGCCTGCCGGGAACGACGATGATCTCGATCGGCCATCGACCGTCATTGAGGCAATGGCACGAGCAGCGCCTCGAACTGAAGCGGGCGCCGGGCGAGACGGGGAGCCTAAACGTCGTAACCTGACGAACGCTCGATGGTGAGGCCGGGCACGCGCGCCAGGGCGTGGACGGCCTCCTCGATGGCACGCGATTTCCAGGCGTCACGCGCCCACCAGCCTCCGATCTCGATGGAAGAGAAGCCACCGCCGCGCGCCGGCTCGACACTGGCGATCCTGACCCGTGAGGTTTCCCGCCCGCCCAGCACGATCGTGCAGGCCGAGGTCGAAAGGTGCCAGCGCGTACCCGCCGCGTCGCTCCACAACGCGAAGCCGCGCTCGCCAAGGCCGTGCGCAATCGAGCGCGGCGTGTCGAGTAGTTCCGGTGCCTTGAGGCACCGATTGGCGATGCGCAACGGCTCGTGGGCGTCGCTCGCCCGCACGTCGTAGCCGACACTGAACCGCTCGATCCTGCCGGGCGACTGCGCGGCCTGCGCGACTTCGTCGTTGGCGGCATGCCATTCGTCGATCCACGGCGCGGCGGCCGCTTCGAGATCGCCCCAGCTGAGGTAGAGCGAGCCGGCGCTGTGGCCGAACCGGGTGGTCCGCGGCGCACCGTAGAGCGAAAGGCCGATGGGAATGCCGTCGGCCGTCTTCCAGTTCGCATAGAGGACGACATGGTCTGGCGAGCTTGCATGGGGCGAAAGTTCGTCGCGCTCGATCGTCCGGGGTGACCCGAGGCGCATCACGAGCGGGGCGAACAGGTCCCGGGCGGGACTGGCGGTGGCGGCCAGCTCGTAGGTCACGGTCAGGACCGGTCGATCGGGTCGTGGCGCCGAAGGCTCCGCCGAGCGGGTCGCGAAGCCGTAGGCCTCCCTGCAGGGCAGGGACCGGCTTGCATAGCCCGGCCCCTCGAAGTCGCGGACCACGGCGTCGAAGCGCGTGCCCCACGGGAAGAATCCGGCCTCGCCAAGGCGAAACCCTGTCGCGGTGTCGTCCATGAACGGGAGCCTACGCGATTCTCGTGTCTGCCAGTAGAGAAAGAAAACTTGCCTTGTGTGAAAGTCCGGTCCATCAGTGGAGGATGAGCAGATCAGCCGAACGCATTGCCGAGACCACCCGCGACATCGGCCGCCGCCTGCGGGCCGCGCGGGCGGGGGCCGGCCTCACCCTGGCACAGGTCTCCCGCCGGGCTGGTGTTTCCGAGGGCTTCCTGTCGAAGCTCGAGCGCGGACAGGCGGCGGCCTCAATCGCCAACCTCATTCAGCTGGCCGACGCCCTGCGGCTCGGGTTGCACGAGCTCTTCCCCAGCGAGGCGGCGCCGGCCAAGACGATGGTCGCCGTGCACAGGGCCGACGAGGGCGGGCTGCAGGAGGTCGCGGCGACGGGCTATCGCTGGCGTCATCTGGGCGGTGGCGCGCCGCTCGACCGGATGGAGGTGTTCCACCTGGTCTTCCCGCGCGCCAAGGGCATGGAAGCGACCGTATCCCATCCCGGCCAGGAGCACTGCTACGTGCTGTCAGGGGAGGTGATGTTCCATGTCGGCGACGCGCAATACCGGCTGAAGGCGGGCGATGGCATCCTCATCGATTCGCAGCAGCCGCATCGCGCCGAGAACGCCGGCCGCGGCCAGGCGCAGGTGCTGATGTCGGTGGCGAAGCCGGCCGATGCGGCCGACGTGCCGGACTGGTGGCGTCTCTCGTCAATGAAGAAAGAGGAAAGCACGGCATGAGCAAGCATGTTCCCGACACGGCGGTGGCCAATGCGGCGCTGGGCACGACGCGCGAGGCCTCGCGTCGCGACCACAAGCCCTACCAGGTGCGCCATCTCGACGAGATCGAGTGGGAGACGATCCGCTGGCCGGGCGAGACCGGCAAGATGCTGTTCCATCCGCGGCCGGAGGACCCGACGCAGCCGAACGCCGGCATCCTGCGGCTGGAGCCGGGTGCTTATCACCCGGAGCACTATCATGGCTTCGCGCAGGTCTGGCTGGTGCTGAAGGGCGACTTCGTGATCGACGGCCGCATCTGCATGCCGGGCACGATGCTCTATCATCCCGATCCGCATTTCGAGGGCGAGTTCAGGACCGAGACCGGCGGCGAGATCCTGATCGTCCAGTATCCCGGCCCGACGACGGGCGAACGCCCGATCTATGCCGGCCGCTTCAACATGGAGACCCGCAAGTCGGTCGCCGAAGAGCGCGTCGACCTATAGCGGGCAGAGCCAGAAGCCAGAAAAAAGACGTAAGAATAGTGTAACATTCCATCTATTTTCACGTGTATTGTGATCGGCAGCATTGTGGGGGACGCAATGAATACTGCATATCAAGTCATAGGTGCGAACAAGTCGGCGCCGTTCTCGCTGAAAATTCACCGCGGCGACGGGATGGCGCTGCTTGCAATGAATTGGGTCGGCGGCAAGCCGCCCGGCAATTTCGTGGGCTTCGCGATCGAATTCAAGGAGCCGGGCGGCAGCCAGTTCTGGCCGGTGAAGAATCGCATCGGATTTCCGGGCCAGCGAAAAAAAGCGTCCGACCCGTCGATCACGAGCCTCGAGGCGCCGTTCCAGAAGTTCCGCTGGGTACATTTTCCCCGCGACGCGGACAAGTCGGGCAAGTTCACCTATCGCGTCACGCCGATCTTCATGGACGAGGCCGGCGTGACGAGCCGCGGCGAGGCGCAGACGGCGGCTCTCGCTCTGATGCGTGAAACTATCCCTGGCAAGATCAATGTCGCCTTTACGCGGGGCTATGTTTCTTCGCAGTCCTTCGTGGCGAACTTCGCGCCCGACCGGAACCTGTCGACGCTTTTGCCGGACAAGGCGAACGAGGGCCTGTCGTTTGTGCCGACGCACAAGAAAGCCGACGACGCGCTCGCCTGGATGGGGTTCGAGGCACGGGCCGTGATCTGCGAGGCGCTCGACGAGGCTATTAAGAGTAAGGCCGAGGTCCGGGTGATTGCCTACGACCTCAACCTGCCGGAGATCCTCTCGCGGCTCGTAAAGCTGAAGTCCCGCCTGAAGGTCATCATCGACGACTCCCCGCCGACCCACAGGAAACCCGATTCGCCGGAGAGCGAGGCCGCAGAGATACTCAAGAAGAGTGCCGGCAAAGCAAATGTCGTGCGCCAGCACATGGCCGGACTGCAGCATCACAAGTCGATCGCGATCTCGGGCAAGGGGGTGAATAAGGTCATCTACGGCTCGACCAATTTCACTTGGCGCGGCTTCTACGTGCAGTCCAACAACGCCGTAATCGTGACCAGCAAGAAGGCGGTGGATGACTATTTCCGCGTCTTCGACACCTACTTCACGGCTGAGAAGGCCGATGCGTTCCGCAAGTCCGCAGCATCAGGGCGCTGGCACAAGCTCGGCGTACCGGGGATCGACGCGCAAGTCGGCTTCTCGCCTCACACCGTAGAGAAGGGCCTGCTGGAGCCGCTAGGAAAGGACTTGGCGAAGGCAAAGACGAGCATCTTCTTCTCGTTGGCGTTTCTCGGACAGATGAAGAACGGACCGATCGGTCCGGCCCTTGGCAAGAAGATCAAGGACAAGAATGTGCACACGCTCGGTATCGCCGACGCGAGCGTCAAGGCGGGTAATCTTGGCGTCACTGTGCTTACACCGGACAACAAGCGCCGGGTCGTTCGCGCTTCAGCCCTGACCGGCGGCGTGCCGGCGCCTTTCAGTACCGAGCCGTCCGGCCTCTCTGGCAATGCTGGCCACCACCGCGGCACTCGCATGCATCACAAGTTCGTCGTGATCGACTTCGACACCAAGGATGCCCGCGTCTACCTGGGATCATACAACTTTTCCGAGCCGGCAGATCGGGAGAATGGCGAGAACTTGGTCATGATCAAGGACCGCACCGTGGCGACGAGCTACATGATCGAGGCAGTGCGGCTCTACGACCACTACCGGTTCCGTAGTGTACAGGAAGACACGAAGAAGTTGGGGAAGAACAAGAAAGTCATCGAGTTGCAGCCCGCACCGAAAAAGCCCGGCGAAAAGCCGTGGTGGGATCGGCACTGGACCGACTCCATCCGCAAGCGCGAACGGGAGCTTTTCGCCTGACGGCGGACGATTGGCGCATGCTCACGCCAACCATTAGCCAAGGCATCTCCGTCAGGCTTCAGGCGGGCGGGTGGGCGCAGGCTTCCAGGAGCGGAGGAGCAGCCAGCCGCCGAGACCGAAGCCCAGCACGCTACCCAGCGGCAGGCCGACAGCGACACCGCCCATCGCGGCCGAGCCCTCGAACGAACCGCCGATCGCGGTGAAGAGGAGGCCGAGCCCCATGGCCATCACGCCGGCGCCGATACAGGCGCCGACCAGAGCCGCCAGCAGGGCGACCAGCCAGCGGATCAGCGCAGGCTCGCGTTGATCTTGTCGAGCGCCGAGGTGCCCGGGCACAGCTCCGGGGCGTTCAGCGTGTTCAGCGGCACGTCGACCGTGTTGAGGTTGGCGTGCAGGTCGCTCGGCACGGGATCGACGTAGAGCAGGCCGGTCACGACCTCGCCGGCGTGCATGCCTTCCTGGATGCGCTTCATCGCCGAGACCTTGTCGGACGGATCGTAGTCCTCGCCGAGCTTACGCAGCCGTAGGATCGAACCGTCATGCTGCTGCACCGTCTTCGTCGTGCCGGGTTCGTAGGAGGTGGTGATCTCCTCGCGGCTCTCGATGAAGTCGATCCGGTTCAGCGCCTCGTTGTGCTCGCGCACGTAATCGTAGCTCTTGGTCGAGCCCGGATGGTTGTTGAAGGCCACGCACGGGCTGATGACGTCGAGGAAGGCCGCACCCTTGTGATCCATCGCCGCCTTGATCAGCGGCACGAGTTGGTGCTTGTCGCCGGAGAAGGAGCGGCCGACGAAGGTGGCGCCCATCAGGATGGCCAGCGACACCATGTCGATCGAGGAGTCTGAGTTGGCGACGCCCTTCTTGCTGATCGAGCCCTTGTCGGCAGTGGCCGAGAACTGTCCCTTGGTCAGGCCGTACACGCCATTGTTCATGACGATGTAGGTCATGTTCACGCCGCGGCGCATGACATGGGCGAACTGGCCGAGGCCGATCGAGGCGGAGTCGCCGTCGCCCGACACGCCCATGTAGATCAGGTCGCGGTTGGCGAGGTTGGCGCCGGTCATCACCGACGGCATGCGGCCGTGCACGGTGTTGAAGCCGTGGCTGGCGCCCACGAAGTAGGTCGGCGACTTGGACGAGCAGCCGATTCCCGAGAGCTTGGCGACCTGGTGGGGCAGGATGTCGAGCTCGTAGCAGGCCTGGATGATCGCGGCGCTGATCGAATCGTGGCCGCAGCCGGCGCAGAGCGTCGAGACGGCGCCCTCATAGTCGCGTCGGGTGTAGCCGGCCTTGTTCTTGACCAGCGACGGATGATGGAGGCGGGGCTTTGCGATGTAGGTCATGACGCGGCCTTGTCGAACGAGACAATCTTGAACTGACCGAGCTTGGTGGCGATGTCGGTCGCGATGAAGCGCGCCGTGATCGGCGTGCCGTCATAGTGCAGGACGGGCACGATCTTGCGGGCGTCGAGCGTGTATTCGCTGAGCAGCATGGTGCGGAGTTGGCCGTCGCGGTTCTGTTCCACGATGAACACGCGGTCGTGCTCGTGGATGAAGTCTTCGACGCTCTGCGCGAACGGGAAGGACCGCACGCGCAGCGCGTTGACGTGATGGCCCTCGGCCTCGAGATGGTCGAGCGCTTCGTCCATCGCCGGGCTGGTCGAGCCGAAATAGATCACGCCGAAGCGGGTCGGCTTGGGTGAGGAATAGCGCAGCGGCTGCGGCGCGATCTTCTTCGCGGTCTCCCACTTCTTCTGCAGCCGCTCCATGTTGCGCACATAGACCGGCCCTTCCTCCGAATAGCGCGCGTACTCGTCCTTGGTCGTGCCGCGCGTGAAGTAGGAGCCCTTGGTCGGGTGCGTGCCGGGATAGGTGCGGAACGGGATGCCGTCGCCGTCAACGTCGAGGTAGCGGCCGAAATTCTTGCCCGCCTCGAGATCCTCGGCGGTCATCACCTTGCCGCGGTCGAGGACGCGGTTCTCGTCCCAGGCAAACGGCTTGCACAGGCGATGGTTCATGCCGATGTCGAGGTCGGTCATAACGAACACCGGAGTCTGGAGCCGGTCGGCGAGGTCGAGCGCGTCTGCGGTGAACTCGAAGCACTCGCGCGGATCCTCGGGGAACAGCAGCACGTGCTTGGTGTCGCCGTTGGAGGCGTAGGCGCAGCCCAGCAGGTCCGACTGCTGCGTGCGCGTTGGCATGCCGGTCGAGGGACCGCCGCGCTGGACGTTCACCAGCACCGCCGGCACTTCGGCGAAGTAGGCGAGGCCGATGAACTCGGTCATCAGCGAGATGCCGGGACCGGAGGTCGCAGTGAAGGAGCGCGCGCCGTTCCAGGCGGCGCCGATCACCATGCCGATCGAGGCCAGCTCGTCCTCGGCCTGCACGATGGCGTACTTGGCCTTGCCGGTTTCCTTTTCGTGGCGGAACTTCTTGCAATGGGCCTGGAAGGCCTCGGCCAGCGACGAGGACGGCGTGATGGGGTACCAGGCGCAGACCGTGGCGCCGCCATAGACGGCGCCCAGCGCGGCGGCGCTGTTGCCCTCGACGAAGATGCGGTCGCCGACATTGTCGGCATGCCGAACCTTGATCTTCACCAGGTCGGGATCGACATGCTGCTTCACCCAGTCACGGCCGAGGTTCATCGCCTTGACGTTCGAGTCGATCAGCTTTTCCTTGCCCTTGAACTGCTCGCCGAACAGCCGCTGGATCTCCTTCTCGTCGATGTCGAGCAGCACCGAGAGCGCGCCGACATAGATGATGTTCTTGAAGAGCTGCCGCTGGCGGGCATCGGAGTAGGTGGCGTTGGTGATCGCCGTCAGCGGCACGCCGATCACGTTGATGTCCTCGCGGAACATCGACGACGGCATGGGCTTGGTCGAGTCGTAGAACAGGTAGCCGCCTGGCGTGATCTCCTTCACGTCCTCGGCCCAGGTCTGCGGATTCATGGCGACCATCATGTCGACGCCGCCGCGCCGTCCGAGATAACCCTTCTCGGTGACGCGGACCTCGTACCAGGTCGGCAGGCCCTGGATGTTCGAGGGGAAGATGTTGCGCGGGCTGACGGGGACGCCCATGCGCAGGATCGACCGGGCAAAGAGTTCGTTGGCCGAGGCCGATCCGGATCCGTTGACGTTCGCGAACTTGACGACGAAATCGTTAACGGCGGCTATTGCTTGCGGCATGCGTGCTCCGCGTGTGTCATTTCGATGTAATACTTGCGCATATCCCATGCGCCCGTGGGGCAACGTTCGGCGCACAGCCCGCAATGCAGGCAGACATCCTCGTCCTTGACCATGACGCGCTTCGTCTTGAGGTCGCCGCCGATGTAGAGGTCCTGCGTCGGATTCATCGCCGGCGCCGTCAGGTTCAGGCGTAGTTCCTTCTCCTCGGCGTTCTCGGTGAAGGTGATGCAGTCCATCGGGCAGATGTCGACGCAGGCATCGCACTCGATGCAGAGCTGGCCGGTGAACACCGTCTGGACGTCGCAGTTGAGGCAGCGCTGGGCCTCCTTGAAGGCGAGCTGCGGGTCGAAGCCCAGCTCGACCTCGGCCATGATGTCCTTCAGCGCTTCCTGCTTGGGGCGATGCGGGACTTTCAGGCGATGGTCGATGGTGGGAGCGTTGTCGTAGCTCCACTCGTGGATGCCCATCTTCTGGCTGGCGACGTTGACGCCGGGGGCGGGACGCTCCTCGGGGTTCTCGCCGATCAGCATCTTGTGGATCGAGGTCGCCGCCTCGTGGCCGTGCGCGGCCGCCCAGATGATGTTCTTCGGCCCGAACGCCGCGTCGCCGCCGAAGAACACCTTCGGATGCGTGCTGGCGAAGGTCTTTTCGTTGAGCTGGGGCAGGCCCCACTTGTCGAACTCGATGCCGGCGTCCTTCTCGATCCAGGGGAAGGCGTTCTCCTGGCCGATCGCCACCAGCACGTCGTCGCACTCGTGGAATTCGTCGGGCTCGCCGGACGGGACCAGCGAGCGACGGCCCTTGTCGTCGTACTTGGCGACCACCTTCTCGAACAGCACGCCCTTGATCTGGCCGCCCTCGTGGCGGACTTCCTTCGGGACGAGCATGTTGAGGATGGGGATGTCCTCGCCGATCGCGTCTTCCTTCTCCCAGGGCGACGCCTTCATCTCCTCGAAGCCGGAGCGGACAATCACCTTCACGTCGTCGCCGCCGAGACGGCGGGCGGTGCGGCAGCAGTCCATCGCGGTATTGCCGCCGCCCAGCACGATCACGCGCTTGCCGACCTTGGTGATGTGACCGAACGAGACCGAAGACAGCCAGTCGAGGCCGATATGGATGTTGGCGGCCGCTTCCTTGCGGCCCGGCACGTCGAGATCGCGGCCGCGCGGCGCGCCGGAGCCGACGAACACCGCGTCGTAGCCTTCGGCGAGGACGGCCTTCAGCGAGTCGACGCGCTGGTGGCGGAATTCGACGTTGCCGATGCCGGTGATGTAGCCGACTTCCTCGTCGATCACCGATTCGGGCAGGCGGAAGTGAGGGATCTGCGTGCGGATGAAGCCGCCGAGCTTGGGATCCTGGTCGTAGATCACCACTTCGTAGCCCAGCACGGCGAGGTCGCGCGTGACGGTCAGCGAGGAGGGACCGCCGCCGATGCAGGCAATGCGCCTGCCGTTCTTCTCCCCCGCCTTGGGCATCTTGGAATTGATGTCGTCATCGTCCTTGTAGTCGGCCGCGACGCGCTTCAGGCGGCAGATCGCGACGGGCTCCTTCTTGCCCTTGACCAGCGTCTCGTCCTCGACGCGACTGCGCCGGCACGCCGGCTCGCAGGGACGGTCGCAGGTCCGGCCCAGGATTCCCGGGAAGACGTTGGACTTCCAGTTGATCATGTACGCATCGGAATAACGTCCGTGCGCGATCAGCCTGATGTACTCGGGGACTGGCGTGTGGGCGGGACACGCCCACTGGCAATCGACGACCTTATGGAAGTAGTCGGGATTGGCGATATCTGTCGGCTTCAACATAAACTCCAGGCGGCGGCGGGAGCGCAGACACTCAGGTAAATGACAATTTAGATTACTCTAAAAGGGCGCGCATTGGGGGATTATTACCGTCCAGCGTCAAGGGCTAACCGCTTGCAACAACGTGCAAAATCCCCTCACAACGCACAGGGGTTTTAGCGCGGCGCTCAACGAGCGGGGCGGTAGGCGCTGGGGGACACGCCCGATGCTCTGCGGAACATCGCGCTGAAGGCGCTCACGCTGTCGTAGCCAAGATCGAGCGCGACGTCGGTGACGGCCTGGCCGCCGCTGAGACGTCCCATCGCTTCGAGCACGCGCGCCTGCTGCCGCCACGCGCCGAAGGTGAGGCCGGTCTCCGTTACGAACAGCCGGGCGAGGGTGCGAGGGCTTGCATTCGCCGATCCCGCCCAGTGTTCGAGCGTCCGCTGGTCGCCGGGCGCCGCCAGCAGGGCCGAGCAAAGTCGCTGGAGCCGCTTGTCGCGCGGCATCGGCAGATGAAACGGCAGCGATGGCTCGTGGTGCAGTTCGTCGAGGATCAGCGCCTCGACATGGCCCGCGGCGCCTCGTTCGTCATAGTGCACCGGCATTTCGGTCGCGCGCACGATCAGCTCGCGCAGCAGGGGAGAGATGCGCAGCACGCGGCAGACCTCGGGCATGCCGGCCGCCGCGTCCTGCCGCAGATAGAGAGTGCGCATCGTCACGTCGCCCGACATCACGATCGAATGGCGCACGCCCGGCGGCATCCACAGGGCGCGCTGCGGCGGCACCACCCAGACGGCTTCCTCCGTGGAAATGCGCATCGTTCCGGCGGTGGCATAGATCAACTGGGCGCGGCGATGGCGGTGCGGCGCGATCTCGAAACCGTCGGCGAAGTCCTTGGGCATGGCCGCGACCGCGCGCGGGACGCCCTGGTAGTCCTCGGGGTTCGTCGAGCGCAGGGCGGCTTGGCTATTTTGCGACATTAATTGGCAATCTAGCGCAAGACAGACAGGCGGGCCATCTCTAGTCTGGCGGCTCTGGAGGAACGAACAAGATGAGCCACGGAAGCCCCACCTCTATCCTGCTCAACATCGGCCACGCCATGGATCACTGGATCCTGGTGGTCTTCGCCTATTCCTGGGGCGTCATTGCAGGCGTCTGGGGCGTTGAGTGGACCGAGCTCACGCCGTTCAACTACGGCGCGCTCTTCATGTTCGGTGCCGGCTCGATCGTGAGCGGTCGCCTCGGCGACCATTGGGGCCGCTGGATCATGATGGTGATCTTCTTCGCCGGCATGGGTGTCTCGGCCCTGATCATCGCGCTCTGCACCAACAAGTGGCAGATCGGCGCAGCGCTCACCCTGATGGGCGCCTTCGCCTCGATCTACCATCCGGTCGGTATCCCGATGCTGGTCCAGAAGGCCAAGAACCCCGGCTTCACGATCGGCGTGAACGGCCTGGCCGGCAACATGGGCATCGCCATCGCCGCCGGCCTCTCCGTCTACATTGCCCAGCGTTTCGGCTGGCAGGCGGCGTTCATCATCCCGGGCGTCATCTGCCTGATCTGCGCCGTCGCCTTCGTGGCGCTGGTGCCGCGCGAGGAAATGGCGCCTGCCAAGCGCAAGGCCAAGATGCTCGACCTGCCGCCGTCGGTCATGGCGCGCGTATTCGCCATCATGACCTTCACC